>CAZSXY010000025.1:14672-35567 GCA_964611395.1 uncultured Anaerolineaceae bacterium | reverse complement strand
AGACGTGGACGAGATCGGCGACTGCCCCGGCGTCCCACCGGCAGACGTGCCGCCGCTTGTGCCTGGCACGCCGCCTCCGCCTCAGCGCACGCCGGGCTGGGGGCCGTGCGGATCGTGTGATACGTGCGGGCATCCTGCCAGCGAGTGCGTGACCGCGCCGGACGGCCAGTGCGTGTGGGATCCACGAACGTGCGGCCAGCCGGATGATGGGTGCTACTTCCTCTCGACGAGTGCCGTCGGTCCGGGCACGGTCGCAGTGCGAACCCCGCCGAATTGTGAGAACGGCTACCTGCCGGGGACGCCGGTGACCATTGTGGGCATTCCGGACCAGGGTGGGTACACAACTGCGCCACCCCGTTTTCTTTACTGGGGGGGTACGTGCCCCGGCGCATCCGGTACAGACCGAATCACGACGTTGACCATGGACTTCAGTTGCTCGGCCATTGGCCACTTTGAAGGACCTCAGGGATAGATCAGGTGCGGGGAAGCTCACACGGGCTTCCCCTCAACTGATCACCGATCACTGATTACTGATCACTTTACCCTCAGTAAATTTCCCCGATCACCACCTCGACCGTCTGCGTTTCGCCCTGCCGGTCGAACGTGATCGTCACCGTGTCGCCGGGCAGCGTGTATTTCTCCAGGTAGAGGGTGAGATCGTCGCGCGTGGCGAGCGGCTGGTCGTTGATCGCCAGCAAGATGTCCCCGCCCACGAACACCGTCCGGAAGCCCTGCCGCCGGGCTTCAGCCGCTTGTAATCCCGCGATTCCTGCCGGGCCGTTCGGGTCAAGGTTGACGATCAGCAGGCCGCGCTGCGGGCCGTCAGGGGCGGGGCGCACTTCGTAGCCCAGCTCGCGCACCTGGACGCGCAACGACGGGTGGCGGTAGTAGCCATGCGCGATCAGATCGGGGATGACGCGCTGCACGGCGCTGATCGGCACGGCGAAGCCGATGCCCACCGACCCGCCCGAAGGCGACCGGATCGCCGTGTTCACGCCGATGACCTGCCCGCGTGAGTTCAGTAGCGGCCCGCCGGAGTTGCCGGGGTTGATCGCCGCGTCGGTCTGGATCACGTTGCCGACCACCGAACCGCTTTCCGACTCGATGGTGCGGTCGAGGGCGCTGATCACGCCGGTGGTCAGCGTGCGATCCAGCCCGAAGGGGTTGCCGATAGCCAGCACGCGCTGGCCCACACGCAGCGTGTCGGCGTTGCCCAGCGGCAAGGGCGGCATGTTGAGCTGCGCCGCGTCCACGCGAATCACGGCGAGGTCGTAATAGGCGTCGGTTCCGACGACCTCGGCAGGCAATGCCGTGCCATCGACCAGCACGACTTCGATTTCCTGGGCATCCTCGACGACATGGTTGTTGGTGACGATGTGCCCGTTGGTGTCGTAGACGAAACCGGAGCCGGTGCCTTCCTGGGGGACGACCCCGCGCCAGAAGTCAAAAACCGCGGTGCGGCTGGTGATGTGCACGACCGACGGCCCGGCCTGCTCGTAGATATACGACACGGCGGCTTCTTCGGCGTCGAGCAGGGCCAGGTACTCGGCAGGGGGCGGGGCGAGCGTGGCGACCGGCGCAAGCGTCGCGATGGGCGCATCCTGCGACGACGTGACGCCGGTCGAAACGCTCAACGCCATGCCCGCGACAAGCCCGGCAAACAACCCGATCAGGGCGGCCAGGATGCTGAGCGATATCACACGAGGATGGCGCATGACCGAATCCTTTCACTTACGGGCGCGGAAAGGTGTACTGGTGCGTGATGACGTGCGTTTCGAAATACTGCACGACCGAATAGGCGGGCGGGTAGTCGTGATCGACCTGCGGCGTTTCATCCCAGGGCCGCCAGGCATACCCGGCAGACGCGCTCGGCCCGCAGAAGTAGGTGATGCCGTCGCGCGTGATCTGGCAACTGCGGTGCAGGTGGCCGCAGAACACGCCGCGCAGCCGGTCGCGGGCCGGGAGCAGGGCTTCGTGCAGCGCCTCGCCGTTGACCAGCAGCATGTTCTCGTCCAGCCAGGGCGATCCCATGCGGAATGGGGGGTAATGCAACAGCACCGTCAGCGGCGATCCGCCTGACGCGGCTTCCGCGCGGGCTTGCTCGATCTGCGCCGCGCTGAGCTTGCCGAGCGGATCGGGCACGTCGGGCGTGTGCCCGTCCAGCACCAGGAAGCGCTCGCCCTTGACCTCGAACGTGTAATCAAGCGGCCCGTCGGGGTTACCGTCGGGGGCGTGCGGCGCATCGAGCATTTTCCGCAGCAGGGCGCGGTCGTCGTGGTTGCCGTTGACCACGTACAGCGGGGCGCGCAGCCGGGAGAGCGCATCGACGGCGAGCAGGGTGGCTTCGGCGCTGCGGTCGGCGATGAGATCGCCGGTGTGCACCACGAAATCTGGCTGCTGCGGCAGGTCGTTGATCAGGCTGACCACGCGCTCCAGGCAGCGGATCGGGCGGTAGCCGTAATAGTCGAAGTCGCGCGTGGGGCCGACGTGGGTATCGGTGATCTGAATGAACGTCAGGTGAGGTTGCATATCGCTCCTTCCTGGGGCTGCGCCTGGCTTCGTGCTGCGAACTGTAGCGCAGGGGGCGCGCGGGCGCAACCGATCCGCGCCGGGTTGCCAGTCGTGAGCGTTTGTTTTATGGTGGGGACGTGGCTCCAGATCGCTGAAGGGAAGTGCTCATGAACCCCCGCGAACGCGTCCTGGCGGCGCTCAACCATGAAGAACCGGATCGCGTGCCGCGTTTTGAGATATGGATCGATGCGTTTCTCACTGAGTTAGGCGGTGACGATCCGCAGCAGGCATACGTGGATCAGGGGCAGGACTGCGTGATGCTGCCGTCGATCAATCCGCCGGAGAGCAACGCCTGGCGCGATGGCGTGGACGCGTGGGGGCGAGTCTGGCAGGGCGGGATGTATGTTTCCGGCGTGGTGGATACGGAAGACGACCTGCGCCGCTACAGCCCGCCGTTGGCGTATCTCGACCGCCTGTTCGACGCGGGACAGGCTGCCGCCACCCGCCGCCGTTACCCCGACCATTGCCTGATCTACGGGACGCACATCGGCCCGATGACGGCAGCGTACATGGCGATGGGATTTGAGCGTTTCTTCGTGCGCCTGTTCGAAGATCCGGCGTTTGTGCACCGCGTGTTGGACGTGCGCACCGCGTGGTGCATTGCCCACTACCGGCGGGCGCTCGACCTGGGGGCGGAAGTGCTCGTTCTCGGTGACGATGTGGCCTTCCGCAGCGGCCCGATGATGTCGGTCGCCATGTTCCGGGAGTTCGTGTGGCCCTATCACCGTCGCATTGTCGAGGCGCTCGACGCGCCGGTGATCTGGCACAGTGATGGCAATATCGCGCCGCTGCTGCCGCTGGCCATTGAGGCCGGGTTCGCTGGCGTGCATGGTCTGGAACCGGCTGCCGGGATGGATTTAGCCGCGATCAAGCGCGAATTCGGGCGCGACCTGGTGTTGATCGGCAACGTCGATGTTGGCGTCTTGCTCGGCGACGACCTGGACGCCGTCCGGCGCGAGATCGATCGCTGCATCGATCAGGGCGCGCCGGGCGGCGGTTATATGCTCGCTTCGTGCAACAGCATCTTCGATGGGTTGAATCTGGCTGCCGTGCGCGAGATGTTCCGCTATGCGGGTGAAACGGTCGGGCGTTAAGCTACATATACCGCGCGGCGGACATGCCGATGATGGCGATAACCATCAGGGCCACGCTGATCCTGCCGTGAATGTGGCTCTTTTGTCCCAGTTGCTGTAATTCGGCGATTTGCTCGTCCGTGGGAGGGCTGCCCTGGGCCTCAATCGCGTTGATGAGATCGGCCATTTTCTGGAAGGTTGGGCCGGTGACGCTCGCGCCGTGCCCAAAAGCGAGCAAACCGGCCAGACTGCCGATGCTCAGCATGATTCCGCCATCGGATGACATCCAATCGCTGTTGAATTCGTCGGACACGCGCACAAATAACCATAGCCCGGCGACTGTTGTCAGCAATGAGGCGATGGGCATGGCTTTGTTGAAGCGCGATTTGGCGACGAATCCCTGGCGGAAGCGGTTGCCCTCTTGCCCCATGACGTCCATGGCGGGCATGAGCACGATGAGCAAAAACAGGCCCGATCCGGCCCAGAAGATTCCGGCGAAAATGTGAACGAGTCGTAGTGCGATCATGAGTGCGTCCATGAAAATCCCCCTTGTGCTAAGATAGATTGAGCAGGAACGCGATCAGATCGGCGACTTCCTGCTGGCTGAGTTTGTCGGCATACTGGCTATACATGACGTTGGAGTACCCGCGCACGACATGCCGGGCCGGGCGCACGATACTGAGGAACGTATATTCTGCGACGGATTGGTTGTTCACGCGGTTTGCGGCGGCACTCGCATAGCCTGCCAGCGATGGCCCGGTCGAGCGACTCGCATCGGTGGCGTGGCAGTTGGAACAGGCGGGCGCGCCGTTGATCGCTTGCGTGAAAAGCGCCGCCCCGCGTCCACGGTCCCCCTGGGGCAGGTCGCCAAACGTATAAGGCAGGTCATCCGGCGAGCACGCCAGCAGTAGCATTCCTGCCAGGACGACCAGGCGCAGCATTTTGAACATTCGAGTACTTTCTGCAAGATCACAATGATTCTATTATAATAATACTTATCAAGTATATGAGGCGCCAGGGATTTGTCAAGCAGGCGGCTGTTAGAACGTTATTCAAAATGCGTTAGGAATGGGTTGTGCAATTCTCAGAATTTAATATTATGGTAGAAAGGCGTTGAAAACTATCTGAGCCAGGGAGCTTTCACTATGCGTTTTCGATGGATAGTCTTGGGTCTTCTTATCGTGGTCCTGGCCTCTCTGATGATTCAGCCCGGTCAGACGGTGCTGGCGCAGGGCGGCGGGACAACCCACACGGTTCAGCCGGGCGAGAATCTTTACCGCATCGCGTTGCGCTACAGTACGACATGGCCGGCGCTCGCGGCGGCAAATAACATCGCCAACCCGAACCTGATCTACGTTGGGCAGGTGCTGGTGATCCCGGATGCCACCGCACCGCAGCCACAACCGCAACCCCAGCCCCAGCCGCAGCCTACGACCGCACCCCCGCCGCAGCCTGCCCCGCAGACATATACCGTAGTGGGGGGTGATAACCTATCGCGCATTGCCGCGCGTTTCGGCACGACGGTGACGGCGCTGGTGCAGGCGAACAACATCGTCAACCCGAACCTGATTTATGTGGGGCAGGTGCTCAACATTCCCGGTGGCACGGTTCCCGCGCCGCAACCGCAGCCCCAACCCCAGCCGCAGCCACAGCCGCAACCACAACCCCAGCCGCAGCCATCCCCGACCGGGGCGTTTGAACTCGGCGGACACGTTGAGAGCTTTGCCTATCCGGACCTGATGCGGCAGGCGGGCATGACCTGGGTCAAGCGGCAGATTCGCTACAACCTCGGCGATCCGCCGGAAATTGCCGCCGGAGCCATCAACCAGGCGCATAGCCAGGGCTTCCGCATTTTGCTGGGCATCGTTGGCGATCCGGCACAGCTTGGTGCTGGCGGCGCAGCGTATCAGGATCAGTACGCGGGGTTCCTGGCGGGGGTCGCGGCGCTTGGGCCGGATGCGATCGAAGTCTGGAACGAGCAGAATCTCGACCGCGAGTGGCCCAGAGGGCAGATCAATCCCAACACCTACACCCAGATGCTGGCGAAAGCCTACAATGCCATCAAGGGGGCCAACCCCAGCGTGATGGTCATCAGTGGCGCACCCGCGCCAACCGGCGCGGAAGGGGCCTTTGGAACCGACCGCGTATGGAACGATGATCGTTACATTCGCGGCATGGCGGCGGCAGGCGCAGCGAGCTACATGGACTGCCTGGGGGTGCACTACAACGAAGGCATCGTTTCGCCAGACCAGACAAGCGGCGATCCGCGTGGTGACAACTACTACACCCGCTACTACTGGGGCATGGTCAACACCTACTGGAACGCATTTGGCGGCGCGAAGCCGTTGTGCTTCACCGAGCTGGGTTACCTGTCACCGGAAGGGTTTGGAGCGCTTCCGGCAGGCTTTGGCTGGGCTGGTAACGTGACCGTCGCCCAGCAAGCCCAATGGTTGGGCCGGGCCGCGCAGTTATCGCGTGGCAGCGGCAAGGTTCGCCTGATGATCGTGTGGAACGTGGATTTCACCGGCTACGGCGCGGACCCGCAAGCGGGTTATGCGATCGTGCGGCCCGGTGGTGGTTGTCCGGCGTGCTCGACGCTCGGCGCAGCCATGCAATGACCGGCCCGCGCACGCAAACGAGATAGGCTGTTCCCCAGGGATGTGCTCCGCCCCGGCATATCCCTGGGTGTGTTATGCGCCTCCAGGGAACTGGTGGTCGCGGTGCAGCAGCAACACGCTGCCCAGGACGATCACCACGCAGATGATCTGGCCGATGACGTAGACGCTTTCGTCGCGCTCAAGTGCGGATAGCACGCTGAACACCACCACGCCGGACAATGCCAGCGCGTCCAGCGCCAGCAAAGCGTTTCGCATTTGGGGTGATAGTTTCACGGCTGCCACCACCTTTCAGTGTGCTTACCCCCATTATAAACCAGCCCGCGATACGCGCGATGCAGACGGCGGCGGTCATTGTTCGCACGCCGTCCGCGCAGCCTTGTGCGCCGCGTGTTCTCCCCTGGAAATAGTATCGGGGTGCCATTCAGCCGCGCCGGTTCAGATGCTATACTGCAAAGTAGGATGTGGCGCAGGATGGGGGTCGTGCGCCGCCAGGGGAGCAGCATGTCGACCAGGACTATCGTCCAGCGTCTGATCACGTTTCTGAAGCGACCGGATGCGCTGGAGCACCATCGCCGCGAACCGGTTCATCGCCCGTATATCGACTATGAACCACGCGAGGTTCCCACTCAGCGCGATGAGGCTCCCCCGCCCGGCCCCGGCGAATCGCGGGCGCGTCATGAGCATGTGCCGCTGGTTGCCGGTGAGGGGCACGTTCCAGGGCGTGGGTCACGCCTGGATGCGCTGGTGATGCGGGTGCTGGATCAGTTCCATGCCCGGTTTGGGTTTGTGGTGCGCTATGATGAGCGGGGGCGCATGCGCTACATCACCGGGCGCGATCGGAGCGGGCGTTTTGTCGCCCACACCGAGATTGATCCCGATCGCCGCGCCTTGCTTCTCGCGTTGCAGAGCGGTGAATCGCAACTTTTCGTGCGCAACCGTGGCGAGCGTCTTGGCCCCGTGTTGTGCGGGCCGTTGCGAATCAATGGGCAGGTGATTGGCGCGCTCTATCTCGATGATCCTTTGCGCAGCCGTTTGCATCGCGCCGTGTTTGATGTATACTGCGCGCAGGTCGCGCGTATGCTGGCCGATGGCATGACGTAAACTGACTCACGCCTTTCGCTAAAGCGGGTGGGACTATATGCAGGGGGGTGTGCACGCCGCACACCCCTCGCTGTTGCATAACAGGCTCTAGCGGAACAGGGACGCCAGGAAGCCGCGCTTGAAGGCTTGCCCGCCATCCTTGCGTGCTTGCTTCATGTCGGATGGCGTGGCCTCGCGCCAGACATCTTCACCGGCTGGTTCGTCGTTGTCACGTCCTAGCAGGCTGGCAAGCAGACCGCGCTTTTCTTCCCTGATCGGCGGGGCGAAGATCATGGCCGCTTCTTCTTTGAGCTGCTGCCGCTTGCCGCTTTCCGGATCGAGTTTTGAGACTTCGTCGACGCGCTCAAGATAGGTGCGGTCGGCGTTGGCCCGCACTTCGCGCCGGTCGCGTCCCCGGTCGGCGTAGCGCCGCTCGTAGCGCCACAACCACGACCCGTCGCTATAGCTGATTTCCTCGCTGCGCACTTCGCGCACCAACCGCCCTTCCAGCGCCGGGTAGTCTGGCTTGAAATAGACCCAGCGCTCGGTAACACGTTGCCCCGCGTCGTTTTTCAGGGGTTCCTCGACCCGCGTATACCGCACTTTTCCGGCGATGGCGGCCTCCGGTGCGGGGGCGCTGCGTCCCTGCGCCGTGATGCGCAAAGTGCGAGCATCGCCTGGTTCCTTTAGCAGAATCGGCCCGACGGGTGGCTCCTCGGCGACCGGCGGCGTGACGACCGCTGCCTCCGTCGCGCTGGCGAGCGGCCTGTCGATTGCCGGTGCTTCCTGCGCGGCCTCGCTGCGCGGCGAACTGAACAACACGGCGGCGAGTTCCGGTGACAGGTCGCCCTCCCATTCCTTCGGCGTTTTGAGCGTGTCCGGCGGCGGGCCGGTTTCCTCTGCCACGCCTTCGGATTCCGGCAGCGTTTCCAGGGTGCGCACAAACGACGGGGCCTGCTCCGCCACGAGTTCCTCACTATCTTCGCTGTCTTCCGGCAACGCATCCTCGGCGACAGGCGCTTCGGTTGCGGTGCGCTCGTGGGGCAGTTCGTCGCGTTCGGTTTCGGCGTCACCCGCAATTGCAGGGGCAGGCGGTTCGGTGTCCTCCTCCGGTTCCGGGGCGGCCTCCACGTGTGGCGTATCGGGTTCTGCGGGCGGTTCGGCCACCTGTTCGTGCGACGTGTCCGCCTCAGGCGGCAGGGCAGCGGGCGCTTTCAATACGCCGCCAACCGGCGTTTCCGCCAGCACGCGCGGCGGCGCGGCAGATACCGGGCCGGGCGCTTCGTCTGGTGTTTCGTCACCGGTGTCGGGCGCGGTGCTTGCTGGCTCCTCATCACCGGCGAGCGCCTGCGCTTCCGTGCTGGCGACAGCTTCTACGGCGTCGTCCGGCGTGTCCAGGGTGAGCGTTTCGTCTTCCGTGAATGTTGCGGCGACATCCGGCGCGGTGCTGTCCGGCGCGTCTTCCGCAGGAGCGTCACCCGCGTGTGCTTCGGCAGTGGATTGCGGCGACTCAATGGGTTCTTCATCCGGTAGTTTGTGTTCTTCAGCGTCCATCAGCGACCATCCTTTGTGAGTGCTGAACCTGATTCAATTATAGCGCTCTGGCGTCCAAAAGTGCCGCCCCTTTTGACAGGAAAGGGACGCACGCGAAAGGCCTGCGTCCCCCTGGTGTTGTGAGTCGTTGTCAACGTGTCTTAGTTGGACTTTTCCAGTGTCAGCGATACGGTTCCCTCGCCAGCAATGCTCGTAATCTCGATGCTGTACAGGCCCGTTTGCGGCAGCGTGATTGACCTCAGCATGGGGTTAAGTCCGCGCCCGCTGTCATCATCTTCGGCCAGCACCGCGCCTGACGGATCCAGCAGCGCCATCGCGGTGTCCAGCGCCGCATTTGCCCCGGCGTCAACTGTAATGCTCACCACATCACCGGCCAGCCCGTTGAAGACCCAGGTGGCGGCCTTATCCCCTGTAATAGGGACTTGCACCGTCTGGCCATAAGCAAGCAGCGCCACGCCGTCCGGCAGTGCCGTCGGAGTCGCTGCGGGCTGTCTGGTGGTCTCGTCCGGCCAGGTGACCGGCCAGGCCGCGACCACGACGCCTTGCGCCGCCGGATCGAGGATGGGCAGCGAGTTGATCGGAATCGGCTCGCCGTCACGGGTCAGTTCCAGGACGCTGGCCGGTAGCCAGCCGGTCGTGCCGCGCCCGTACCCGTAGATGTACTGGTTATCTGCTGTGCGGGCCAGGGCAACAAACGCGTGCCCGGAGATCAGCGTGGTGAGTGGCGCGGCGTCGGGTCGCCCGTTGGCCAGAATGTTGGCGGTGATGTGCTGCACAGTGCCGATGGCGGCTGTGTGCCGTTCGACCAGAACCGGGTCGCTGGTGATGCGCAATTCCAGGTAGGCATAATCATCAAACGCGGCCACCACCGGCGTGTTGGCGTCCACATATGTGTACGACGCGACGCGCGCGCCGCCCTGTTTGTGGGCGCTGTTCACGACCGCGTCTTTCAATTCGCCGTTCAGGTAAATCTCAATGTAGTCGCCCATGACCAGCACGCCGAATGTGTTCGGATTGTTGCGCCCCAGGCGGATCGATCCGTCAATGGTGGGCGGGATGAGTTCGACGAACTCGGAGTCGTCAATGCTGTACAGGGCATATTGCTGGTTGTGATCGATGATGTAGAAGTAGAAGTTGCTGCTATCTTCGACGCGGAAGGCCAGCCCGTATTGGTAGTAGTTGGTGTCGCTGATGAGCTGTCCGGTGGCCTGCGCATAGAAGGCCGGATCGCCTTCCAGCAGTGTAAAGGGGAACGCCCAGCGCAGGAAGTCAAGCTCCGGCGCTTCGATGACGAGTTGCCCGTCGATGATGTTGGCAAAGCGCCAGTCGTTCGCATTCGTATCAAAGCGGTCGAGAACCGATTCGCCCAATTGGATGGGCAGTTCCGTCAATTCCAGCGTGTTGTCCGGCCCCACGATAACCTGTGCGCCGCGAACCAAAGGCCGGCCATCTATGCGCATAGACTCCAGCATCGGGAACAGCACGTCAGCGGCAAAGGCCTCGTCAAGGTCTCCGGTCGGTGCCAGCACGATGATGTGCAACCAGTCATCAGGGCCTAATTCGATCACCCAGGTCCACAGGTGCAGGTCGGATTCGCGCAAGTCAATCCGGCGTGCCGGGAAGTTGAGCGTGGTATCAACCTCGCTCTGGCCGCTGAATTCGGCCCCGAACGGGTTTTCGACCGCGCTGACGAGGTCCTCGCTGGAGGTGGTCATACCAGCGGAGACCAGATCGCCGGGTGTGCCGCGTGCCAGCGCGATTTGCGGGTATTCATTCGACAGCGGATCATCTGAATCCACCGGGGCCATGAAGTATGTGGTGCCGAAATTCCAGGGATCGAGCCAGTTGGCCGGATAGTCGAGACTCAGACCGACGGTCTCCAACGTCACAGGCCGGAACCGGTCGGGAACAAACAGCGCCGGATCGACGCTGGGGGCGGGGCCACCTTCGAGGGGCACACCGTCGATTTCCAGGCTACGAACCATGCGGTCGAGGGCGTCGCGGGCGAAGTCGCCGGTATAATCGCCGCGCGGCACTTGCGCAATGATGTAGACCCAGTCATTTTCGCCGACCACGATCACCCAGGCCCATCCATCGTGGCTTGCGGTCTGTGTGTTCAGCACGAAGGTGGAGAGCGCAAAATCATCAACCAGGCTGGGCGCGCCGGTGACCAGGCCGGATGTGTGCTCAACGGCGGCTGCAGGGCTGCTGATGTCACCGGTGAGACGCCGGTCGAGCATTTCTTGCGGCGTGCCCCGCGCAATGCGTATCCAGGGGTACACGTCGTTGTCCAGGTCGGGGAGCGGGTGCAGGCTGACGTATCCCAGACTGTCGAAATAGATGGGGGTCGTCCAATTGGTGGGATACTCCAGGCTGAGGTTGAGCGCGTTCAGGTTGGTGCGGCTGAACTCGGTTGGCACGAATAACGCCGGGTCGGCGACGACCGGGGTTTCGGTCGGTGTCGGCGTGTTAGTGGGCGTGGCGGTTGGTGTCGCCGTCGGCGTTTCGGTTGGGGTGGCCGTGTTGGTTGGGGTGGTGGTGGGCGTATCCGTCGGCGTCGGCGTGTTTGTCGGCAGGATCACCACCGGAATGTTCGTATTGCCAGAGATCGTCACATTCTCCGCCGAGACCCAGCCGGTTCCCGCCACGCCGCCGATGACCACCTGATACCACGCGTCGTCTTCGCTAACGCCTGACACAATGAGTTCGTCTTCGCGGGACAGGGTGGTTATCACGTCGTAGGCAAAGCCAGGGCCGCGCCGCACGCTGGCCCGCTGCGTGATCACGGTGGCGAGCGTCGTGCGCGGGGTTGCTGTCGGTCGGGGCGTGTTGGTGGCCGTTGGGGTGGGTGTACCGGTCGGCAGGGGCGTGTTCGTCGCCGTGGGTGACGGCGTATCGGTGGGCGCAGGCGTGTTGGTGGGGGTCGCCGTCGGTGTATCGCTGGGTGTGGCGGTTGCCGCCGCGCCGCCGCCTCCCAGTGCCAGCAGCGCCACGATCGCGATCGCGGCAATCACTGCCAGCGCTGCCCCACCGATGATTAATGGGTTCATCCCGCCTTTTTTTTGCGAGTCGCCGGGTTCACCGCCTGTGGGTGGGGGCGGTGGCGTACCGGGTGGCGATGGCGGTGCATCGTGCCCCGCGCCATGCGGTTCCTGGGACGGGGGCGCGGGCACAGGGGTGCGCGGTGGCGGCCCGCCCGGTGGCGTGACATCGTCGCCAATCACCGTCCGTTCGAGGCCGGGTGGGGGAGGCTGGCCTACGCTGGTGGGCAACCCGCGTACGGCATTGGCGAAGTCCTCGGCCATGGCCTCAGCGGATTGGTACCGCGCGTCGGCTTCCTTGGCAAGCGCCTGCAGGATCACCGCTTCGATGGAAGGATCAAGATCGGGATTGGCTTCGCGTGGCGGGGGCGGCGCATCGTTGAAATGTTTGTACATCAACGTATACGGCGTGTCGCCCTCGAAAGGCAACCGTCCCACCACCATTTCGTAGAGCATGACCCCCAGCGCGTAGATGTCGGTGCGGGCGTCCACCGGCTCGCCGCGCCACTGCTCCGGGGCCATATAGGCGGGCGTGCCCAGAATATGCCCCGTTGCCGTGAGCTTGGCGGTTCCGGCGAGCATCTTGGCGATGCCGAAGTCGGTCAGGTACGCGTTGTGGCGCTCGTCGAGCAGCACGTTGTTGGGCTTGAGATCGCGGTGGATGATGCCCTGTTCGTGCGCAAACGCCAGCGCGCTGGCGATCTGCCCCAGCATCCGGCTCGCCAGCCGCAGCGGGAGCGGGCCAGAGGCCAGGCGGTCATCCAGCGTGCCACCGCGTACCAGGCGCATGACGATATAGATGTTTTTGCCTTCGCGTCCAAAATCGATCACTGGCAGGATGTGCGGGTGTTGCAATTGGGCGATGACTTGCGCTTCGTTTTTAAACCGCGTGACAAACTGCTCGTCATCGGCCAGCTCTGGCGTCATGACTTTGATCGCAACGTCGCGCTTCATAGATGGCTGGTGTGCCAGGTAGACCATTGCCATGCCGCCCCGGCCCAACAGGGACTTGATTTCGTATTGTCCCTGTCCCAGTTTCTTGTTGATGAGATCGTCGCTTGCCATGGGGGTCTCACTCATTGGACACGAGAGAATTACACTGTGATATGAAGCGTACTGAAAAACTCACCAATAAGCAAATGAGTTTCCCGCAATGCCACGTCAGGAGCGCGAAAATGGTTGTCTTTTGCGCCCGCCGGGGTCAGGGTGTCAGCGGGGACTTTGCTTGCTGCGCTTGGAACCCGGCGGTGGTGGCTTCTCGTGCACAAGGGTTGTTGCGGGTGCGGGCGCATGGTATGCTGACACGGAGTTCATTATGTGGCCGGGGAGGTGTTCGATGCTCTTGCTCTTAGCCGAGGCGCAGGCCCGCGCCGTCGCGTTCATCGCAGCGCACGCGCGCCCGTTGGAGCAGGCGCGCTATGCCCATGCCTTCCAGGATGGATCGCAGGAGGCCGTGTTCGAGGCGCTCGCCACGTACCAGAATCCGGATGGCGGTTTTGGGAAGGCGCTTGAACCCGACCTGCGCCTGCCTGATTCGTCGGTCATTGCGACGACGGTCGCCCTGCAAATCCTGCGCGAACTCGATGCGCCCGCCGGTCACGCGCTGGTGCAAGGGGCGATGGACTACTTGCGGCAGACGTATGATGCCGCTGTCCGCTCGTGGCCGATTGTTCCGCCACATGTCGATGACGCCCCGCACGCGCCCTGGTGGACGTACCGGGATGACCCGTGCCTGTCCAACCCGCGCCCGGAAATTGCCGGGTATTTCGTGCAGTATGCTCCCGGCGATCTGCCGGAAGGGTTGCTCGACGCGGTGGTAGCGCACATGGAGAGCCTGTCGGACGATGCATTTCGCGGGTCGCATGATGATCTCTTGTGTTACATCCGGCTCATGGAAACGCCGGGGCTGCCGGACGACATCACACGGCGATTGCTGCGCAAGGGGCGGCGCATGGTGGCATCCCTGGTGCCGCGCAAACCGGCGGCGTGGGCAGGCTATGTGCTGCACCCGCTCAAGGTGGTGCGAACGCCCGATTCACCGTTCATGGGTGAGCTGGGCGATGCGGTGTCGCTCAACCTCGACGCCCTGATCGAGCGCCAGGGGGACGACGGCGCGTGGTCGCCCAACTGGACATGGGGCGACCTGTATCCGGAAACGTGGCCGGTGGCGGCGCAAGAATGGAAAGGGCATCTGACGCTTGAGGCGCTCAAGACGTTACGGGCGCACGGACGCCTGGCGTAAGTTGTGGCGCAGTGGTTCGCTACCGGTGTACTGACAGCGCGATCAACCACTGGGCCACGAAATAGGTGCTCAGCACCCAGAACTGCGCGGTGCGCCATGTGCCCCGGAATCGCTCGATGGCCAGCACCGAATCGGAGGCGATGAAAAAGTAAGCACCCACCAGCGCCAGCAGCGCGCTGAATTGGTCGGTTTCGATCCAGCGGTTCGCGGCCATCCAGCCCATGAGCAGGATCACGGCCATGTAAACGATCACCGGGCCGCGCATGGTTCCCAGGTGCGCCCACAGGATGCGCAGCATCAGCGCCCCGTAGAACACGAACGGGATGATGAACCACAAGGGGGCCGTGCCATAGTCAGCCGTGACAAAGGCGGCAATGTACAATAGGTGGGCGACGAGAAAACTCACCAGGCCGGGCAAGAAGCGATCCGGCAGCATCAAGAAGACATCCCCCGCCAGCGACGCCACCAGTCCCAATACAATGAGCGCCTTATATTGGGTGGACACAGGGTCGGTAGCCAGCAGCGCAATCACGATGATCAAACAGGTGGTTAGCGGTTTGAAGGAGTACTCCATCCACGTCGAACGGCGATATTTAGCCGCGATGGTGAGCGCGGCGGAGACGCCAGTCAGCACCGAAAGAATCACAGTCAAAGTGGTCATCGTCCCCCTATCCCCTTGTCAAGCCTGAGACTGTGTGCGGGCCCGGTCTGCTCATTTTGGCCACTCGCCGCTTTCTATCTTCCACGCCTTGAACCATGCCCACGTGCGCGCCAATCCTTCCTGTACGGTGGTTGCCGGTGCAAAATCGAGCAGGCGGCGGGCCTTGCCGTTGTCGCAGTAGGTGATCGGCGGATCGCTGGGCGGGGTGGGGACGGTGCGCGTGTTCAGCTTGCGCCCCGCCAGCGACTCGATAGTGTCGATGAACTCGCTCAGCGAGATCGGCGCGCCCACGCCCAGGTTGATGACCTCATATCCCAACGGGCGATCCAGCGCCGCCATGACGCCGGTCACGGTGTCGTCGATGTACGTCCAGTCGCGGTGGATATCGCCCCCGTTGAAAACGGGGATTTCCGTCCCGTCCAACACCGCGTGCATGACGCGCATAGGCATCATGTCGGGGCGTCCCGCCGGGCCGTAGACGTTAAAGAAGCGCAGGGCTGTCACGTTGAGGTTGTGCAGGTGATGGTACGTATGGGCCAGCAATTCGGCGGCGCGTTTGCTGGCGGGGTAGGCGGCCAGCGGCCGGTCGGCGGCGTCTTTCTCGTTGAACGGCAGGCGCTGCGTCTTGCCATACACCGATGAGGTGGACGCCAGGACGAATACCTCGATGTTGTGGCGCACCGCCGCTTCCAGCAGGTTGAAAGTGCCTGTCAGGTTCACTTCGTAATACAGGCGGGGCTGCTTCATACTCTCGCGGACACCGGCCATGGCAGCCAGGTGCGCTACCCGGCGAATATCGTGCCCGGCGAACAGCTCATCAACGATGGCCTCATCACGAATATCACCCTCGACCATCGTGAAGGCCGGGTGCTGCGCCAGTTCAGCCGCATTTCTCCGTTTGATGGCCGGGTCGTAGTAGTCATTGAAGTTGTCGATGGCGACGACGGTCTCCCCACGCGCCAGTAATGCCTTTGTTAAATGGCTGCCGATGAATCCTGCGCCGCCCGTGACGAGAATGGGCATAGTGTGCATCCTTTCGGTTTTCGAAAAATAGTCCCACCCAGCGGCTCAGGGGCGGATCGCGCCCTGAACCTCGAATGTGCCGTTGTCAATGATGAGTGTTTGCGGATAGATGAAGTAGTTGCCCGGCAGGTCGTCAAACGGCTGGATCAGCGCGTCCTGCAACTGGTCCGTGATCGTTTCGAGCACGACGTCCGGCGCTTTGATGCCGCTCACGTTGACGTCGGTGATGTCAAACGCGATCTGGCCGTCGGTGTTCACCTGGGGAGCCACCACGACTTCGAGCGGGAGATCGTAGGCCCGCAAGTCAATCTCGGCGTAGAACGTAATTTGCCCGTCATCCAGCCCGACCTGCACGTTCTTGAAGGGATAAAAGCGATCGTGTTCCTCGGCGAGCGCTTCGCCTTCGAGGGCCATCCACGACGAAAACTCACGCTCGGTAAACTTGATCGCCCACCAGCCCTGGGAGCTTGCCTGGTTGGTTGCATTGGTGATCACGCGGTCGAAGGCGGCTGCTTCCGCTGCGCTGGCGGTGAAATTGCCCGCCAGCGGCTCGTCCGGGGCGTTGGTCACCACGTAGATGGCGACGCAGGCGACCAGCGCCACGCACAGCAACGGGATCACGATCACCGACAGGCAACACCCTCCACAACCCTCAAACATGATGCGGCTCCCTCCTCTCGTGCAGCATCCGGCACGAGGTGTATTGTACCACTAACCGTGCCCTGACTCGCAAGCGCCGCGATGGCGAAACATCCCCGCCAACTCTGACCAATTGACGCCCGCGGGCTTTCGCACTAGGATCGCAGCCGGTCGCAGGTTGCCAGGAGCAAGGGAAGGATGGCCCACAACCGTTCGCAAACCCGGCTTAAGTGGCCAGGCGTGCCCCGGCTGGCGTTGCTCGCGCGGTGGCGCGGTCCGGTGGGGCGGGCGCTGGTCGTCCTCGCCGTCGCCTGCATGATCGGCAGCGCCGCCGGCTTCCGGCCCCAGATCGAAAGCCTGGTGCACTACCGGCCCACGCCCGGCCCCAAAGACTATTACGAGCCGTTCGCCCCCTGGTTGTTTGGCGTTGGGGCGCTGGCGTACCTGCTCGCTTTGTGGCTCTTGCGTGATCGCTCATTCCGGGCGGAGTTGGCCCGGCCCCAGGAGCAACGACAGGGCGGGGGCTGGTCCTGGCTGTGGGTGCTGCCGGGGATGCTGTTTCTTTTCGCCGTGTCGGAGGCCAACGGGGGGCTGGCCGGGGTCGAATCGCTAAGGGCCATGTCGCACCACGTCCAGTTTGCGCTGCTGTTGGGCGGGGTGCTGTGTGTGGGGGTGGGGCTGGGCGGGGTCGTGCGCCCGCGTGTGGCCTGGCGCGAGTTCGCCTTCGTGCTGGCGCTGGCGGGGCTGGCCGTTGGTTTGCGGACGCTTGACCTGGGACGCGCCGTGCGGGTGATGGTCGATGAGGGGCATTTTGCGCTTGGCGCGACGTATTTCCGGACGTTTCCCGATGTCAAGTTGCTGGTTCCCATGCCGACATCGGCATCGTTCCCATTCCTGTTTTCCTACGGGCAGGCGGGGTTGGTCGCACTGCTGGGGCGCAATCTGGCCGGACTGCGGGCGTTGAGCGTCCTCCTGGGCGGGTTGACCATTCCGGCGCTCTACCTGCTGGCACGCGAGTTGTACGACCGGCACACGGCCTTGCTGGCGTCGGTTATTCTGCTGGCCTTCCCACCGCATATCCACTACAGCCGCCTGGCGCTGAATAACATTGCCGATCCGTTGTTCGGGACGCTGGCGCTGGCCTTGCTGGCGCGTGCTTTGCGGAGCGGCAGCCGGGCGAGTTATGCCTGGGCGGGGGTGGCGCTCGGCCTGACGCAATATTTCTATGAAGGGGGGCGCATTTTTTACCTGGCGCTGGTAGCGGCGTGGGTGGGGGCGGGATTCATCCTGTGGCGGCCTCGTCCCTCGTGGCGCGGGGTGCTGCTGCTGGCGGTGGCGTTCGTGATCGTGGCTGCGCCGGTGTACTATACGCTTGCCGGGCGGGACTTCCCCTTTTTCGACCGCATGGACAAAACCGAGTTTCGGGGCGAGTACTGGGACTACGAGCGTGAGGCGAATACGCTGCAAACGCGCTGGGCGCATTTCAGGCACTCGCTGCTGCTCTACGTGAATTCGCCAGAGAACACGATGTTCCACTACTACCTGTACTACGGCGGCAATCACCCGCTGATCCTTGAACATGTTGTGCCCGCTTTTCTCCTGGGGCTGTTGGTGGCCGCATGGCAGTGGCGGCGGCCCGGCGTCCTGCCGTTGATCTGGCTGCTTGGCACTTCGGCGGGCAACGCGCTGCTGGTGGAAAGCGCGGTCACCGCGCGTTATGTGGTCGTGTTCCCGGCGCTGGCGTTGTTGGTGGCGCTTGGCATTCGGGGGCCGCTGGAATGGCTCGTGCCGCGCCGCTGGCCGGACGCTGTGGCGCAAGGGATCGGGATGGTGTTCGCGGTGGCAGTGGCGTTGCTGGGAGCGGTCTACTACTTCGGCCCGTTCCTGGATACGTTCAACGTTGAGGTGCGCGAGCATGTGCATTACGACGTGGACGATGCCATGTTGCGGGCCGCGGATTTCTCGCCGGGCACGCGCATTTATGTGCTCACCGATGAGGCGGTTCTCCCTGAAATCGACGCGCAACGCTTGCTGAGCTTCCTGGCCGATGATCTTGAGGTGTTCATATACCCTCCCGATGTCCTCGTTGATGACCTGCCAACGCTGCCTCGTGATGGCGACCTCGCGTTCTTTGTCGAGCCGGGCGACCGGGCTACTTTGCGACGTCTGTCCGAGGTATACGGCATTTACCCCGTCCAGCGCAGCCCCTTTTACGTGCCGGGCAACAAGGCGCTGCTGTTGTTCTATGTGCCGCACGACTCCTAGCCGGTGGTGAGGAAATTGGACTGGAGTTGGGCGCATCGAACCGGTATGATTGGGTGTTAGTACAGGTGATGCGCTCGAACAACACGATTAGGCCCAGGAAATGTCCAACCATTTGACCGCCGACGAACTTGCCGCGCTCAATGCGCATTTTGAAGCAGCCGATCCTGCCGCGATCATCGCGTGGGCGGCGGACCGGTTCATGCCCGCGATTGCCGCGACATCGTCATTCCAGACGCAAAGTGTCGCGCTGTTGCACATGATCAGCCGGGTGCGTCCCGATTTGCCGGTGATCTTTCTGGATACCGGCTATCATTTCCCCGAAACCATCACCTACCGCGACGATCTGGTGACGCGCTTGGGCCTGACGCTGCGCATTGTGCGCCCGGAGCCGACGCAGGCCGGAGCGCACTCCCTTGCCGGCGAACCGCTCTACCGCCGCGACCCGGACTTGTGCTGCTATGTGCACAAAGTGGAGCCAATGCAACGTGCACTGGCCGGACTCGCGGCCTGGATCACGGGCATCCGCCGCGACCAGACGCCCAGCCGCGCCACCGCGCAGCCGGTCGAAGTACTGCCGGACGGGCGCGTCAAGGTCAACCCGCTGGTGGCATGGACGCGTGACGACCTCTGGCGCTACATTCACCGCCACGATCTGCCCGCGCACCCGTTGTTCAGCCAGGGCTACCTGAGCATCGGTTGCGCGCCGTGTACCGTGCCCGTTGCCGCCGGTGAGGACGAGCGATCCGGGCGCTGGACCGGCAGCGGTAAGCGCGAGTGCGGCCTGCATACGGACGCGCTTAACCAGGCGCTCAAAGGGATCGCGGAGCAGGACGAGTGATTACTCGGCGGGATCGCGCCGGTTGCATGGTATCTGGCAGCACAACCAAGGAGGCGGGCACGTGTCCCGTGTGATTCTCGTAACTGGCGGGGCGGGCTATATCGGCTCGCGCCTGATCCGTGACCTGGCCAGCGATCCCGCGTTTGATGACTGCACGATCCGCGTGGTGGACAACCTCCAGCGCGAAACGTATGCCACGCTGCTCGATCTGCCGCCGGGCGGGCGCTACCAGTTCATCGAAGGGGACATCCTGGATAATACCGGCATGCGCCGGGCGCTGGCGGGGGTGTGGGCCGTGGTGCATATGGCGGCCATCGTGCGCACGCCGCTTGCTTTTGGGCCGCCGGGGTGGGTCGAGCAGGTGAATCACTGGGGCACAGCCAACCTGGGCGAAGCCGCTGCCGCAGCAGGAGTCGAGCATTTCATTTACACCAGCAGCGCCGCCGTCTATGGCCCGGTCGATGCCACCGGCGATGTCCCGTTCAAACATCCCGCGCCGTTCAAGGAGCAGGATATCTGCCGCCCGGTGGGGTTGTATGCCGAGAGCAAACTGCGCGGCGAGCGCAGCCTCATGGCCATGCACCAGGCGGGCAGGCTGCCGGTGACGATCTTGCGGCTGGGGCCGGTGTTTGGCCTTGCCCCGGCAGTGCGGTTTGATGCTGTGGCCAACCGTTTCGCGTACCTGGCGAGCGTGCACCGCGCGCTAACCGTCTACGGAACCGGTAAACAGCGCCGTCCGCAGCTTCATGTGGCTGATGCCAGCCGGGCGATTCGCTTTGCGCTGACGCACGCCGAACCGATGATCGGGCAGGTGGTCAACGTGGTGGGCGAGAACGTGACGATTGGCGACATTGTGGCGGCGATCAAGGCGCTGCGACCGGGCGTTGGCGTGCGCTATACCGAACAGGATGTGCTCACGCACCTGTCGTTTGCCATCGACGGCAGCAAGCTCAATGCGCTGGGCTGGTATCCGCAGGTGAGCCTGGAGGCGGGGCTGGCGGACTTACTCGATCATATGAGTGGGTTTGTGCCATTCACAACGCGCGGGCCGGATGGTTTGCTTGACTAGGGCTGGGGGGCCGGAGCAGTCAACCGAAAATTAACCGCAGAGGTCGCCGAGATCGCAGAGTGAAAAGAAGAAAGAGAGAGAAAAAGATTTCTCCGCAACTTCTCCGTCTTAGCAGAAAAATTCGTGCGTAAACCGTTAGAATGAGCCAACCTGGAGGCGGGGCGAATTGCGCTTGACATTCAGAACATTTGTTCGTATAGTATAAGAGCCAAACCAACCAC
>CAZSXY010000025.1:0-14572 GCA_964611395.1 uncultured Anaerolineaceae bacterium | reverse complement strand
TTGCGCTTGACATTCAGAACATTTGTTCGTATAGTATAAGAGCCAAACCAACCACCTTTAGACGCCGGTACGTGCTCTTCCCCTCCCACTTGGGCGTGCCGGCAACAAACCGGGCGACAATCAAGCCGCCCGGTTTCTTGTGTGTGGTCAGTAATGTGGATGGTGTGGGTTCGTTACTCGTTGCCCTGCGGTGTACTAGCCTCTTTTGCGCGGATGTCTGGTCCCTTGAACGGCAACCCGAACAACGGGGCGAATACGCAGAAGTCGAACACGCCCGCTGCAAGCGGAACCAGTCCGACCACAACGAGAATCCACCCACCGCTGCTGTCGTTGTTATAAACAACGATTAGCCCGATGACGATCAGCACGATGCCGGCAACGGCACGCACGATGCGCCCGTTCCGGCTGGCGAGAAAGCTAAATAGACCTTCCATCGCATTCGCTCCTGTCTAACCGAACTCTATGTTTACTATAACACAAGAATTAGGCGGGGGGTGCAGGGAATTTGCGCAAGCGTTTCCGCGTGGCGGGTGTGGTGGCTGGCAGCACTATCCGGCAAATAATTGGGAAATGTAAGATAGAAATTTGTTAAAATAGCCTCGATGGGCACGGTTCTGCTTATAATCTTGGTGGGGATTCAACACGCCAATGGGAGGAACCATGACGATCGCTGGCCAGCAAGTGAAAGTTACCGCCACGCTCGCTCGCGATGAAGCATCGCAAGGGCTTCTGGCGACGATCATCGTCTTGTTTAAGCTCCGCGTTGTTTTGTTACTGCTGTTTGCGGCGCTGGGGGGCGCTATGCTGGGGAGCGGCGGTGTTCCTGCTGGTGGCGATTTGCTCTTGCTGGTCATCACCGGTGGGCTGTCGGCGGCGGGGGCGTCCGCATTGAACCAGTATCTTGAACGCACCAGCGACTGGGCCATGAAGCGCACGCGCCAGCGCCCCCTGGTGACCGGGCGGGTCAATGCGTGGCTGGCGCTCCTGATCGCGTCGAGCATGGTGATCGCCGCCAGCGCGATCGCGTGGGGCGCGGGCAATCCGGCGCTGGCGTTATGGCTGGCGGTGGGCGCGTTCATTTACGTGGGCATTTACACGATCTGGCTGAAGCCGCGCAGTGTGCTGAACGTGGTGTGCGGCGGGGCGGCGGGGAGCGCGGCTGTCATCAGCGGCGGCGCGGCGGTGGGCCATTGGGCCGATCCGGGCGTGCTTGTGCTGGCGCTCTTGCTGTTCACCTGGTCGCCGATGCACTTCTGGAGCCTGGCGCTGGCTTACCGCCCGGATTATGCGCGGGCAGGCATTCCGATGTTGCCGGTGGTGGCCTCAAAAGAACGCGCCGTCTTCTGGATGATCGTGCATGCGGTGGCGACCGGCTTCTTTGGCGTGCTGCTGGCGGTGCGTCCGGCGCTCGGCTGGCCCTATCTCGTGCCGGTGGCGCTGGTGACGGCCTGGATGGTGTGGGGCGCGGCCAGTCTCCGCGTTCATTACACCAGCAAGCGTGCGCTGAGCGTGTTCAAGGTGTCCAACCTGTACCTGAGCTTCGTGCTGTTCGCCGTTACGGTGGTGTCGCTGCTGTAGCAACGTCTGGCACTAAGTTCTGACACAAATTAAAGGGGCGGCTCCTGTGAGCTACCCCTTTTTGTGTTGGCGGGATAGTGTCGCGTAGCAGCTATCGGGGGAGTTTGTCGGGCAGGCGGCGTAGCAGCGCGAACCAGCCATAGCTGAGCAGCCCGACGACCACACCGGTGATCAGCACTTCGAAAAGATTGTAACTATCGGCCGGGTTATAGGTGAAGTTGCGAGCCAGATCGCGGTCGCCGATGATCTTGGTCACGATCCACCACACCAGCAGCCCGGCAAAACCGGCGACGGCGCTCATGACGGTTGCGCCGAGGCTCTCGCGCCCCTTGAAAAACTGGTAGGTTGGGCCGTTGAGTGCCGCGATGAGTCCGCCAAATGAGAAAAACAGTGTGCCGGTTGGCAGCTCGAGAATGCGATCGATCACCGCTCCGATGAGTGCCGACACACCAGCCACGATAAGCACTTTGATTGCCACGTTGGTGTCGATGCCAAGCTGGTCAAGTACCTGCTGGGCCTGCTGCCTCACTTCCTCGGCCTGGATTTGCGATTCGCCCGGTGATGGTTGCGGTTGTTGCGGTTGGTTCTCGCCCATTTTGTATGCCTCCCTCTATCTCCCCTGTGTTCGAAACGGCTGCTACCGGCTGCGGTGGGGTATTGGGAGGGGTAGCAACGGCGTTTCGTCTTCTGTTACTGGCACTATAGCATTGTCTTGTCTCCAGCACAAGAGAGTTATTGCCAGCAGGTGCACTACCTGCCCAGGAGATATGCGAGTGCCCGTTGCCGTACAGGGGCGGGTCAGGTCAAGCGGATGTCGTCGCGGACGGTGATGCCCGGCGTCCCGGCGAAGCTGGCGGCGATGGCTCCCAGTGATTCGCCGGTGATGGGGTGCAGGTGGTCAGGAGCCAGATCGGCCAGCGGCAGCGCCACATGCGCTCGCGTGAGGATAGCGGGGTCTGGGATGGTGAGGTGCGGCGTGTTGATGACCAGGTTGCCATAGAGCGCGATGTCCAGGTCAATCACGCGGGGCGCAAACTTGTCGTGGCTTCGCTTGCGGCCAAGCAGCAACTCGATGAAACGCAGCACATTGAACTTGAGTTGAAGCGGCGAATAATAGCCGTCGGATGCGACGCTTGCGGCGGCATTGAGAAAAGGCGGCTGCTCGCGGCTGATTGCCCCGGACGCACTCACGGGCGCGGTCATGTAAACACGCGACACGGCCCGGATCGCCAGGTGATGATTCTGCCCCAGCAACGCCACCGCGCGACGCAGATTGTATTCCGGAGCGATGTTCGAGCCGAGCGTGATGAAAACCGCGATAGGGGAACCGGGCTCACTCAAAATCAGCCCGCTCCCGCTCGATTTCCACGCCGACCGATTGGGCAAAACGCAATGCGTTCGGCTTTTCGACCCGGACGATCACCCGGTCAGCGTCGTGATCGACCACGCAAATGCGCGCGATCGCGTCGGCCAGCGCCTCGACGGTGTAATAACTGGATTCCTCGACATGCACGATCACGGCCTTGGTGATGGTGCGATAGTTGAGGATGTGCTCCGGGTCATCATGAGCGGCTCCGGCTCGCGTATCGGTGAACAGGATCACATTGATCAGGATGTCTTGTTTTTTTTCGCGCTCCCAGTCGTTCAAGCCAATGATGCCCCGCAAAAGCAGGTCGCGGATGATGATTTTGTCGTTTGTCATAGCGCCTCTTAGGATGGTGCGTCCATGCCAATGTGGCCAGTGCTTGTAGACGATCATAGTCCAGGTGGCACTATGCCGCTACCGCCGTGAAATCACCCCCTGACTCGGACGCGGCGGTGTGGTAACATGATCGCCTACCGCGCAAGAGCTGGGTGCTGTGCAGGCGCATGGGGTATTTCGCGCGAGATAGCTATTGTAGGGCGTGGCGCATCGCGACCAGGAAGGATAGGAACGAATGAGCGATATGGAACTCAAAGGAAAGTGGGCGCTGGTAACCGGGGCATCGAGCGGACTGGGAACGTCGTTCGCCCACCGGTTGGCGGCACGTGGAGCCAACCTGATTCTGGTGGCTCGCCGCGAAGAGCGCCTGAACGCCGTCCGCGCCGGGATCATGGAGCGTTTTGCCGTCGAAGTGGAGGTCATTCCGATGGACTTGACGGCTCACGACGCGCCAGCGGTCTTGCACGAGCGCATCACCGGCGCGGGTCGCCAGGTTGACGTGCTGGTCAACAATGCCGGGTTTGGCGCGTTTGGCACTTTCCTTGACATTCCCTGGGAAAAAGAGCGCACCATGCTGGAACTTGATATTGTGGCCCTGGTGCATTTGACACGCCTGTTTGCCAAAGACATGGTTGCGCGGGGTTCCGGGTGGATTTTGCAGGTGGCATCGACCGGCGCGTACCAGCCGACACCACTGTTCGCCAGCTATGCCGCCGCCAAGAGCTTCGTCCTCAACTTCGGCGAGGCGATCCACTACGAGCTGCGTGGAACGGGCGTGAGTTGTACGGTGCTGTCGCCCGGCGTGACGCGCACGGAGTTTCATGAAGTGGCCGGACAGAGCTACGGCCTGTACCACCGGGTGACGGCGATGGACCCCGACCGCGTCGCCGAGATCGGCATTCGGGCCATGCTCAAGCGCAAGCCGAGCGTCGTTGCCGGGCGATTGAATGCGCTGTTTGCGTGGGGCGCAAGCCGGATCATGCCGCGCCGGGTGGTGCTGTCGCTGGCGTACCGGCTGATGCGGTAGGCTAGTGGGAACCAGACGAGCAAGCCGGGCAGGGCAGGGGGCTGCCTGTCCGGTGATGTGCCGACGGCGTCATTCCCCTGGCCCGATCAGGTGCTCGCCGCCGTCGACGGGAATCACCGCGCCGGTGATGTAGTCGTTCTCAACCAGAAAAATGACCGTTTGCCCGATGTAATCAGGATGGCCGACCCGCCGGAGCGGTGTGCGTTCACCAAACGATTGCCAGCGCTCGCCTTCTTTGTCCAGGTAGGACGGGGGCAGGATCGCACCCGGCGCGATGGCGTTAACGCGCACATCCGGGCCTAGCTCCAGCGCCGACGCGTGGGTCAGGTGGATGAGTCCGGCCTTGCTGATGCCATGCTGCACAAAATCGTGCCGGGGGAGAAGGCCGATCAGATCGGTGATGTTGATGATGGCGGCGGGTTCGCCCGCCGGTCGTTCCACCTGGCGCATCAGGCGTGCGGCGCGCTGAGTGCAGAGGAACGGCGCGCGCAGGTTCACCTGCATGACGTCTTTCCACGTGTCGAGGGTGATCTCATCGAAGGGCTGCTTGACGAAATTCGACGCGCTGTTGACCAGCACATCGAGCCGGTTGAACTCGGCTTGCGTCGCCTCAAATAGCGCGTCAATCTGGGCGGGGTCGTGCAGATCGGCCTGGACGGCGATAGCGCGAACGCCAAATGACTTGATCGCCGCGACCGCATCACGAGCGGCTGCTTCCGACCGCCCGTAGTGCACGACGATATGTGCGCCCTTTTGCGCCAGTGCCAGCGCGATTGCTTTGCCGACGCGGTGTGCGCTGCCGGTCACCAGGGCCACTTTGTCTTGAAGGTTCATCCTGATCCCCCCTTGCTGTTTTTGTTTGATTGCCTGAAGTATTGCGCGTGCCAGCCGGCGCTGCAAGTGGCGGGGCGGCCCTCGTTGCGCAGGGAAGAAGCCGAGGCGCGATGCGCCCCGGACGTTGCACAATCGGTTGGGTGATGCGTGATGAGTTTATGCGTTTAGCATAAATGAGGCGTGATACCAGGCTTTTCGCGGCGCTTTGAACTCCAAACGCATGACTGCCAGTTCATGCACAGTTGAAAGGGTTTCCCCATGCGTTATCCGGAGCCGGTGTGTCGGTGCTAGATTCTCGCCAGCCGGTAGAACTCGTCGATCCGGGCCGGATTGGTTTTGAACTCACCGCGCTTGGCCACCGTGACCATGTTCACGCCGTGCTTCTTGACGCCACGCAGGGACGCGCAGCTATGCTGGCCCTCGATGACCACGATCACGCCCAGGGGGTCGAGATTTTCCTGTAGCGCGTCGGCAATCTCGCTGGTCAGCCGTTCCTGCACCTGCAAGCGTCGCGCAAACATATCCACGATGCGCGGAATCTTGCTCAGCCCGACGACTTTGTCGCGTGGGATATAGGCCACGTGCGCCTTGCCGACAAAGGGGAGCATGTGGTGTTCGCACATCGAACTATACGCGATGTCGGCCACGACGATCATCTCGCCTTCGCCATATTCCACATCGAACATTGCGCCGTTGATGAGGGTCTTGACGTCCTGCCGGTAGCCTTCCAGCAGCTCCCCGTACATTTTGGCGACGCGGTGGGGTGTGCGCAGCAGACCGTCGCGGTCGGGGTCCTCGCCCACATTGAGCAAGATCAGGCGCACCGCTTCTTCGATCGCTTCCTTCGGATCGAATACTTCGAACTCAGCCGTGGTGATATGCTCGGCGACTTCATGAAGGTGCCCGTTGCCGTTTGCGCGGCCATTTCCGTTAGGGTGCAACTTAGCCATGGTTATCCATCCTTTATTGGCGCGACAGGTACACATCCGGTCGATGGTGTGATGCCACGCCATTTAATAACGTTAGCAGAAGATGATGAGAACCTGTTAAGAATTGTCGTAGATTTACGTTAGATTGCATTTATAAATATCATGAAATTGCAAATAAAATGCCAAATGATGCGGACTGTGGCGGTGTGCGTGCCTATAATCTGGTCAAGCGGTCTTTTGGGGCGGCGATGGTATGAGCAGAAAGGTTCCGTAATGGCAAGGACACTAAGGGTTTATACACCAGGCGAGATTCAGGCATGGCTGGCCGATCATCCCGGCTGGGATTTGCAGAGCGACGGCCTGCTCCGGGCGGAACTCACGTTCAAGAACTTCGCCCAGGTCATGTTGTTTGCAAACGCGGTGGCGCATCTGGCCGAGGTGGCGAATCACCATCCTGATCTCCATATTCACGGTTGGAAGCACCTCACCATCTCGTTGATGACGCACGATCAAGGCGGGATTACTGACCTGGATTTCGCCCTGGTGGCGCAAATCGATGCGTTGCCCCGCGCTGCGTGAAGGGGTGGGCGGGGTCGCTCCTGTCCAGCCTCTGCATCGGCATCGGCCCTGACATGATGCTATTCTAACAGACCCTATCCGCCCGGACTGTTGTCCAGGGAACACATCAATCGCGCCTGCATATCTACAATGTTAACAACAAACGGGCATGTAGTGGCGATAGCGGAGGGTATGATGGTCTGGTGGCGACAAGTAGAGCTTGGGCTGGCGGTCTTTCTGGCGGTGGGCAGCCTGGCCGGTGTCATGGCGACCGGTCAGGGCATAGCACACGCGCAACTAAGTTGCGACGATCCCTTCGGGGGGCGGCGCGTGCCGTTCGAGCCTCGCTATTGGGACAAAACCGATTTCTGCCAGCGCAGTGTGTCGTTCAACGAGATCGTGTCCGGCGGCCTGCCGCCGAACGGCATCCCGGCTATCTATGAACCGGCGTTTGAAACGGTCGATGAGGCGCGGGCGTGGCTATCGCGGCCTTCGCCGGTGATCGCGCTGCAAATCAACGGCGAAGCGCGGGCTTATCCACTGGCGATCCTCATGTTTCACGAGATCGTGAATGACGTGGTGGGCGGCGTGCCGGTGGCGGTGACGTTTTGCCCGCTGTGCAACGCCTCGATCGTCTTTGACCGGCGCGTGGGTGAGGATGTGCTGGCCTTTGGCACGACCGGCAACCTGCGCGGCAGCGACCTGGTCATGTGGGATGACCTGACACAAAGCTGGTGGCAGCAGTTCACCGGCGAGGCGATCGTCGGGGCTTATATGGGCACGCGGCTGACCTTTTTGCCGTCGCAGGTGGTCGGGTTTGGGCACTTTTTCGAGCAATTCCCTGGCGGGCTGGTGATGGCCATTCCCGCCGACTACGAGCGCAACTATGGCAACAACCCGTACTGGGACTATGACACGTTTGGCACGCCGATTCTTTCGGAGGTCGAGCTAGAGGCGCTCGACGACCGCCTGCCGGTGATGGCGCAAGTGCTCGGCGCAACGATCAACGGCGAGTCGGTCGCCTACCCGTTCAGCGTTTTAGTACGCGAGACGGCGATCAATGACATGATCGGCGGTGAGCCGGTCGTTGCCTTCTGGCAGCCGGGCGTGGCCAGCGCCCTTGACGAGCCGCAGATCGACCGGTCGCGCGATGTTGGCACGGCGGCGCTTTATAGCCGCGAACTGGATGGCGACGTGCTCACCTTTTACGCGGAGCCAAACGGCACGATCCGCGATCACCAGACGAACAGCGCGTGGAATGCGTTCGGCACCGCCGTCGAGGGCGAACTGACCGGCGCGCAGTTGCGGCAGCGCGTGGGAGCCGGGCATTTCTGGTTCGCGTGGTCGAAGTTCCAACCCGGATCGCGTGTGTATGGCGCAGGGGAGTGAGCGCCGGACGAAAATCACTGTCGCGTTTGGTGTACCCCATCAAGCGTGTGTCTATCGATTGTGCTGGCGGGGTAGCAATTGCTGCCCCGTTTCAGTACAATGTTGTCATCATGCGATCAGCGTAGACAGGAAGGGGACATCAAATGATTTTCCAATATACTTGGCCCCAAGTGATCCTGCATGAGAAAACAGCAACTCGCAGAATTGTTTCTGCAGATGAAGTTGCTATTCGTGCAATGAATAATAAAATAGTTGCTGTTAAGAAGAAGGGCAGAGTAAAATGGCGTATTGGAGCTACTTACGCTGTCCAGCCTGGACGTGGGCAAACTCAAGTGGCACGAATTCGTCTAGTTCGCATCACAAGGCAACAACTCAATAAGATTTCCAATCGAGAAGCTCAAGCAGAGGGCTTTGCAGGGAGAAGAGAATTCCTGCGGACGTGGCGCTTGATTCATGGTCCAGAAAGCGATCGAGTTCCTGTATGGGTGCTTGAATTTGAAGTCTGCGAAATCAAACCAGAAGCAGAAAAACTGGTTTGGAGTACCGTCGCAAATCCCATTCAGTCTCCTGTTCCGTCAGAAGGACTGACGAATGCTCATTAGTGATTTGGTCGTTCTCGGTCGTGCTTGTCCTGAACCTATGCGCGACGGTCGTGTCACCGTTTGTATGGCAGGATGGTCAGAAAAACTTGGATTTGTGCGCGTGTATCCTACTCGCACAGATATGCCTTGGCGTCGTTGGGATGTCGTTCAAATTGAGGTGGAGCGCAACGAGCGCGATAACCGGCGGGAAAGTTGGAAAATAGCCGGCTCGAAGGATAAGTGGGATTCTTTAGCCGATAAGGTAAAGGTCGTTGGAAGAGTGGACTCGACCGATGAACGCCGGAACTTGATCGGTAACCTGACAGATTCTTGCGTGAACGTCTTGAATGATCAGCGACGGAGTCTCGGTATCATCAAGCCACTATCCATTCTCAAAACCTACTTTGCGGACAATCCACATTATGAAAAACTTTTTCAGTTGGGGTTGCCTGGTTTTACAGAATTGGACGAGGTACAGGTCAAGCGAGATTTTCCGCTAGAGCCACGTATTCGCTATCGCTGTCCGGATTGTTTGACCCAGGCGCAGCACCACGATCAGCAAGTGCTGGAGTGGGGTTTCTACGAATGGCTCCGAAAGTTCCCTCAACAACCGGAACAGGTTTGGGAAAATGCGCGGATTGGCCATCCCAATACTGACATATACCTATTCGTTGGCAACCAGGCTGCTCACCGCACGAGCTTTATTGTTATCAGTGTTCTTCGTGTGCCTTCTGGCCCAGTTACGAGACCTCTTTTCCCTCCTAAGAAAACGAGCAGCACTGAATAGAGCATAAAGGGGCGAGCGTCACCCGTTTTGGAAATACGCACAGGCCTTGTCTCACTCCGCTTTGGCTTCCGCTTCCGCTTTCTCCTTGAGCTTGCTCTCGTGACGCTTGCGGCGCTGGCGTTGGGTGTTCAGCGTCGTGAAGACGCCAAACACAAACCCGATCGCTGATGTGACCAGCACCAGGATCGCCCCCGGAATGCTGCCATCGAACACCAGAAACTCGATGCGGATATCACCGGTATTCTGCAGCAAGAAAATGATGAACAGCAGTAACCCCACAATGAGCAGGGTCACACGGATGCGGAAGCCCAAACCGGCTAGTTTCTCGATCATAGGAGTGCCCTACTGTAAGGTGCAATTGCGCAGGTCGCAGATTTCGAGCATCTGGTTGGCGTTGTCGAGCGCGCCGTGCAGCCGAGATCGGGCAGGGCCGTAAGCGTGCCAAGCGCCTCGAAGATGATCCCCCCGTTGCGGTAGAAGCTCGATAACGCGAAGGCTTGCGCTTCCACCGCCACGCGTATGCTGCCCCTCGCTCGCGTGGTGATGCTGGTTGGTTGTAGTGTATCATACCCGCCGGATGCCTAACAAACACTGTTTCATCGTGGCGATGCTCCGGCGGCAGGGGGGTGTCAGCGCGATGTCAGCGTTTTGGGGTGGGTTGTGCCTTGACGGGGCGGGCCGGTCGGCTTATGCTGGAAACCGACGCGGCCCGTCGTGTACCTGGCTGAAGGGGCAGGCGTTGCGTGCGATCCCGCCAACCATCGTCGCTTCGTGTGCCGGGCCTGCGATCACCGTTCAAGCGTTTGCGTGATGGGACCCTATACCCTGAAATTTGGGGGTGTTCGTGGTTGCGCCGGACGTATGATAACAGTTGGCTGTTGCTGCACGGGCGCGTGCATGAAAGGAGTTTCCTATGGTTGGCCAGTCAAAGGCCATCATCCAGACACATAACCTGACGCATCGTTACGGCAAGCTCACCGCCATCCAGGATGTGAACCTGACCGTAGTCGAGGGCGAGATTTTCGGCTTTTTGGGACCTAACGGGGCGGGGAAGACGACGATGATTCGCACCTTGCTCGATTTCATCCGTCCGAGCGAGGGATCGGCGACGATCTTCGGGCTGGACACGGTGCGCGACAGCGTGGCCATCCGCCAGCGCATCGGTTACCTGCCGTCGGAGCTGGCGCTCTGGGAAAACTGGACGGGCGAGGAATACATTCGCTGGCTGGAAGACGTGCGCGGGGCGTCGGATGGCTATTTGAATGAGGCGCACCGGCTGGCCGAACGGTTAGAGTTCGATCTTTCCCGCTCGCTCAAGGGGATGTCTACCGGCATGAGACGCAAGATGGGCTTGATCGCGGCGCTGGCGCATAAGCCCGAATTGCTGATTCTCGATGAGCCGTCAACGGGTCTCGATCCGCTCATGCAACAGGCCTTCCATGAACTCATGCACGAGGCTCGTGACGAAGGGCGGACAGTGTTTCTCTCGTCGCACAACCTGCCGGAGGTCGAGGTGATCTGCGACCGGGTGGGGATCATTCGCGCAGGACGGTTGGAGGCCGTCGAGACGGTGGCCAATCTCACGCGCGTAGCCTTCCGGTGGATGAATCTGGAGTTTGACGGGCCGGTTCCGGTGGATGACTTCCGGATGTTGCCGGGCATTTCCGATATGTCCGTCAATGGATCACAGCTGCGCATGCGCGTGGGCGGTGAAACAAGCATCGACGCGGTGATCAAGCAGGCCGCAAAACACACCGTTGCGGACATCGACATTGAACATCCGACATTGGAAGAAATTTTCCTGGCCTATTACGGCAAGAGGGAGGGGTAGGCAATGGTGGCTGTGTTTCGTAAGGCGTTTCGCGATTCGCGGCGAACCATGTTCTGGCTGGCGATTGGCTTCGCGTTGTATGGGCTGATCTATGTGGCCTTCTATCCGGCGCTTCTGGAGCAGACAGAAGAGTTCAACAAGCTGCTTGAGGCCTATCCGGATGAAATGATCGCGATGTTTTACACCGGCGACATCGAAGACTTTGACCTGACCGCACCGGGGCAGTACTTGCAGATGGAATTCAACCTCTTTTGCACCCTGATCCTGGGAGTGATCGCCAGTGTCCAGGCCTTCAATGCTTTCACTAATGCCGAACGCGACGGCACCCTCGACGTCATGCTGAGCCTGCCCGTATCGCGCCGCACCTACCTGATCGGTCGCGTGCTGAACTCTGTACTGATGGTAATGGGGGTGCTGGTGGGGGCCTTCCTGGCCCTCTGGGTGGGAACGTTGATCTGGCCAGAGTTCGAAGTGTCGGTGTGGCGGCTGGCGCTGGGTATCGTGGGCGAGGTCTTACCGGTGATGGTGGTCGGGGCGTTCGCGTATTTGTTGGCGGTCACCGTGCCGTCCAGCCGTCACTTCGCCGGGCCGCTTGTCTACCTGTTCTGGATTGGCTCGTACCTGGCCTATAGCCTTGCCTCCGCGATCGAGTCGCTCCAGGGCATTCGGCCCTTCCTGTTGTTCCATTACTTCAATGGGGGTGAAGTTATCGACAAGGGCGTCGATCTGGCGGATTGGGCGATCTTGGTGGCCGTCGCGCTGGTGTACCTGGCGCTGGCGTGGTGGTTTGTGGATAAGAAGGAACTGGGCGTGTAAGCTGTGCTAGTTGGTGTGTGAACGGGGCGTACTCGCTTGAACGGGCACGCCCCGCGTGTTTGTCTTGAGTGGTGGTCAACGCTCAGGCAGATCGAGTACCTGGGCCATGTGTTCCCGGTAGGCCTCGAATGCTGCCCGGCCCTCTGGGGTGAGCCTGGCCAGCGTCTGAGGTTTCTTACCCACGAATGTCTTCTCAACTGCGACATAGCCGGCATCTTCAAGCTTGCTCATGTGGGATGATAGGTTCCCCCATGTCAGACCGGTCTGGTTCATTAAGAACGTGAAGTCTGCGCTCTCGACGACATAAAGCAGGAGGACTACACTCAGCCGCGCTGGTTCGTGGATCAGCCGGTCGATGTCCGTCACCAGGGATGGCGAACGATCCAACGGATTACCCTTCATCATCAGGCGCTCCTTCGCGTGAAATCGGGTAATCACGGAGGAAACGAATGAAAAGGAGCGCGCCGGTGACAGTGGCGATGCCTCCTGACACGAAGAACACGAGTGCAGGGTCGCTAAGATCAGCATACTCTTTCAAGATTTCCCCCACTGGCAATGACAGGGCGAATAAGATGGCCCACAGGTAGAGCCGCTCGTAGTCCATAAAGTACGCCGTCGCGCCAAGCACGATCAGGATATTGGCCGCAAAGATGATGACCAACGCGTCTACACTGGGGGCAACGTCGGCTCCGGCAGAGAGGAAGGCTGCCAGCCCCAGCAGAACCGATGCGCCCAGCACGATACGGGCTTTGTTCAGCTTGCGTTTCCGCTGCGGCCCGAACCTGACCTGCCCCATGCGCGGCATGGTAACATAGCGTTTCGCACCGATGAACAGAACCATGATGATTGCGAAATAACCGAGTGTTAAGGCCATTCGTGGCCCCTCGCTCAACTCAAGGCGGTCGAGCAGTGCGCCGAGTGCGAAGTTTGTGAAAACAAGGCCCAGGTAGATATCCCACAGTCCATCCTGGAATGTCGAGCGATACGCCCGGCGCTCGATCTCCTTCAGATTCAGGGTGTTACGGTGCATGGTAGTTCTCCTATGATATGCGCAAGATACTTTGTTGCGGCGTGCACTTTGTACGACAAAGTACACTGCGTAATTTTAGCATGGATTGAAGGTTTGTCAAGTGGGAGTTTGAGGAGCGCCCCATTAGCCAAAACTTCGCCTGCACGGTACAATTCGCCGCCGGAGCGAAGAGGCTCGTAACCGATGCATATGAAGGGCCAGGACATGATAGAACACCAAAATTCTTTGCGATTGATTCCCCCGCATGGCGGCGTGCTGGTTAACCGCCTGCTGGATGGCGAGATGCGCGAGGCCATGCGCGAGCGTGCCCAGGGTTTGAGGCGCGTTTCGCTCAGCCCCTTGAACACCGCCGATATTGAGTGCATTTCGACCGGCGTCTACAGCCCGCTCACCGGCTTCATGGGCGAAACCGACTATAAGAGTGTTGTCTATGACATGCACCTGCCAAACGGTTTGCCCTGGACCGTCCCCGTGACGCTGGCCGTCGAAGACGACCTGGCCGATTCGATTGCGCCGGGCGAAACCGTCGCCCTGGCCGAGCCGGACGCGGATTCACCAGACGGTGAGCGGTTGCTTGGCGTGCTGACCGTCGCCGAGAAATTCCGCTATGACAAAGCGGTCGAGGCGGAAAACGTCTACCGCACGACTGATGAGGAGCATCCCGGCGTGGCGCGCATTTACAAACAGGGCGACGTGTGCCTGGCCGGTGACATCTGGATTTTCGACCGTCCGAAAGCCGTCGTGTCCACGTTCGGCGACATTCGCCTCGCACCCGCCGAAACGCGGCGCATTTTTGCCGAGCGGGGCTGGCGGCGGATCGTGGCCTTCCAGACGCGCAACCCGATTCATCGCGCGCATGAATACCTGCAAAAATGTGCGCTGGAAGTGGTCGATGGGCTGATGCTGCACCCGCTGGTCGGCGAAACCAAGAGCGATGACATCCCCGCCGACGTGCGCATCGCCAGCTACCAGGCGATTCTGGACACGTATTACCCGGTGGATCGCGTGTTGCTCAACGTGTTCCCGGCGGCGATGCGCTACGCTGGCCCGCGCGAGGCGATCTTCCACGCCATCGCCCGCAAGAACTACGGCTGCTCGCACTTCATCGTGGGGCGCGATCATGCGGGTGTGGGCAAGTATTACGGCACGTATGATGCCCAGCGCATCTTCGACGAGTTCGATCCGCAGGCGCTGGCGATCACCCCCTTGATGTTCGAGCACGCCTTCTACTGCACCAAATGCGAAACGGTTGTGACGGCCAAGACCTGCCCGCACGGCAAAGCCCAGTGGGTGTTTCTTAGTGGCACGCAGGTGCGCGAGAAACTCGCCAACGGCGAGATGCTGCCGGTCGAATTCACGCGGCCAGAGGTGAGCAAAGTGCTCGTCGAGGGGATGAAGCGCGTCAACGGGCGGTAGCGGCGACAACGTCGCGGTGACATGATCAAGCCCCCGCTGACCGGCGAGGGCCTGTTTTTCGTTCACGAAGCGGCCTGCAATAGTCGCTCAGGGC
>CAZSXY010000024.1:24357-39354 GCA_964611395.1 uncultured Anaerolineaceae bacterium | reverse complement strand
TATACCCATTTAGGGTACCGGTACCACAATCGAAAATCTTCGCAACCTGTGGCGAACGACCTGAGAAACTCTGATAAGTACCCTCCGCGTTATATAGTGATGGTGGCACGTTCGGTGATATGTCGTGAGGAAAGGAGGAACAAATCGAGACAAAACCGCTCGTAGCTTTCGCTTCAAATGTTCACAGTGTCCGTATCTACTAACCTGCCTTGCTTCGTCCTTTTGGGTGTGACTTGGCTGTCACACAATGAAATTAGTTTAGGAGCCAGGAAAATGAAGAAAGTACTCCCCGTTCTGTTAGTTGTCTTACTGGCCTGGGGTGCGGTGGGCACATCGTACTCACAAGAGGATAAGCCCTTCGAGGGCATCGAGCTTGATATTCTGACCTTTACCGGCCCCCAGATCGCAGAACCGCTGCAGCGTCGCGCCCCCGAATTCAAAGAGATGACCGGCGCTCAGGTGAACGTCATAACAGTTCCGTTTGCAGACTTGTATCAAACGATCCTGACCGATCAGGCGACCGGGACCAACAGCTACGATGCGTTCGTCTTTGCCCCACAGTGGATGGTTGACTTTATCGTTCCCGGTTATCTGGAAAACCTCACACCCTATGTCGAAAATGACCCGGATATCGCGTGGGACGATATCGCCTCGTTCTTCCGTGAGTTCAGCGCCACGTATCAGGGCAATATTTACACCATCCCGCTCGACGGCGACTTCCACATGGTCTACTATCGCATTGATGTTCTCGAAGAACTCGGCATGGACCCGCCCAGGACCTGGGACGAGTATCTGGTAGTTGCCGAAGCCGCGCACGGCATGGATATGAACGGTGATGGTGATGGCGACTACGGCTCGTGCATTTCCAAGGCACGCAGTGCGCAATCGTACTGGTGGATCACCTCGATCGCGGCCCCCTTCATCCAGAGCAAGGGGACCTCACAGGGCGCGTTCTTCGACGTCGAAACTATGGAGCCATTGGTCAACAACGAGGGCTTCATCCGTGCGCTGGAGATCTACAAAGCAACCAACAAGTTTGGCCCGCCGAATGAGCAGGCGCTGGATGTGGGTGACACCCGCACCCTGTTCATCTCTGGCCGTTGCGCGCTGAGCCTCGACTGGGGCGACATCGGATCGCTGGCCGTTGACCCGGAACAGTCTGTGGTGCAAGACCTGGTTGGCGCGGTGATCACCCCCGGCTCGACCGAGGTGGTTGATCGCGAAACCGACAAACTGGTTCCATGCGACGAGGAAACTTGCCCGTACGCCGTGGATGGGGTCAACTACGCCCCGTTTGCTTCGTTTGGTGGCTGGTCGGGTGGCATCAGCGCGGGCATTGAGCAAGAAAAGAAAGACGCGGCTTACGCCTTCTTCTCCTACATGGCCCAGCCGGCGCAGGCGAATGTCGATGTAACTATCGGCAAGACGGGCTTCAACCCCTATCGCATCTCCCAGTTCGAGGAACTCGGCCCCTGGCTGGACGCCGGTTTCAGTGAAATGGCGGCTGAAGTGTATCTGGGCGCGATTCAGAACAGCCTCAGCAGCCCCAACATGGTTCTGGACCTGCGTATCCCGCAGAACCAGCGTTACCAGCAGGTGGTGCTCGACACCGTGCTAAGCCAGTTCCTGGCCGGAGAGTTCACCGCTGCAGAGGCGGCTGAGGAAATCTACGATCAGTGGGAAGACCTCACCGACGAATTGGGGCGTGAAGACCAGCTCGCCGCCTATCGCGGCACGCTTGGACTGGAGTAGCATTACACTCGTTATGACGGGTTGTGACAGAAATAGCTCTCGGAGGCAACACGCCTCCGAGAGTTTAATAACCAACAGGCTGGGAGAGCTATGGTAGCTGAACAAAATGAACGAAGTGCCACCAACATTGCGAAGGAGGCTGGATATGTTGGGAAGCGTCCTTCGCATTGGGAAGACCCGTCTAAGTATGTCCTGATCATGCCCGCTGTGCTGGTAGTTCTGTTCCTATCCGTTTTCCCGCTCATCCTCTCCGTGTTTACCTCGCTCTCACAAATCAAGTTTGTGAAGGGTGGCTTCGAAGTCAAGTTTGTCGGCTTCGCTAATTATGAAAAATTGTTAATGAACCCCTTGAGCGGGAAACCGCGCGGTGAGCGGCGTCGCTTCATGGGGAAGATGGTCGAAGCCAGTGATATCGACGTATTGACCTGGGTGGTGCTGGCGGTGATCGTCGCGCTGTTGATCTATTGGTTTTACCGCTATCTCACCGGGCCTAAACGACGGGCGTTTGGCATCGTTATGCGCCTCATCACGATTGTCATTACCCTGACGCTGGTGTGGATCGCCATCCGCGCTTTCAGCGTCAATGGGCGGCCCGGCACGCTGATTGTGACCCTCATTTTCGTCTTTGGAGGCGTGGTTCTCCAATATACGCTAGGGTTATTCCTGGCCCTGCTCGTCACGCAGAATCTGCCTGGGCGGCGATTCTTTCGTATCGTGTTTTTGTTGCCCATGATGATCACGCCCGTGGGCATCGGCTTCCTGTTCAAAATGCTCATGGACACCATCATCGGGCCGCTGGCACCGCTCTGGCGCGAGATGGGATTGATCAATGTCTCATGGGTTCAGAACCCAGCAACCGCGCGGCTGGCAATCATCATCGGTGACACCTGGCAGTGGACGCCCTTTGTCTTTATCATCCTGCTGGCCGGGCTGGAGGGTTTGCCGGTGGCCACCGTCGAAGCGGCATTGGTGGATGGCGCGAACCGGTTCCAGATGTTCCGGTATATCATTCTTCCGCAAATTATACCGGTCAGCACCACCGCGATTCTCATTCGCCTGATCGAGTCATTCAAAATGATCGACATGCCGCAAGTGTTGACGCGCGGCGGGCCGGGCACAGCGACCGAATCGCTCACGCTTCACTCGTACAACCTGTGGCGCGCGCTGGATTTGGGCACATCGTCCGCATTGGCCTATCTCCTGTTGTTCGTAGTGACATTCGTTGCGTTGGTCTTTGTGAACTTCATCCGGCAGTGGCTTTTGGAGGCGGTGTAAGATGATGCGGCGGTTTTTCTCGTCCTCGAACCCATTCAAACCTTCACTGTTTACAGCGATTGTGTCCTATTTCCTGCTCGGCATCTGGACGCTGTTTGTGTTGTTCCCGCTCTATTGGCTATTGGTGACCGCATTCAAACTGCCGGTTGATGTCAGCACGGGGCCTAAGTATGTGATGTGGGGTGATTTTCAACCGTCGCTGCATGCCTGGAAAGAACTGCTGGTAGAAAGCGGCTCGGAATTTGTGCAACGTCCCTATCGCAACACGGTCATCGTCGGGTTGATTAGCGCGTTCTTCGCCCTGTTATTCGGCTCGATGGCGTCCTACGCGCTGAGCCGGTTTACCTATCGACCCAAACCGGGGCTGATCGTGGCCTTTATCGGGTGCGTGGTGTTTGCGATAGTCGCCATGAATGCGGGGCTGGCCTGGCAATTAGCGGTTGCTGTGGCGATAGCCGTTTTCCTGTTGGTCACTTTCACCATTGGCCGCCGGTTTAAGGGCTCCATGAGCAACAACGACATCGCATTCTGGCTGATTTCGCAGCGTATGTTGCCCCCGGTCGCGGTCATTGTCCCGATCTATATCTTGTTTCAGAACCTGGGGCTGCTCAATACGCATTATGCGCTGATTATTACCTACACGGCTGTGAACCTGCCGCTGGTGATCTGGTTCATGCGCGACTATTTTGACACAATCCCGCTAGAGCTGGAAGAGAGCGCCTTCATTGACGGCGCTTCGCGTTACCAGGTGCTTTACCGGATCATTCTGCCGCTCTCGATGCCAGGGCTGGTGGCGACATTTCTGATCGTGCTCATCTTTGCGTGGAACGAGTATACGTTGGGGCTGTTCCTTTCCGGCGCGGATACACAAACGATGCCTGTCCTGGTGGTGGCGCAAAACGCGACGCGTGGCCCGCAGTGGTGGAACATTTCTGCCCTGGTGTTGATGATGATCACGCCCGTCATCATTCTGGCGATTACGCTAGAGCGCTTCATCGCACGCGGCATCCTGGTCGGTGCGATCAAGGGCTGATCACGATGTGACGGGGCGTGTGAGTAAGTGTAGCTTATTGCAATAGCCATTTGCTGAGGAGAAAACAATGCCTGGATATAGACTTCCGCAATTAGCTGAGCCTGCGCCGATTGCAGAAAACGAAGCGATTCTGATCGCCAGTGGCGACTTGAGGCTTTCCGCCAATCAAAAATGCTGGGCTACTCAGGAAGCCATGGAGAAAAAACTTGTCGAGGTTTTCGCGCAGGAGGGCATCGCCATCAAACGCGGCCATGCCTATGACCCCGACCTGAAACACGGCTTCATCTGGAGCCAGCAACATGGCATGGAGGTTTTCAAAAACATTCACCCTGATGCCCGGCTCATCGTCGCCGAGTCCGTGTGGCAGTACAGCCATCACGTTCTGCACGGCCTGCGCGACCACCGCGGCCCCATTCTCACCGTGGCCAACTGGTCTGGCGAATGGCCGGGGTTGGTCGGTCTGTTGAATCTCAACGGGTCGCTCACCAAGATGGGCGTCACGTACAGCACCATCTGGAGCGAGAACTTTGATGATGCGTTCTTCCTGAATGGAATCCGCCAGTGGATTCGAGAGGACACGATCGATCACGACACGTCGCACGTGCGCGACCTGGCACTGGCCAGTCTACCTAAGGACGAGCGCGCGCTGGGCGAAGCCCTGGCCGCGCAACTCAAGCGCGAAAAGGCGATCATGGGGGTCTTCGATGAGGGTTGCATGGGGATGTATAACGCGATCATCGATGACGAACTGCTGAACCCCACCGGTGTGTACAAGGAACGCCTGAGCCAATCGGCGCTGGTCGCCGCGATGCGCCTGGTAAGCGATGCAGAAGCCCAGAAAGTGCGGGACTGGCTGGACGCCAGCGGCATGACCTTCCTGACGGGAACCGACGAGGAAACGGAATTAACCGACGCGCAGATTCTTGAGCAATGTAAGATGTACATCGCGGCGGTGCGCATCGCCGACGACTTTGGCTGCGCCACCATCGGCATTCAGTATCAACAGGGCCTCAAGGATATGACGCCTGCTTCCGACCTGGCGGAAGGGCTGCTCAACAACGTCGCCCGCCCGCCCGTCTACCATGCCGAAACGGGGGCCGAACTGTACGCCGGAAAAGCGCTGCCCCACTTCAATGAGGTCGATGAATGTGCCGGGCTGGATGCGCTGGTCACGAACCGCATCTGGACGGCCATGGGGTTTGATCCCGCCACCACGCTCCACGATCTGCGCTGGGGAGAGCACTACAGCGGGCCGGACGGTTTGGGCGGCGCTGTCGATGATTACGTGTGGGTCTTCGAAATCTCCGGTGCTGCGCCGCCTTCGCATTTCATTGATGGCTACGCGGGCGCGGTCAGCGAGCGCCAGCCCCCGATGTACTTCCGGCTGGGCGGCGGCACGATCAAGGGGATCAGCAAACCCGGCGAGATCGTGTGGAGTCGAGTTTTCGTCATGGGGGGTGAACTGCATGTCGATCTGGGACGCGCGACTGTAGTCCACCTGCCACGCGAGGAAACCGAGCGGCGCTGGCAGGCAACCACACCCCAGTGGCCGATCATGCATGCGGTGACACACGGCGTCACCCGCGATCAAATGATGGCGCGTCACAAGGCCAACCATCTGAACGTGGTCTACGCGCCCACTGCCGGGGACGCTGACAAAGCGTTGGCGGCCAAAGCGGCCATGTTTGCGGCGATGGGCCTCAAGGTTCATCTCTGCGGCGATGTCACGGTAGGTTAGTGCATCAGCGGGCTGTACCCCTGCGTCATATTATTACGCATGACAAACGCTCGCATCCTGTTCGGGGTGCGGGCGTTGTGCTGATTCCCGAATCGTGTTGGCATCGTTGGACGGTGTCTCCGGTGCAAATCAGGCCAATGGCGAGTGGAACCCGTTCCTTAAACGCGACGTGCGGATCAGCAACGCCCGCCCTCAGAAGCCGCGCAAGTGCGTGCTCTCACGCCGGGGAAGCCCTTCTTTGGGTCGGCGTTTCAGCACCACATAGTCAAGCCCGTGTTCTTTGCAGAAGGCGCGTTTTTCCGGCTTGTCGCCGTCCTCATTGACGGCGTATATATCTGGTTTGATTCGTTCGATTTCGGGGGCGGCGTCCATCCAGCCTGTGCCCGACGTGATGAGCGCCTGGGTCACATACCGGATCGATTGCACCATGTACCGCCGCTCCTCCTGCCCGAACATGGGATGCCCCTCGCCTTTGAGCAACCTGACGTTCCTGTCATGCCCCACCGCAACATACAGATCGCCGAGTTCGGATACTTCTTCAAAGAAGCGCACGTGCCCCGAATGCAGCCAATCGAAGCAACCGGTTACGATCACTTTCTTGCGCGGTGATGCACCCAGCGTGCCACCAGAACCCGTCTTGTGAATAGGAAAACCCTTCAGATCACCGGCGTGCACGACATGGTAGGCAATGCCATGCGCTGCGCAGAATGCACGCCTTTGCGGGTTATCGTCGCTTTCGCTCACGATCCACCGTTCGGGTTGGCGATTCGCAACGTCCGGGATTGTGTTGGGGTCGGTCGCCTCATTGACCAGCGTGACAGTGCTAACATACCGGATGGCTTGCAGGAAATAGCGCCGTTCGGCTGCGGGGAATTTCGGTGGCTTTCCTTCATACGCCCGCACAACCTCGTCCGCCCAGAGCATGACATGAACGTGGCCCAGCTTTGACGCTTCTTCGAGAAATCGGACGTGATGGGAGCGCAGATCATCGAAGCTTCCGGTGACAACGACGGTGTTCATGGGTCGTCTCTCACTCCACCCTGACCTTGATGTGAAATCCGCCGGGCACAGGCTCTTCGGATACAACAAACAGGTATCCCCCCCCACAACCCGAATACATCGCGCCGGGATAGCGTGCCTGGTAGTAATGTAAAAGCCCCATCAGGTCGACGGTGATGGTCGGGTGCCTGACCGTATGGGGCAGAATGGCTTCCCAGCAGATCATGCAGGCGTTCAGCGAAGCGCCCAGCGCAGCAATATCCTTGGTGACGATGGCGTCGAAACACGCCTGACCCGTTTGTCCCAGGCGTTTGATCCAGTCCGGATCGAGATTCTTCGCGCCTAGCGGGTTGTAACCGGGGGGGCGCGGCGCGACCGGCACCATGTAGAAGATGCTTTCAAGCCACTGCACGACCTCAGGATTCGTGTTGGTTTCGATATGGACGGGGAAATAGCCGCCCTCATGCGCAAAATCGTAATCGAGGCGGCTGATGCCGGGATAGATCAGCCCGGCCATGTCTTGCGACCCGGATGGTTCGGCCTTGCCCGCGTTTTCGGCTGCATAAAGTTCGCGCACGAGTTCGGCCCGGTCGCGGTCTGGTAGCACGCTGTCCCATAGTTTCATCGCGATGTTGCGCGTGCTGGTTCCCATGCCACAGCGGTCCATAAAGCGACAGGTAGGCTCCAACCCTACCACGACCATAGAACCGGGCGAGGTAGGGTTGTGCCTGGATACAAATGGCTGGTCGATCCACCCCCCGGCGAGAGCCATCCGGTAGGGAAACCTGCCGATGATATCGGTGATCTCCGGCCCTGTCTGTGTGTCCATCGCCCTAGCTCACGGTACGCTTGCCCGCTTTGCGATCCTCATATTGCTGTTTGATCCAGGCATAGGTTTTCGCCATGCCGGCGCGCAGCGGTGTGCCTGGCTCCCAATTGAGGACTTGCTTGATGAACGTGTTGTCGCTGTTGCGCCCGGCGACACCGCGCGGGGCATCCAGCTTGTACTTGCGCTCAAGCGTCACTCCGGCGATGTCCTCAATCAGGCTGACGAGTTCGTTGATTGACACTAGCTCGCTCGAACCCAGATTGATGGGCGTGGCGATCAGATCGTCGCAGTGCGTGATCAGGTCAATGCCCTTGACGCAATCGTCGATGTACATGAAGCTGCGCGTTTGGTGGCCATCCCCCCAGATTTCAATCGCGAGCTTGCCGGTGTCCTGGGCTGCGATGACTTTGCGCGTCAGCGCGGCGGGGGCTTTCTCGCGGCCTCCATCCCAGGTTCCGTAAGGGCCATAGACATTATGAAAACGCGCGATGAATGTCTTCAATTGGCGCTCGGCCCAATATTCCTGGCAGAACATCTCAGACATCAATTTTTCCCACCCGTAGCCGCGTTCGGCCATCGCCGGATAAGCATCCGACTCCTTGAGCGCCCGGACGTTGGGGTCTTTTTGAAGCGCGGTGTTATATACGCAGGCCGATGAGGAGAAAAAGTAGCGTTCCACGCCAGCGCGATAAGCGGCTTCGATCATGTGGGTGTTGATGAGGATGCTGCGCAGGCACTCGACCCGAAAGTTCTCGATGAATCCCATGCCGCCCATGTCCGCCGCCAGGTTGTAGACTTCAACGGCCCCCTCACAGGCGCGAATGGCGTTCTCGCGATAGCTTAAATCCATACACAGGCTTTCGACACCCGGCACGTGTTGATACCATTCGGGTAAGGGCTTCTTGTCGATGGCGCGAATGCGCGTGAATCCCTGTTCGTGAAAATACCTGGTCAACGCCCCGCCGATAAAACCACCCGCGCCGGTAATGACGATCAGATCATCCTTGCTCAACGTTGTTGCTGCGGTCGGATTGACCATAATCATGCCTCCACACTGATGCAATCATTGACAACTCATGCCTTTAGCCAGGATAGATTGTAACGCACTGCATGTGTCCTGGGAACCGATCCGCCGATGAGCGCAGAGTAATCGCCCGCTTCGGCTCAAAGCCTGGAACTCGTGGTAGAATGAGTTCTGTTCGTTCGCCGTTTTGGGCCGGCGAGGCACTTTGAAACATCATGCGGGTTGGTGGCGACGAGCACTCAACTGCCAGCCCTATCTCTTTAAGCCCATCACTCCCGGCTTCATTTCAGACCTTGATCGCAACTCACCGAAAGGAAAACCCATGTCCGACACCCATCAAGCAGAACCTCGCTGCCTGGTCTGTAAGCAAGGCAACGATGCCGTGCCCCTCATCGATCTTTCCTTCCGGGGAACAACGTTCTGGATTTGCCCGCAGCATTTACCGATCCTGATCCACGATCCGGCGCAATTGGTTGGAATCTTGCCAGGGGCGGAAAATCTAAAAGAGGCCGATCACCACGACTAGCCCTCAAACCAGAACATGCTTACACAGCGCGTTTTCCCGGCCTGATCACTCGCCGATGATCTAAACAACAGAGATCAGCCTGCCAGTTCAGATCGCAGGCTGGTTTCCAACTCAAGCGAAATTCCCCCTTGCCAGCCAGGTGTTCTCTTCCTTTTTTCGTGCGCGCATGTCATTGACTTAATGATACAATTAGTGTTTAAATTAAGGGTGGTGATGATCGGATCGCCTGATCGATCATTTTGAAAATAGCCACCGATTTATCCCGTTTCTATCGTCACCCCATCCTTCTTCAACCCATATCTGAGCATCATTCCAACTCGACAGAAGCATTGTTTCAAGAACGCAGAGAGAGCATGGGTAAGATAACCGACGTTTTTATTTCATATTCCCGCAAAGACAAAGATTTTGTGATCCCGCTTGAAGAAGTCATACGAACGCACGGGCGCGAGCGAGACACATGGATAGATTGGAATGATATTCCGCCCACCGCCGACTGGCTGGCAGAGATTTACGACGCTATCGAGTCGGCCAAGAGCTTCCTGATTGTCATCAGTCCAAACTCGCTTGTTTCCGAGATCTGTAACCTTGAAATTGCCCATGCCATCAAGCATCAAAAGCAGATTATTCCCGTGATCTTTCGGGACATCGTCGAGCGCGACCTGGCCGGGGAGTGGTTTGGGAAGGACTGGGAGCAGACGGCGCGGGATAACTGGAGTTATCTCAAACACTTAAACTGGATCTTCTTTCGGGTCTCGTACACAGAACAGGAACTACAGGCATATCGCGAACGCCATCCCGACCCCTCCGACGGTGCTCCTCCCCATGACGATTATGACGCCGCGGTTGCGGTCGTCCTTGAAGCCGTCGAGCTTGATCTGGAACATAAGCAGTTTCATGCCTGGCTCACTTTATCTGCCCAAGCATGGGATCGAGGTGGGCGTAAATCAGCGTCCCTCCTGCGCGGGGAAAACGCTGATAATGCCTGGGAATGGTTGATCAACAGCGAAGACAAACAGCCATCCCCTACGGAGCTTCAGAGAAGTTATATAACCCGAAGCGTTGATCGGCAGCGCCAGGAAGAACGCGAACGCCAGGCACAGCAACAACGCGAAATCAGCCTGCAAAAGCGCGTGAATCGCCTTTGGCGGTACCTGGGTAGCGGGCTGGCCATTTTACTTTGCGCAGTGTTGATTTTGCTATTGCTTACCAATCGGGCGCGCCAGGCGGAGAAAAGGGCAAAAGCTGAAGTCATCCAGGAGCGTGACAAGACAGCAATCGAACGTGATCGAGCATTAACGAATGAATCTAACACGCTTGCGGTGCTTGCACTTCAGCAGTTGACAGTTGATCCTGTGGCCAGCCTCAGCTTAAGCCTGCAAGCGCTGCCAGGCTCATCCAACGAACGTCCGTATGTCCCTCAAGCAGAACTGGCTCTGAACAAGGCGCTTCAAGCCAGCCTTGAGCGCGCCTATCTGGATATTGGAGCGCCTATTTCGATACAGGCGATAGCCTTTGAAGAAACAGCAAGGGTGATGGCGCTAGGAGGCGAATCTCTGCAGATTGTGTCCTACGATCTCGTTGATTCGAAAGTCTTACGTTCCAATGGCGACAGCCCCATCCGCGGCGTCGAATGGTCCGACAGCGGCATCTTGCTCAGTTATGATGAGACCATTGTCCAGGCATGGTATGCGGGCGTTCCTGTAGAACAGGCATTTGACGACGAGATCACTTGTGCATCATGGCGACCGGGATCGCGCGCGATCGCCGTTTGCAGTGGGAGCGCGGTCTGGGTTTGGACGACGCAAGCGGGCCAGCAACCGCGTTCTCTAGGAACCTTTGCGGGCAGACTTAGAGGGATTCGATGGTCGCCGGACGGGCGATGGCTGGTTGCCTGGGATCAGGGGACGCAAAGTAGCAAGATTGTGCTCTGGGACCTGGAAAATGATCAACGGGTTCTACAAGAGGAACAGCCTGATGCCTTTGTCTCGAATATTGTTTGGTCTCCAGATGCTCGCCATTTCTTGAGTTGGGCAGCGCAAATACCTGCTGCCCAGAATACGGTGGCGCATGAGGTCGTCGTTTGGAATGTCAATGGGTTGCACGAGCCAGTGTCATTACGAGGACATACCGACAAAATAGCCGGCGCGAAATTTCTTGATGACGACCGCTTGCTGACCTGGAGCAGTGACCGTACCGCGCGACTGTGGAGAATTGACGGCACATTGCTTCAGACATACAGCCACCCGAACAACGATTATGCTGATGACGAACCCTCCCCATCCATAAGCGGCGCCGAATTTTCTCCAGACGGACAATTCTTGCTCACGCTCATGGACAATGGATTGGTCAACATTTGGGATGTGGAAACAGGGAGCCAGATCACTGTGCTACGCGGTCACGGGGCCAAGATACGCGCCGTTGCGTGGCAAGGGGACTATATCGCAACCGCCAGTGCTGATCACACCGCGCGGATATGGGACATGATGACGGGGCAGGAATTGATCACCTTGTATGGTCACACTGACGAAGTTCTAGATGTCCGGTGGGTAGACAGGCAGCATCTGCTGACGAGTGGCTGGGATGGCACGCTGCGTCTGTGGCAGGTCTTTGACGACAATGGTCTTCCCTTATGTTCTGGTCGCGACGTGCGGGGAGATCCGCAGTGCCGGGGGCAGAGTCGCTCACTGGTGGGGCACGCAGCCCCCATCGAAGCCGCACACTGGTTGGATACTACGACAGTCACCACCGTTGACAACGAAGGACAGCTTATGCGCTGGTCATTGGTGACCGGCAAAGGAACGCAAATATCAGGCGACCGCGAAGTAGGGAAAACCATCATCACTGATGACGGGCACCATTTCTTGTCCTTTGATTATGGCGCGCCGGGTCGGGTCCATGATGGCGAGACGGGCGATGTCTTGTATGAAATCAACGAGCCAATAGAGGATGCATTTTGGCTTGACCCGTACTGGCTAATTACCAGCGCCACGGGCAACGCACTGCTGATTCATGGCGAAGGTGGGCAAGACGCTGTGCGACTGCAAAACCTGAATGAGCCCGTTCGAGATGCCCGGTTAAGCCCTGATGACCAGGTCGTAGCGCTCATTGCCGACAGCGGTATAGCTGGCATGTGGGATGCCCAAACCGGCCAGCAGATCGCTGAAATACCAACCGATAATCGCATGGCCTTGACGCTCGCGTGGAGCGGCGATGGTCGCAGGTTATTGATTGTAGGTACGAAGGCCGTGTTGTGGGACGTTGAAACCCTGGAAACGGTATGGACGAGTGACGCAGGGGAATTCCCGGATTATGCTGTTGTCGCTTTCAGCCCGTTGGATACCTATGTCGCAGTAGCCGTGACAGACTGGGTGTCGAATAGCTTGTACGTCTGGCATGTCGACAGCAACGTCCGGGTTGTGGAGACAGGTGATGTCGACACGTATATTCAGGGCCTTGAATGGGACGCAACCGGCACGCGGCTTCTGACGTGGGGGAGCCAGGAAACTGCGGGCTATATCCGCGTATGGGATATCAATACGCGTGAGACGGTGCTCCAATTCTCCAGCCCAACGCCCATCGAGGTGGCAGCATTCAGCCCCGATGGCTCACAGATAGTGACTGGTGATGACCGTGGATTGGTCCTGGTATGGCAGACTGCTGCCACCTACAGCGCCCTTGCGGCGACCGCTCGAGACTGCTGCATAACGCGCGACACGACGATCAACGATTCTGATGGCCGTTAGTCTGATAATTAAGAGAGGGAAGTGATGTATGCGTGTCTTACGGTTTATTGTCGCCATTATCCTGTTGGCAACTGTATTCGCTATCGCACCGGAGCAGCGTACGGGACGAGTCACGGTACGAGCGCAGGACACCTGTGATAATACGATAAGCGATTTCAGATCAGCAATCAGACGATGTGGGGGGCTGCGGCACAATTACGCGTGCTACGGACGCCGCTCGATCAATCCGTACCTCACATTGGGCGCGCAGGAAAATCAGTTCGATTACCCCGGCGATAAGTTATCCCTCAAATTTTTTGACGCGATAACGACCGAGAGCGAAGGTGTTGCAGTGGTAGTGCTCCGCTCATCGACCAAAGAACCGGTAAAACTGGTGTTCTATGGCATGACATGGGCGACTACCAGCAACTACAGCTACAACCCACCCGCGATTACAGTGGATGCAGAAGGCGGGCTGCAGTGTGAGCAGTTGCCGTCCGGGGTACTGGCCCAAACCAGCGAAGGAACCGGAAGCGTGGTCATCAACAACGTGGAGATTCAACTTGCCAGCGAAGTGTTGATTACGCCAAGCGGCGCGCGCCCCTGCCCACTGACCAGCACCAGCCGTTTGCAGCCGGGGGTTCGGGCACGGGTAGCCTACACGGACGGCACGCCCACGCGCCTGCGCGCAGAACCCATGGGGCGGATCATCGACCTGATGCCGGAGGGGGAAGACTATCAGATGGATATTCTCGAAGGCCCGCGGTGCACAACCGAGTTCACGTGGTGGAAAGTTCGAACGCAAGACGGGCAGCTCGGATGGGTCGCCGAAGGCACCTTCTTCACGCATTTCCTGGAGCCCGTATCCGGATCAGGCCATACCGGTGATTATATGACAATCACCCGGTTGAGCGGAAAAGTGGAGTACCGCCCGCAAGGGGGTACCTTCCGTGAATTGCGCAGTGGTCAGCAGATCATCGTGGATTTCTCAGGCCCGCGCCCCATCATTTACGGACCGTACCCGGCTCCTGCAGAAATTCTAGGTTCGGAGCTTCTGGAAAAGACACGAGACGAGCTAGAAGTCATGGACACAACCGGCATAACGATTGACTGATCGGTATACCACGAGCGAGAGAAACGAACCGGCTGGCATTAAGGCAAGGGACCCTGGGACGTGAGGGGCATCACCCACCAAACGCAACTGCACCATGAGATTTGATGGGCATGCCCCTGTATGCTCAAATGGCATTAGCAGAGAATTGTTCGCGAGATCCGATGCTATAAGCGCATACCGTCCCGGCAATCCAGCCAACGCAACGAGTTGAGTTAGTGTTTATGTTTCACACTACTCGTCGGAATTTCCCTAAATACGCGATTGTGTGTTGCTAGCGCCTGCGGGCGTATTTCTTCTTTCGCCGGTGATCCTTGAGCCCGCGCCGGCGGTTGCGATAGGCGGTCTTTACCCGTAGCTTGTTACTGGTAGTGAGCGCTGCTATCACGCACGTTCCTTCAAGTTGACAGATGCGTTGATCAGCCCGGTCTGCAGGGGGAATATCCCGCTTGCGGAGAAAAAACATGATACATCCGGCATTGTGTGATTTCCGCCCGTGCTTGATGACGTACCGAATCTCATCTTCGGAGATGTTCCGCATGTTGCCACGCTCAATCGCATGATTGGAGAACGACACCTGAGTATTTATGGTGGGTTCCTTTCCTCAAGGATTGCCGGGACAGTATGCGCTTATTAAGGTGCCATTGGCGTATTATTTTATATAAGCATCCTCCTCGTGGCAAGATCTCCTCTAATATAAACGTCGCACGGGTGTTGTGCGATGGGACTCAGCGTTTCGTTCTGCAATGGATGACGTGCTATAATTCCCCCATCGTGTAATGGGCTGCGCGGTGGTCTTTCCGGGCGTGCGTGATGCGCCCCCAAAAAACGAACATGCGACCACCCGGCGCAGGTTTTTTCAAGGATAATTTGGTATGGACTTTACGCTCACCGAAGAACAGGTCATGGCGCAAGAGATGGTGCGCAATCTGACCAGGGAAAAGATTTACCCCACCCTCAAAGAATGGGACCGCAAACACCAACCGCA
>CAZSXY010000024.1:17303-24257 GCA_964611395.1 uncultured Anaerolineaceae bacterium | reverse complement strand
CCAGGGAAAAGATTTACCCCACCCTCAAAGAATGGGACCGCAAACACCAACCGCATCCAGACGTGCTGCCCCTGCTGGCCGAAAACGGCATTCTGGGCATCACTGTTCCGGTGCGCTATGGCGGGCAGGGATTCGACTACATCACGCTGGGGCTGGTGTGCGAGGAATTGGAGCGCGTCGATGCCAGCCTGCGCGTGGTGATGTCGGTGCACGCCGGTTTGAATAACCTGGCTTTATTGCAGTGGGGCACCGAAGAGCAGAAACAGCGTTTCCTGGTGCCGCAGGCTATGGGCGAAAAATACGCAGCTTATGCTTTGACGGAGGCCGACGCGGGTAGCGACCCGGTTAATCTACGCGCCACTGCACGTCGCGAAGGTGATGTGTATATTCTCAACGGCGAGAAAATGTGGATCAGCCTCGCGTCTCTGGCCGATCACTTCCTCGTCTTCGCCAAGACCGATCCCCACGCCGAACCTCGTCACCGGGGCATCTCAGCCTTTATCGTCACCAAGGACATGAAAGGCGTAAGCACCTACGACGAAAAGCACAAGCTCGGCGTACGTGCCGGTTCCACCGGCGGGATCGTGCTGCAGGATGTTGAGGTTCCGGTTGAAAACCGGCTCGGTGAAGAGGGCGAAGGTTTCTACATTGCCATGAGCGGCCTTGACAACGGGCGCTATACGGTAGCGGCTGGCGCGACCGGTTGCATCCGCGCCTGCCTGGAAGACAGCGTCGCGTATGCGAAAGAACGGTATACCTTCGGTGTGCCGATTGCCCAGCACCAGTTGATCAAGCAGAAAATCGCTTATATACAGCAATGGTATGATACGGCACACTTGCTTTATTTGCGGGCGGGGTGGCTCAAGAACCAGGGCAAGCGAAACACGCGCGAGACGGCTCTCGCCAAGTGGTACGCAACCGATATGAGTGTTAAGGCCGCACTTGAGGCGATCCAGATTCACGGTGCGTACGGCTTCAGCGACGAGTATGATGTCGAGCGCTACCTGCGCAATGCCAAAGGCGCGGTGATCTATGAAGGTTCCAGCGAAATCCAGCAGTTGATCCAGGCAGATTACGCGCTCGGCAACCGTAGGGATAAGCCTATTCGTTGCGAACCCGTTCCCTATGATCCCGAATCATGGCAGGCGGAAGCGTGAGCGAGCGCCGAAACAGCCAGAAATAGTGAGTTTTAAGGAGGTAGAGATTTGCACGTCGTAGTTATTACCAGGAGTACGCCGGACACTGAAGCTGCCGTCACAGTAGATGCCAATGGCAACATCCAGACGGGTGACAAGCTGGTCGTCAATCCCTGGGATGAGTATGCCATCACCGAAGCGGTGCTGCTGAAGGGGGCACATAACGTCAAGGCAACGATCATGACCGTTGGCCCGGAACCGCACATGGAGGCACTCAAACATGGTCTGGCGATCGGTTGCGATCAGGCCGTTCGCGTCTGGGATGACGCGCTCGAAGGCCACGATAGTCTGGGATATGCCAAAGCCGCCGCTTCCGCCATCCAAAAGCTGGGCGATGTCGACCTGGTGATCTTTGGCAGGGAGCTGGTTGATCTGGCAACCGACCAGCACGTGTTTCAAACCGCGCGCAAACTCGGCTGGAACATGCTCGGTTTCGTTGCCAAGATCGAGGCCATTGACTTCGCCGCAAAGACTATCCGCGTTCGCCGCCAGATCGACCAGGGCGCGCAGGTCGTGTCCAGCCGTCTGCCAGCCGTGATCAGCGTGGTGAAAGACATCAACGAGCCGAAATACCCGACGTTCATCGGTATCCGCAAGGCATCCAAAGCTGATATGCCGGTTTGGGGGCTGGCCGATCTCGGCCTGAGCGAGTCCGATGTCGCGCCGAAGACAACCGTGAGTGGTTACCGTGAATTGCCCAAGCGCGAAGGAACTGCCGAGATCATCGACGGCGCAAGCGCCCGCGAACAAGCCGAGACATTGGCCGCGAAGCTGCTGGAGGAGAAGGTGATATGAGCGCCAACGTGTTTGTGTGGATCGAGCAGTTTAACGGGCAACCCGTAGCGGCATCATGGGAAGCCCTGGGACTCGGTAAGACGCTGGCGAAAGGCGGTAAAGTCACGGCGCTTGTCTTCGGTGACAGCGTGGATGCCGTCGTCGAGGCCGTTTTTGAGCGCGGCGCCGACACAATCATCAAAGTCAGCGACCCCAGCCTGGCCGATTACCGCTTTGAACCGTATGTCGCGTTGCTGGCCGGGCTGGTCAAGGAGCACACTCCCGACCTCGTGCTGGCTACCGGAACTACGGCGGGGCGCGAATTGCTGGCCGGTGCTGCGGCTGACCTGGATGCCGCGTTAGTCGCTGACGTCACGGAGTTGACTCTCGAAGGCGGCAAGCTGCACGCCGTGCGTCCGGTCTTGGGCGGCAAGGTGTTGAGCGTGGAAGCCGTAGTCGGGGACGGGCCGCAGTTCGCCACGCTGCGCACGCGGGCCTTCCCTGCCGCAGAGCCAGAAGCGGGGCGCAGTGGTGAGGTCATTGACGCGAGCGCCGCCGTCGCTGAGGACGGTATCGCCACCAAAATTGAGGCCGTCGAAAGCGTGGCCGACCAGGTGAGCCTGACCGATGCCAGCATCATCGTGTCCGGCGGACGCGGTGTCGGCGGGCCGGAAGGGTTCGAGCCGGTGCGAGCGCTGGCCGAGGTGCTCGGCGGGGCGGTGGGAGCGAGCCGCGCCGCCGTAGACGCGGGCTGGATTCCCTACGAGTACCAGGTCGGGCAGACCGGCAAGGTTGTTTCGCCAGACCTGTATATCGCAGCGGGAATCTCCGGCGCGATCCAGCACCAGGCCGGGATGCGCACCTCGAAAGTGATCGTCGCCATCAACAAAGACCCCGAAGCGCCGATCTTCAACCTGGCGCGGTACGGGATCGTGGGCGATCTGTTCGAGGTCCTCCCGGCTTTGACCGAAGTTTTCCGGGAGAAGCTGGGGTAACTGTCTGAGGTGATGATCATGACACAGGTCTCCGGCAATGGAGGCCTGTTTTTTGTGTTATAAATCCGGGTAGAAGTTATGAGTTGTGAGTCTGGGGTTTGGAGTTGGGGGCTATGAGAAAAAAACGGCATCGTGTCCCATAAGTTAAGCGAGGAAAGCCCATGCCCGTTGAATCCATTTCCCTGTTGCTCGGCAGGCGCATCCTGCTGGGCGTAACCGGCAGCATCGCCGCTTATAAGGCGGTTGATCTGGCCAGCAAGTTGACCCAGGCCGGAGCGCGTGTTGATGTGATCATGACCGAGGCGGCACAGCGCTTCGTCACGCCGCTGACGTTCCAATCGGTCACGGGACAGCCGGTGTATACGTCGATGTGGGCCACCGCTAGCGGGGCGCTCCCGACACACATCGCGCATGTCGGGTTGGGCGAGGGTGCCGATCTGGTCGTGATCGCGCCGATCACGGCTCACTCCCTGGCAAAGTTGGCACACGGGTTGGCCGGCGACTTGCTAGCGGTCACGGCGTTGGCGGCACGCTGCCCGGTTGTCGTTGCTCCCGCCATGGACGGCGGCATGTATAGCCACCCCGCAACGCAGGCGAACATCGAAACGCTGCGGGGGCGCGGCGTGACGGTCATCGAGCCGGACGAGGGGCGGTTTGCATCGGGGTTGGTGGGCAAGGGCCGCCTGCCGGAGACGCCCGTATTGATCGGCCACATCCGGCGCATCCTGGGCCACGAGGGGCCGCTGGCCGGTCGCCGCGTGATCGTCACGGCGGGCGGCACACGCGAACCGCTCGATCTCGTTCGTTACCTGACCAATCGCTCCACCGGCAAGCAGGGGTATGCCATGGCGCAAGCGGCCATCGATGCCGGTGCGGACGTGATTCTCGTCAGCGCGGCACGCGGCCTGCCGGTTCCGGTGGGCGCAACGCTGGTCCCGCTGGACACAGCCGAACAGATGCGCGAGGCGGTGCTGCATCACATCCAGGGGGCGGATGCCTTGATCATGGTGGCGGCGGTGGCCGATTTTCGTCCGGCGCAGGTGGCCGAGCACAAGATTAAGAAATCCGGCGGGGCTGGCGAAGGTTTCACGCTTTCGCTGGCACGCACGCCGGACATCTTGCAGGCGGTCAAGGCGGCGCGTGCGGCGAGTGGCTGGCCGCGCGTGGTGGTTGGCTTCGCCGCCGAGAGCGAGAACCTGCTGAAAAACGCCAGGGCCAAGCTCACGCGCAAGGGGCTTGATCTCATCGTGGCGAATGACATTTCGGCCAGTGATGCCGGTTTTGGCGTGGACACGAATCGCGTCACACTGATACCGGCAGCGGGCGATGTCCAGCCGCTTGAACTGGCCAGCAAGGCGCGCGTGGGGGAAGAAATCATCGCCTGGGTAGCGCGTCGTCTCGCTGAGCAACCGTAAGCTTTACGGTAGTGGGTTGCGCTCAGCGATCAGGCGCAGCCCGTCCAGCGTCAGCCAGGGATCGACGGCATCGAAGCGGTCGGTGAGTGGGGCGAGCACGGTGGACAGCCCGCCGGTGGCGATCACATAGGCGCTGCCGAGTTCATTCCGGATGCGGTCAACCACGCCTTCAACCATGGCGATATGGCCGATCACTAGCCCGGCTTGCATCGCGTGAATGGTGTTGCGGGCGATGATGCTCGGCGGCGGCGCTAGTTCGATCTGGGGAAGCTGGGCCGCATGTTTGGAAAGTGCATCAGCCGTCGTGCGCAGCCCGGCGGCGATCACTGCGCCGATGAGCTCGCCCGGCTGGGCAACGATGGTGAAAGCGGTTGCCGTGCCGAAATCGACGACGATGCAGTTGGACTGGAAACGCTCAAAGGCGGCGACGGCGTCGGCAATGCGGTCGCTGCCGACGCGTTCGGGGTGATCGGTGTTGATGCGAATGCCTGTGTTGACGCGCGCGCTGACGACGACAGGGCGAACACCGGTGCGTTGCGCTACCATACTACATAGTCCCGGTGTCAACTGGGGGACGACGCTGCCTAACACTGTCTGGGTGATCTGTTCCAGGGATAGACCGGCTTCGCTGAGGAAGGTGCGGAACATCACAGCATACTCGTCCGGCATACGCTCGCGCACAGTCTGCACGCGCCAATGATGCGTCCACATGTGACCATCATGGACCCCAAAAACGATGTTGGTATTGCCGACATCAATTGCAAGCAGCATAAGCCTTGTGCCCTTTTCCCACAATAACAACAGGCCCTGTGGGAAATTATAGGGTGAGAGGTGGATAATGTGCGAAACTTGATCGATAAGATGTGATTTTGTGGTAATTGTGGGAAAAGTGAGGGGTAGACTAATGCCCAATACGACGCTGACGGCTATTGACGGTATCCGCGTAGGACACGCTCATAACCTCGACGGGCCGACCGGTTGCACGGTGGTGCTCTGCCCCCCTCAGACGGTCGGAGGCGTTGACCAGCGCGGGGGCGCGCCGGGCACGCGCGAAACCGACCTGCTCCGCCCGCTGCACATGGTTGAGCATGTACACGCGGTCATGCTGGCGGGCGGGAGCGCCTATGGCCTGGATGCGGCCAGCGGCGCGATGCGCTGGTTGGAGGAGCAGGGGATCGGGTTTGATGCCGGTGTGGCCGTCGTCCCCATTGTCCCGGCGGCGATCATCTTTGATTTAGACCTGGGCGATCCGGCCATCCGGCCTGATGCGGCGATGGGTTACGCCGCCTGCCAGGCCGCCACGGTCGATCCGGTTGCTGAAGGCTGTGTGGGTGCGGGGGCTGGCGCTCAGGTTGGCCGCTTGATGGGGCCGGCGCTGGCATGTAAATCCGGCCTGGGCAGCGCGGCGCTTGACCTCGGCGATGGGTTGCGGGTGGCGGCTTTGTTTGTGGTCAATGCGTTAGGGGACATCGTGGACGCGGACGGGGCGATTCTTGCCGGAACGCGCCAACCGCCGGACGGGCAGGCGTTCGCCGGGGCCATGAATGTTCTGCCGATGATGGCTCGCATGACGCCCGGCGGGGCGTCGAATACCGTGATCGGCGTGGTGGCGACCAATGCCGAATTGACGAAGGAAGAAGCTAACAAAGTGGCACAAATGGCCCAGGATGGCCTGGCGCATGCGGTGCGCCCGGCGCACACGATGCTGGACGGTGATACGGTTTTTGCGCTGGCCACGGGGACGGCGGGGCGCGCCAATGTCAGCGTGATCGGTGCGTTCGCCGCCGAAGCTGCCGCGCAGGCGATTCGCCGCGCGGTGCAAACCGCGACCCCCCTGGCAGGATTGCCCGCAGGAACATCAATCGCGGCCTCGCCATAGGGGCGCAGGGCAGAGAACGCACTTTGAGCAATGCGGGGCACGCTGCCATAGGCCGCTTGCGGCGCGCAAAAAACCGTTGACCTGCCCCCCAAGATGTGGTAGATTCCTGTTGCTTGGCCCCGTAGCTCAATTTGGCAGAGCAGTTGACTCTTAATCAATTGGTTAGAGGTTCGAGTCCTCTCGGGGTCACCAGCAGCAACGCGAAAGAACCGGTGTTACGGACGCCGGTTCTTTTCGTTTCCGGGTGGAACATTACCCGGCATGACGTTGAACGCGACCCGACGCCGTGAGGGGTTTGGGCGGCAGCGTTTCGGGTGGCACAATTTGAGCAAGTGCGAGCTGGTGTGGGCGCTTTGCTGGAGCGGTGTGCATTTGCGCTGAAATACGTTTGTTGACACATTTCCTCCATTGTGCTAACCTGTGACATATTACAGGAGATTGCAGAAGCCATGTCCGCCAACCGTCAGGATACATCCCAAACAGCGAACCATCCCGCCAGCGCGTGGGTTTGGTTTAGCTTTTATTATTTTGGGAGCCATACGGCGGGCTTGAGCATGCCTTCTGCCGGTGTCACCTGTTAACCCAAAGCAGGTTGAGAAGACACAGGGCGTTGAGCAAGGCTCAGCGCCCTTTTTTATTATCATGTGCACGCAGGGAAAGGAGACCGCGCCGTGAGTCCGAAGCCGTCCGAACAG
>CAZSXY010000024.1:7062-17203 GCA_964611395.1 uncultured Anaerolineaceae bacterium | reverse complement strand
CGCGCTCGGCTCAGGAAATCCGGCACATATACTTGCGTGAGGCGCAGCAATTGCGCCCCGACCGGGCCACCACCATCCAGGAATTTAGCGAAAAACAGAACGTTTGAGCACAGGGAGAAACACCGCATGATCGTCGTAATGTCAGTTAACGCCAGCGCCCGCGAAATCTCCGATGTCATCGCCCGGATTCGCGCGATGGGCTACGATGTCCACCTGTCCGAAGGCAAAGAACGCACGATCATCGGCGTGATCGGGCGCGGGCGACCGCTGGACCGCGAACAGCTTGCCATGATGGACGGTGTGTATTCGGTCATGCCTGTCACGCACCCGTATAAGATTGCCAGCCGCGAGTACCACCCGGACGACACGATTATCCCCCTTGCGGGGAGCGAGGTCGGCGGGACGAATCTGGCCTTGATCGCCGGGCCGTGCTCGGTGGAGAGCCGCGAACAGATCATCGAAACGGCGCACGCCGTCCGCGAAGCCGGGGCGACGGCTTTGCGCGGAGGGGCATTCAAGCCGCGCACGTCGCCGTACAGCTTCCAGGGGTTGGGCGAGGAGGGATTGCGTTACCTGGCCGAAGCCCGCGAGGCGACCGGCCTGCCGGTTGTGACCGAAGTCATGGACCCGACGCTGGTTCCGCTGGTGTGCCAGTACGCCGATGTGTTACAGATCGGCGCGCGCAGCATGCAGAACTATACCTTGCTGCACGCCGTTGGCGAAAGCCAGCACCCCGTGCTGCTCAAGCGAGGCATGAGCAACACCATCGAGGAACTGCTCATGGCGGCGGAGTACATTCTCAGTCACGGCAACATGCGCGTGATGCTCTGCGAGCGCGGCATCCGCACCTTCGAAACCTACACGCGGAACACCTTTGACGTGAACGCGATCCCGGTGCTCAAGCACATCTCGCACCTGCCCGTGATCGCCGATCCCAGCCACGCGGTTGGCAAGTGGGAATATGTGGAAAGCCTTTCGCTGGCCGCCATAGCTGCGGGCGCGGACGGCCTGATCATCGAAGTGCATCCTAATCCCGATCAGGCGCAATCAGACGGGCGGCAGTCCCTCAAACCAGAACGCTTTGCCGCGCTGGTCGAGAAGTTGCGGCAGATTGCCCCCGTCGTGGGCCGCCAGGTTGCCGAACCGGAGCGAGTGGTACGCAATGGATAGTTCGTTTGATGCCTGTTCAGTTCACATCGTTGGCCTGGGGTTGATGGGCGGTTCGCTGGCGATGGCCTTGCGCGGGAAGGTGGGGCGCATTACCGCTGAGGACATCGCTCCGGGCGTGATCGAAAGCGCCTTGGATCGCGGCGTGATCGACGCGGCGGGCACAACGGCGGAGGCGGATATTGTGGTGCTGGCCATCCCCGCCCACCATATCATCACGCTGATTCCGCAGCTTGAAGTGCGTCCCGGCGTGCTGGTGATCGACCTGGGCAGTACCAAAACGCGCATTTGCGAAGCACTTGACCGGCTGCCGCCGCAGGTCATGGCCGTCGGCGGGCATCCCATGTGCGGCCTGGCCGAGAACGGGTATGCCAATGCGCTCCCGACCCTCTATGAAGGCGCGCGCTTTGTGCTGTGCGAAACGCGCCGCACCACAGATCAGGCGCGCTCGATTGCTGAAGAGTTGGTCAGGGCGGTAGGCGCACTGCCCTTGTGGATGGATCGCGCTCGGCAGGACCGGCTCACCGCGCTGACCAGCCACCTGCCGCACCTGCTTTCGTTTGCCCTGATGCGCCTGGCGATAGATGGCTCGGTGGAAGATACGGCGCTGTATGAACTGGCGGCGGGTGGCTTTGACGGCGCAACGCGCTTGGCCCGCACCGACGCCGCTATGATCGTTGGCATGTTCAGCACCAACGCCGACCAACTCCGGGCCGCCGTCGCCGATTTGCGGGCGCACCTGGATCACCTCGATGCCGTTCTGGAAGATGTGAGCGCGTTGGAAGGGGAATTAGGAGATATCGTGGCGGCACGGCGGGCTTATACGAGTGCCTATGGGGAGCGGCTAATCACGTGAGGGCGCGAATGACATCCCTTAAGGTGCGTTCTGGCGGATCGCTGGGCGGCAGTGTGCGTGTGCCGGGTGATAAATCCATCACGCACCGGGCGCTGATTCTGGGCGCGCTGGCGGATGGTATCAGCGACGTGAGCGGGTGGCTTCCCGCAGGCGACACGCTGGCTACATTGCGCTGCGTGGAAGCGTTGGGCGTTCGCGTCGAGCGAGGCCATGACACGGTGCTGCGCATACACGGGCGCGGGCTGGATGGATTGAGAGCACCCGCCAGACCGCTGAACTGCGCCAACGCCGGAACCGCCATGCGCCTGCTCGCGGGTGTGTTGGCCGGGCAACCCTTCGCCAGTGTGCTGGATGGCAGCGATCAGCTTCGCCGCCGTCCCATGCGGCGCATCACCGAACCGTTGCGGCGCATGGGGGCGCGAATCGACGATGGAGACGGCCACGCCCCGCTGCATTTCAGTCCGGCGCACCTGGCCGGAATCACCTACACGATGCCAGTTGCCAGCGCCCAGGTGAAAAGCTGCCTGTTGCTGGCCGGACTGTTCGCGGCGGGGCCGACAACGGTCATCGAACCGGGGCCGGCGCGAGATCACACCGCGCGCATGTTGCGCAGCATGGGGGCCGCGTTGCACAGCGAGGACGCCCGCGTCACGGTGACTCCCGGTGGCAGCCTGCGCCCGCTCGCATTAGTCATCCCCGGCGATATGTCGTCAGCCGCGTTTATACTGGTGGCCGCGCTGCTGGCCGCCGGTGGCGAGGTGCGGATCACCGGCGTGGGGGTTAACCCGACCCGAACCGGGCTGCTCGATATTCTCGCTGCGATGGGCGCATGTATCGATGTGCGCGATCCCCGCGATGCCGGCGGCGAACCGGTGGCCGATGTGGCCGCGCACCGGGCAAACCTGCACGGCGCGAGCATTGGCGGCAGGCTGATCGTGCGCGCCATTGATGAATTCCCCGCGTTGATGGTGGCCGCGACCCAGGCCGAGGGCGAAACCCTCGTGCGCGACGCCGCCGAACTGCGCGTCAAAGAGACGGATCGGATTGCGGTGATGGCGGCAGAGTTGCGCAAGCTCGGTGCGGAAATCGACGAACGGCCAGACGGCTTCCGCGTTGTGGGGCCGCAGCATTTGCGGGGCGCGGTGGTGCAGGGTCACGACGATCACCGGGTGGCGATGGCCCTGGCCGTTGCCGGGCTGGTCGCCGCAGGCGAAACGGTCATTGAGGATGCCGCCTGTGTGAGCGATTCGTTCCCTGGCTTTGCCGAGTCCCTGCAGGCGCTCGGCGCAGAAGTGGAGTGGTGGTCTGGTGACTGAGCGTGTCGGTTTACTTGGCTGGCCCGTGGCTCACAGTGTCTCTCCGGCGATGCACAACGCCGCGTTTCGGGCGTTGGGCCTGGACTGGCATTACGAGTTGTTGCCCGTGCCGCCGGATCGCCTGGCGGACGAGGTTGCGCGGCTGGTCGCCGCAGGCTATCGCGGTTTCAACGTGACCGTGCCGCACAAGCAGGCCGCGTTCCGGTTGCCGGGGGTGGCCGCCATCAGCCCGGCGGCAGCAGCGATTGGGGCCACCAACACATTAACCGTGCAACCGGGCGGGGCGCTGGCAGCCGACAACACGGACTGGCAGGGCTTTGCCGCAGACCTGCGGGCGCAGGGCATCGACGTGAGCGGGGGGCTGTGCGTGGTGCTGGGAACCGGCGGGAGTGCGCGGGCAGTGGTCTACGCGCTGCAACAGGAGGGGGCGGCGCAGATCGTGCTGGTCAGCCGGAATCCCGGTCGCCGCGCCGGTGTGGTGAGTTATGACGATCTCGCGGCGCTGGCCCCGCAGGCGCGTTTGATCGTAAATTGCACGCCGGTGGGAATGCATCCGCACCGCGACCGGTGTCCCTGGCCGGAGGGTGTGCCGTTTCCGCCGGGGGCCGCGCTATACGACCTGGTCTATAATCCACCCATGACGCGGCTGATGCGCTTGGCCCGGGCCGCGGGCGCACGCGCAATTGGTGGGCTGGGGATGCTGGTCCGGCAGGGGGCATTGTCATTTACCCAATGGGTGAGCGTTGCGCCGCCACTCGCTATAATGGCGGAGGCAGCACAGCACGCCTTGAACAGTTCAATTCGCGAAAGCAGGGAAACATAAATCTATGGAAACGAAAACCGCCGAGAATCTATTCGAAGAACTGCGCTGGAGGGGTCTGATTCATAACGCAACCGATGGCGCAGAAGAAGTGCTCGCCAAAGAGAAGGTGACGGCCTACATCGGATTTGACCCAACGGCAGACAGCCTGCACGTGGGTTCGCTGCTGCCGATCATGGTGCTGGTTCACTTGCAGCGATATGGGCACACGCCGATCGCGCTGGCCGGCGGCGGTACGGGTATGATCGGTGACCCCAGCGGCAAGATCAAAGAGCGCCAGTTGCTTGATGAAGCGCATCTCGAACGCAATCTGGCCGGGATCAAGCGGCAACTCAGCCACTTCCTGGCTTTTGAGGGCGTGGACAACCCGGCGTTGCTGCTCAACAATGCCGACTGGCTGCTTCCGCTGAACCTGATCGAGTTCCTGCGCGACATCGGCAAACACTTCACCGTCAATTACATGATCGCCAAGGACTCGGTCAAGACGCGCCTGGACAGCGAAGAAGGCATCTCGTTCACCGAGTTCAGTTACATGTTGCTCCAGGCCTACGATTTTTTGCGCCTCTACCTGGATTACAACTGCACCTTCCAGATGGGCGGGAGCGATCAATGGGGCAACATCACGGCAGGTGCGGAACTGATTCGCAAGGTGGCCAACGGCAGGGCCCACGCCGTCACCGTGCCGCTGGTAACGACATCGACCGGCGTCAAGTTCGGCAAGACCGAAGCGGGGGCCGTGTGGCTCGACCCTAAGCGCACCTCACCGTTTCGCTTCTACCAGTTCTGGATCAACACGGCAGATGCCGACGTGATCCGCTACCTGAAATACTTCACCCTGCTCAGCCGGGAAGAGATCGCCGCGCTGGAGCGCCAGGTCGCGACCGAACCGCATCGCCGTGAAGCGCAACGGCGGCTGGCCGAAGAAGTGACGCGGATGGTACACGGCGAGGAAGGCTTGCAGAAAGCCCAACAGGCTACCGCAGTTCTGTTCGGTGGGCGCGATCTGGAAGGCATGGGCGCGGATGACCTGGCCGACATCTTCGCGGAAGTGCCGTCCAGCACCATCGATCTCGGCAGCGAGGGGATGAACATTGTCGATCTGGCACTCGCGTGCAGGCTGGATCGCTCGAAAAAGCTGATTCGCGACCTGATCAAAAACAGCGGGCTGTACCTGAACAACCGCCCGGTGACAAGTAGCGAGGTCGTCGTAACCCGCGCCGATGCCATCGAAGGCCGCGTGATCGTGCTGCGTAAGGGCAAGAAGACATATCACCTGGTGCAGGTATAGGAGGCCATGTGCTGCGTTTCCTGAGCGCCGGCGAGAGTCACGGCCCGGCATTGACCGGCATCCTGGAAGGGATGCCCGCCGGGCTGCCGCTCGTGCCGGAGGACATCAACCGCGATCTCGCTCGCCGCCAGCAGGGGTATGGCAGCGGCGGGCGAATGCAGATCGAGCGCGACCGGGCGCGGATCACCGGTGGCGTGATGAACGGGCAGACGACCGGCAGCCCTATCGCGTTGATCATCGAGAACCGCGATTGGGCGAATTGGGCCGGGCGTGACATCCCCCCCATGACCACCCCGCGCCCCGGTCACGCCGACCTGACCGGCGCAACCAAGTATGGCTACCGCGATTTGCGGCTGGCGTTGGAGCGGGCCAGCGCGCGCGAAACGGCGGTGCGCGTGGCCGTTGGCGCGATCTGCAAGCGGTTGCTGGCCGAGTTCGGGATCACTGTCGGTGGCTACGTGACCGAGATCGCGGGTGAAGTCGCCCACTTCGACGACGATCCGCCTGATTACCCGGCCCGGTTTGCAGCGGCAGAAGAATCCGCCGTGCGCTGCCCCGATCCGGAGGCGGCGGAACGCATCCGCGCCGCGATCCGGCAGGCGAAGATCGACAAAGACACACTCGGCGGCGTGATCGAGGTGGTGGCGCTGGGACTGCCGCCCGGACTCGGTTCGCACGTGCACTACGACCGCCGCCTGACCGGTCGGCTGGCGGGCGCGGTGTGCAGCGTGCCGAGCATCAAGGGAGCGGAGATCGGTCCGGCGTTTGCCAACGCGCGCCGGACGGGAACGCAGGTTCACGATCGCATGGTATTGGACGACGAGGGACGCATCCGCCGCACCAGCAACCGCGCCGGTGGCCTGGAAGGCGGCATGACGACCGGCGAGCCATTGGTCGTGCGAGCCGCCATGAAGCCGATCAGCACCACGCTCACGCCGCTGGAGTCGGTCAACCTGGCGACGGGGGAGCCGGATCATACCGTGTATGAGCGCAGCGATTTCTGCGCCACGTCACGCGCCGTGGTCGTGATCGAAGCGATGGTGGCGTTCGTGCTGGCCGGTGAACTGCTGCGCAAGCTCGGCGGGGATAGCATCGACGAGATGCGCCCGCGCTTCGATGCGCTGCGGCAGGGGCGGGTCGATGAGCTTCCGATGGACAACACCCCCTGGCAATTTGGTTTTGGTGACTGGACATGACGGCAAGAACACGCCACCGCAACCTGGTGCTGGCCGGGTTCATGGGAACCGGCAAAAGCGTTATCGGTCGCATGGTGGCCGACCGGCTCGGCCTGTCGTTTGTCGATACGGATGCCGTGATCGAAGCGCGGGCCGGGCGCACGGTGGCCCGGATATTCGCGGAGGAGGGCGAAGCAGCCTTTCGCGCGCATGAAGCGGCGATCTGCCAGGAGGCCGCCGCCCGTTGTCACCAGGTGATCGCGGTGGGTGGCGGCGCATTGCTCGACGATCAGACGCGCCAACGTGTTATTGAACGGGCGCTGGTCGTGTGCCTGATCTGCGAATTGGATGAGATCGTCCGTCGCGTGGGGAACGACCCGGCGCGGCCCCTGTTCAGCCCCGATCCAGACCGGTTGGCTGCGCTGCTGGCCGCACGCGCGGCGCACTATTCTGGCCTGCCGCATCATGTGGACACCACCCACCGAACGCCGGATGATGTGGTGGCGGAGGTCATCCGTTTATGGCTGCGACACTGACAATCGGCGGGGCGAACGGCCCGTACCCGGTCGTGATCCGGCGCGGCGCATTGGTGGATGCGCTGCCCGAATTTGTACGCGAGCATGCGTTTTCCCGCGTGGCCGTGATCACCAACACGACCGTTGGCCCGCTGTATGCCGCTGATCTCGCCGCTCGTTTGCCCGGCGCATTCGTGATCACCGTGCCCGATGGCGAGCAGCACAAAACGCTGGACACCGTAGCCGCGTTGTACGGCGAACTGCTGGGCGGCGGGTGTGACCGGTCGTCGCTGGTGATCGGGCTGGGTGGCGGTGTGATCGGCGACATGGCCGGGTTCGTGGCGGCGACATTTATGCGCGGGGTGGCCTTCGTGCAGGCTCCCACCAGCCTGCTGGCGATGGTCGATGCCAGTCTTGGCGGCAAGGTGGGCGTCGATCTGCCGCAGGGCAAAAACCTGGCCGGGGCGTTCAAAGACCCGCTCGGTGTGTTTGCCGACACCTCAACGCTGACCACGCTGCCGGATGTGGAATTTCGCTGTGGGCTGGCCGAAGTGCTCAAAGCCGGACTGATCGCCGATCCGGGTTTGGTTGATGACCTGCTGGCGCGTGGTTTGGAGCCGATTGAAGACGTTATCACGCGGGCGGTGCAGGTAAAAAAGCGAATCGTTGAGCAGGATCGCCTTGAAAGCGGCGTGCGGGCCTATCTCAACCTGGGCCACACCTTCGCCCATGCCATTGAGCAGGTGAGCGGCTATGCCTGGAAGCATGGCGAGGCGGTCGCGGTGGGTTTGGTCGCTGCCGCCCGCCTGTCGGAACGGTGCGCGTTGGCGACGCAGGGACTGGCGGCGCGGGTCGAGCAGGCCGTTGCGACGCTCGGCCTTCCGGTGCGCTTCGCCGGACTGGAACCGGCCACCCTGTGGGGCACGATGCGCCATGACAAGAAGTGGCGCGGGGGCACGGCACGCTTCGTGCTACTGAAGGGCATGGGTGAGCCGGTGATCGTGGACGATGTCTCGCATGCCGACGTGATAGCGGTATTGGAGGAGTTGCGCGAGTGGTGAAACGATTTCTGGTGCTACACGGCCCCAATCTCAACTTGCTTGGCACGCGCGATCCGGAGATTTACGGCAACCTGACGCTCGATGACCTCAACACGCGGATCAAAGCATATGCTGCCCAGCATGATGCCGAATTGCACATTTTGCAGACCAATCACGAGGGGGCGCTGATCGATGCGCTGCACGAAGCGCGGGGTTGGGCAGACGGCGTGATCATCAACCCCGGCGGGTATACCCATACGAGTGTGGCGCTGCGCGATGCGATCAGCGCGGTGGAGCTGCCCGCCATCGAGGTACACCTGTCGAACATTCATGCCCGCGAACCGTTCCGCCATACGTCACTGATCGCACCGGTGTGCATCGGGCAGATCAGCGGGCTGGGGTGGATCGGCTACCGGTTGGCGTTAGAAGCCTTGTTGAACATGGGCAGCGAAGAGGGGGAACATCGTGAGTGAACGAATTGTGGCCTTTCAAGGCGAGCACGGGGCCTATTCGGAAGAAGCCATTCACCGGCAATTTGGCGACGACGTGAAAACATTGCCGTGCGAATCCTTTGCGGAAGTCTTCCGGGCGATTCAACGTGGGCGGGCCACGCATGGCATGGTTCCGGTTGAAAACGCGCTGGCTGGGACCGTGTCACGGGTGTACGAATTGCTGATCGAGTACGATTTTCGCGTCCAGGCCGAGCACCTGCTGCCGGTGCAGCATTACCTGTTGGCTCCGGAAGGCACGACCCTGGAAGACATCCAGCGGGTCAAATCGCATCCCCAGGCGCTCGCCCAGTGCGCGGATACGCTACGGCGGCGGGGGTGGGAACCTGTCGCTACCTACGATACGGCAGGGGCGGCGCGTGAGATCGCGGAAACTCCTGAGCCTCACACGGCTGTGATCGCTTCAGCATTCGCGGGAAAACTGTATGGCCTGGTCACGCTTGAAAGTGGCATCGAAGACAACCCCGGCAACTCGACGCGCTTCTTTGCCATTGGCGTGGAAGACGCGCAGCGCCGTGATCCCTGCAAAACGTCGCTGGTATTTGCCGTCCGGCACCGGCCCCGCGCGCTCTATGATGCGCTTGGCGCGTTTGCGCTGCGCAACATCAACCTGACCAAGATCGAATCGCGGCCCATGCGCGGGCGGCCCTGGCAGTATTGGTTTTACCTCGACTTCGAGGGCCACTGGCGCGATCCGGCGGCAGAAGCCGCCCTGGTAGACCTCCTGCGCCAGGCGTCGATGGTCAAGATGCTCGGCTCGTATCCGGCGGCGCTTGGTGGGCCGAACACCGCAGGGGCGTAACCTGTCAGGTGGTGGACAAATTGACGGAGAAACAGCCGTGGACGATGATATCGCGTGCTCCGGCGATCTCGCGCCAGGGGATGTCCGGTGCGCGCTGGCGGATGTCGTCGGGGATGTGCTTGGCCGCTTCGCCAATGATCGTCAGGCTGTGAAGCACAGCGCGCAGTCGCACATCGTCGGCAGCAAAGTCCTCATAAGATAGGCCCGTGGTATGCGTTTCGATGAACTGTGCTGCCTCGACCATATCACGCAGATACAACTTATAGTCCCTGAGCATATTGCACCTCGCGTAGGACGGTTGGGCGCAACTCGTCGCGCAGCGATTCTTCCAATACCAGGTCAACTGGGTGCGCCAGCAGGTCCTCAAGATAGAATTTCAGACGCATGAAGTCCCGGAAGGACGGTCCCGCGAGTTTGACCAGGATGTCGATGTCGCTGGCCGGATCCGCTTCACCGCGCACATACGAGCCAAACACACCGATCCGCTCAACACCCATAGCTCGCAATTCCTCGACGTGTGCTTCCAGCGTAGCGATGATCTGGCGGGTGTCGGGTGATAGCGGTGGGTTCAACAAGAATTCAGCCAACCGTCTGCGGTCTTCCGGCGAAAGCTGCAACGATAGCCGGTATACGTCTTTCAGTGACACACTCAT
>CAZSXY010000024.1:3795-6962 GCA_964611395.1 uncultured Anaerolineaceae bacterium | reverse complement strand
CATGCCCACGATCCGTGATGTCGCCGATGCAGCACAGGTTTCAACGTCGACCGTCTCTCATGTCATCAACGAGACGCGGTATGTAAGCCCCGCGACCCGGCAGCGTGTGCTGCAAGCCATGGCGGAGTTGAAGTATAGCCCCAACCGCCTGGCGCGCAGCCTGCGCAGCAGTGAATCGATGACGCTGGGCGTATTGCTTCCCAACAGCGCCAACCCCTACTTTGCCGAGATTCTGCTTGGAATTGAGGCGGCCTGCTTTGATCTCGGCTACAATATCATTATGGGCAACGCCAACGATGACCGCGACCGCGAGCTGGCTTATCTCCAGGTTTTGATCTCGCGCCAGGTCGACGGCATCTTGCTCATTTCGACGGGGGCATACAACGAATCGGTCGCCCTGCTGGCATCACATGAGACACCGGTGGTCATGGTGGACAGGTCGGCTGACATCCCTACCGTGGACGAAATCTTCACCGCCAACAAAGACGGGGGTTTGCTGGCGACCAATTACCTGCTCCAACTGGGTCACCGGCGCATCGGGTGCATCACTGGCCCCTCATTCCTCACACCAAGCGCTGAGCGCGTTGCCGGATACTATGAAGCCTTAGAGCTGGCGGGGATTCCGGTGCAAGACGAGCTGGTCGTCACGGGGAATTTCCAGCATGAGAGTGGCTATCAGGCCTGCCGGCGGTTGTTACAATTGACGCCGCCGCCTACGGCCATCTTTGCCTGCAACGATCTAATGGCTGTGGGCGCGCTGTGTGCCATCCATGAGGCGGGGTTGCGTGTGCCGGATGATGTGTCGGTCATCGGGTATGATGACATTCCACTGGCAGACTATACCGTGCCGCGCCTGACGACGATTGCCCAGCCCGCACGGCAGATCGGTCGCATGGCTGTGGAGCAACTCGTGGCACGCCTGAAAAAAGCGCATGATGCCCCGCCGAGGCAGGAGGTTTTGCCCGTGTCATTGGTCGAGCGTGACTCGTGCCGGCATGTAGATTGACTTTGAGAGAACCATGAAGAAAACCGGATTACTGAACCAGCCTCTTTCGAGTGTTGTGGCTGGCCTTGGTCACCTGGATACCGTAGTGATCGCCGATGCTGGCCTGCCCATTCCTCCGCAAACGCCACGCATTGATCTTGCCGTCGCTCAGGGTATTCCGGCCTTCCTGGATGTCCTGAAAGCGGTCTTGGGGGAAATGGAAGTCCAGGGAGCTATCATCGCGGATGAGATGCGCGCCACAAGCCCGGCATTGCACGCCGCACTCGTGGAAATGCTGGCTGGTATTCCCGTCGAAACGGTCCCGCACGAAACATTCAAAGCGCAAACAGCCTCGGCCCGCGCCGTGGTGCGTACGGGTGAGTTCACGCCCTACGCCAATGTGATTCTGATCGCAGGAGTAATCTTTTGATTGGCACAAAGACGTTTGCATTTCCCAGAGAGATCAACTGGCGCGTATTCTTCCAAAAGTACGGCCTGCTACTGTCGTTGGTGTTGCTATGCCTGGTCTTGAGTCTGGCCACCGACCGTTTCTTGGACAATGACAATCTGCTCAATGTCCTGCGCCAGTCCTCGATCAACGGCATCATCTCCATTGGCATGATGATGGTGATCTTGACGCGCGGCATTGACCTGTCGGTTGGATCAGTGCTGGCGCTCTCGACGGTGATTGGGGCAGATATGCTCAAGAACGAGGGGATGCCCGCCGTGCAAGCGATGGGCATCTGCCTGCTGGTCGGGGCTGCAGCCGGGGCCGTGAATGGCTTCCTGGTGAGTTGGGTGAACATCCCGCCCTTCATCGCCACGCTGGGGATGATGACCTTTGCACGCGGTGCGGCCAAGTATTACACCGACGGCCAACCCATCACCGGCCTGGACAAACTCGGCCAGGGCTTCCGTTACCTGGGCACGTCAGAGGTGAATTCAATCCCGATGCCGATCATTGTGGCCGGGGTTGTGTTTCTGGCGGGTTACATCCTGCTCAACCACATGGCGTTTGGACGCTTCATCTTCGGGTTGGGTGATAACGAAGAAGCGGCCTATCTCTCCGGCTTGCCGGTTCGCACGATCAAGGTGTTTGTCTATATGGCAGCGGGCATGCTGGCTGCTCTGGCCGGGATCATCCTGGTTGGACGTCTGAATTCGGCGCAACCCACTGCCGGAGAAATGTACGAATTCGATGCCATTGCCGCGGTAGTGGTGGGCGGCACGAGCTTTGATGGCGGCGAGGGCACGATCATGGGCACGCTCATTGGTGTGCTCATCATCGGGATCATCGACAACGGGCTTAACCTGCTCGATATTTCATCGTTTTACCAGGACATTACCAAAGGTGCGGTGATAGCGCTGGCACTGCTCTTGCATCGCGCTATCCGCTAGCAGTGCCGGATGGTCAAAGGAGGTGAGAGTCTGGCGAAACTCTGGTGTCGTGTTCCGTTTAATTCGAAAGTATCAATAATTCCTTCCAGGAGGAGAGACAAATGTTCCGCAAAAGTTTCCTAGTATTGCTTGCAACTTTGCTGGCGGTTTTGCCGCTGGCGACGATCAGCGCACAGGAAGACACTTACACCATCGGCCTGTCGCTGTCGACCCTGAACAACCCCTTCTTTGTCACGCTGCGCGATGGTGCGCAGGCAGTTGCTGACGACATGGGCGTTGAGTTGATCGTGCTGGATTCGCAGGATGACCCGGCGACCGAAGCGGCCAACATGGAAGACCTGATCGCGCAAGGCGTGGATGCCATTCTGGTCAACCCGACCGACGCGGACGCGATTGTGCCCTCCATCCTGGCCGCCAATGACGCGGGCATCCCGGTCTTCACCATTGACCGTGGCGCAGCCGGTGGCGAGGTGGTGAGCCACATCGCTTCCGATAACGTGGCCGGTGGCCGCATGGCGGCGGAGTTCCTCTGCAACGCGCTTGGCGGCGAGGGCAAGGTCGTGGAGTTGGAAGGCATCGCCGGAACGTCGGCGGCCCGTGATCGCGGCGAGGGCTTCAACGCTTACATGAGCGCGGAATGCCCCGGCGTGGAGATCGTGGCGCGCCAGACGGCCAACTTCAACCGCGCGGAGGGCTTGACCGTCTTCGAGAACATTCTGCAGGCGCAGGACGTGATCGATGGCGTGTTTGCCCACAACGACGAAATGATCCTGGGCGCGATTGA
>CAZSXY010000024.1:0-3695 GCA_964611395.1 uncultured Anaerolineaceae bacterium | reverse complement strand
TGATCCCCTACCTGGATGCCGGAAAGAATATCTACCTGGGACGCGAACCCCAGGGCACTATTCCAGGTACGGTAAACTGGCGCGTGCTCTATGAAAAAGCCCGTCAAGACCTGGATCATCTCGGCCTGGATGTGAATGTGCGCACGCCGGTGCGTTTTTTCTCCATCGCCCAGCAGCAGATGATTGAGGTGGCGAAGGCGCTGTCGATGGACGCCCGCCTGATCGTCATGGATGAGCCGACATCCTCGCTGACCGACCGCGAAGTTGAGACGCTGTTCGACCAGATGAAGGCCCTCCGCGCAAAAGGGGTCGCCATTATTTTTATTTCGCATCGCCTTGACGAAGTGCTGCAAATTTGTGACCGCGTCACCGTGCTGCGCGATGGCCAGTTGGTCGGGTCGCATCCCGTCGCGGAGCTAAACACCGACGATATTATTCGCATGATGGTTGGGCGCGAGGTCGGGCAGATGTTTGAGCGACGCGAAACGCCGCCCGCAAACGAGGTTGTGCTAGAAGTGCAGGAGCTATGCCGGGGCCGGCGCGTGCGCGATGTCAGTTTCAAGCTCCACAAAGGCGAGATTCTTGGCGTCGCGGGACTGGTTGGCGCGGGCCGCACAGAACTGGCCGAAGCCATTTTCGGCGCGCGTCCCGCTACGTCCGGCACGATTTTGCTCGAAGGCCAGGCGGTTCGCATCCGGCGTCCCCAGGAAGCGATCAAGAACGGCATTGGCTTCGTCCCGGAGGATCGCAAACGGCAGGGGCTATTCCTACAGATGTCGGTGGCGACCAACGTGGTCATGGCCGTTTTACGCCGGTTGACGCGCCTGTTCCTCATCCGCTGGTCTGGCGTGCGGCAGATCGCGAGCGATTTTATCGAGCGCCTGGACATACGCACCCCGTCTTCGGCGCAACGCGTGCGCAACCTTAGCGGCGGCAACCAGCAAAAGGTGGTCATCGCCCGGTGGTTGACGCTTGATCCCAAGGTGCTTATTCTGGATGAGCCAACGCGCGGCATCGATGTGGGCGCAAAGGCCGAAATCTATCGCCTGATGAACCTGCTTGCGGAGCGCGGCGTGGGCATCCTGATGATTTCATCCGAGTTGCCCGAAGTCATGGGAATCAGCGACCGCATTCTGGTCATGCACGAAGGGCGGTTGGCCGGTGAGTTTGAGGCGCGTACCGCCACTGAAGACATGTTGATGAATGCCGCCACCGGGATGATGGCGAATGGCTAGCAAGAGAAAAGTATTTCCCCTTATGACTACGCTAACGACTGTATCCTGGCAAACAACAGTGACCAATGTGCTGCGGCACAGCATGGTGTTGTTGGTGCTCATCGGGTTGGGGTTTTACTTCGACTCGGAAACGGGGCGCTTCCTCACCGATCAAAACTTGACCAACGTCGCCCAACAGAATGCCCACATCATCATCGTGACCGTCGGCCTGACGCTGACCATGCTGGCCGGTGGGATCGATCTTTCGGTTGGCTCTATCGCGGCGCTGGGCGGGGCCTTGTCCGCGGGAATGGTTGTGCGCAACGACCTCCCGTTAGAGCTAAGCGTCGTTCTGGCGCTGGCGGCGGGCTTTGGGCTGGGCCTGGTGAACGGGGGGTTGGTCGTCTTTGGCAAGTTGCCGCCATTCGTGGCGACGCTATCCATGATGGGAGTTGCGCGGGGCCTGGTGTTGCTCTACACCAACAAGAAGCCCATTTCAGTGGCCAAGTTGAGTGCGTACACATTTTGGGGACGAGAAGACATCACCTTCCCGCTGATCGGAGGCATTCCCGCCCCGGTCGTAGTAGCGGTGGTCATCATCCTGGTCGCCATGTGGATTCTCACACGCACCCGGTTTGGGCTGCACGTCTACGCCATCGGCGGCAATGAGGAAACAGCGCGCTTGGCCGGTGTCCCGGTCGATCGCGTCAAGCTGCTAACATATGCCATCAGCGGGATGCTTGCGGCACTGGCCGGTATCCTGCTGACGGCGCGCCTGTATTCGGCGCAACCGAGCATCGGCCTGGGCCTTGAGTTGGTCGCTATTGCTTCGGCGGTATTGGGCGGTGTCAGCCTGTTTGGCGGCGTGGGGAACGTCCTCGGTGCAGTGATCGGCGGCTTGTTGATCGGCGTCCTGGGCAACGGCATGAACATGATGCGTGTTGAGTCCTACCAGCAGGACATGATCAAGGGGATCGTGCTGGTGGCGGCGGTCGCTGTTGATATGTACACCAAGCGACTCGAACGGCGGGAATAACCCCGGCGGTCGTTTTTCGCGCAACGTTCAAAAACTGTCTGCGCGAGGAGTCCTCTCCTGACATGTGAACTGGAGCGTTAGCGAATACCCCGCAAGTGTGAGAGCTTGCGGGGTTTGCGTTTGTGCGGGCGACCTTCCCACGCCTGGCGAGGCTCCACTCTCAATTCTTTCACCTGTGTTTCTACCAACAGGCTTACGAGAGTCGTTGATAATCCATAGTATACTTAATGATATATTTACATAAGTTCTGTTCGTTTATATTGGGTCATAGCAATGCGCCTGGACATATAGATAAATTGCCGTGTTTTGAGGGGGCCGCGCAGTGGCGTTGGTGAAGGTGCATGGGGGTTTGTTGCCCCTTATTTGACGCTGGTGCGAGTCGAGGCGTCCCCGCAAGCGCATGAATGGCGCGAGATAGCCCGGTCGGAAGTTGCGCAGCGTATGGTGCCGCTTTCGCCTATCGATTCTTCAGGGGAGGTAGATGATGAATTACCGTTCTGTGGTTATTGGCTCTGTTTTTGTTCTGGTGCTGATGGGTGTGCTCGCTATCGATCACGTGGGCGCGCAGGGCGCGGTTTCGATGGCCGGTGACGAGACCCCCACGCCGGGACCGGGCACCGGTGACGAGATGGTTGAGAAAGAGTTCGAAGAAATCGACCCTGCTAATTTTGACAATTCGACCAATATTGACAACGAATGGTTCCCCTTGCAACCGGGAATGCAGTACATCTATGAGGGGACCACCTACGAGGATGACGAGTTCATACCCCATCGCGTGGTGTTCACCGTCACCGATCTGACCAAGGTGATCAACGGTGTGCGCACCGTCATCGTCTGGGACAGGGACTTCAGCGATGATGAGTTGGTGGAGGCGGAGCTTACTTTCTTTGCTCAGGACAACGACGGGAACGTCTGGCACCTGGGTCAGTACAGCGAGACGTACGAGGAAGAAGATTTCGTCGGAGGCCAGGCCTGGCTTGTGGGTTACCTGGAAGGTGCGAAGGCCGGTATCATGATGAAGGCTAACCCACAGTTGGGGATGCCGAGTTACTCCGAGGGGTACGCACCTCCCCCATTCAACTGGACGGATCGCGCGCGCGTGGCTGAAATGGGCCAGACCACTTCTGTCCCCTTTGGCGACTACGAGGACGTCCTGGTGATCGAAGAGTTCAACCAGGAAGAGCCGGACGCCATTCAGCTCAAGTACTACGCGCGTGGTGTGGGCCTTGTTCGGATCGGCTGGAGCGGCGATGATGAAGAGCAAGAGACATTAGAGCTGGTCGACATCGTGCAGCTAGACGCAGAGGCCCTGGCAGAGGTTCGCGCAGAGGCGCTGGAACTGGAAAAGCGCGCCTACATATACGGTCTCACGCCGCCTGCGGAGTAAACGCCTGGCAGCAACAGGTGGGTGATGTTCCACCGCAATGGCTCAGGGCCGTTACCGG
>CAZSXY010000023.1:7793-42559 GCA_964611395.1 uncultured Anaerolineaceae bacterium | reverse complement strand
TGAACTTGACCCCTCAGCAGGTTCAAGCGCTCACTGTTATCCCGAACTGAGGTTATCTTATTCTCGTTTTGCTGGGTGTCGTTGTCGTCCCCGGTGATCGCGCCATCCGTTGCGACGCGCTCCTCCCGGTCAACTGCGCGTGCGAACACCAGGAACCCTGTGTGCCCAACCATCTGCTCATCAGGCCGGATGCGGGCGGGGATCGTCTTGTACGTTCGGCGGATGATCTCCTCGATTTCCATCATATACCAGGGGCCATCATACAGGTGTTCGGCCAACGTGATAACCTGGTTCACGGTTGGCATGATCGCGCCAAAGAATCCGCCGCCGCGTAACGCTTCGCGGGCCTGGGGAAGGTAGAGCCAGGGTTCGCGCACGTCCAGGAACAGGGCGTGGACGTCGCGTTCCAGGAAACCTTCCGCAATGTCGTGCAGATGAAACGTTGTTCGCTCAAGCAGGCCGAGCCGCCGCAGGTTTGCAATGGCCCGGTTTTGCATTTTGGGGCGGCGTTCATAGGTGTAGACGTGTCCTTCGTCGCCGACCAATTGAGCAAACGTCAGCGTCATAGCGCCGCTGCCAGTCCCGGCTTCGATGACGGTCATACCAGACCGGATTCCGAGCTTGAGGGTGATGTACCCCAGGTCTTTGGGGAAGATGATCTGCCCCTCGCGTTGCAGGTGACGGACGATGTCGTCGGTGTTGGGCGGCAGCACGAACATTTTGTGTCCCATATGGGTGGGAACCTGCGCGCCATAGGGAACGCCTACCAATTGGTCGAGTTCGATATAGCCAAGATGACATTCAAAACGCACACCTTCCGTCACGGTGCGCATAAAGGTACGGCGATCTTTGCCGACCAGCATGACCAGATCGCCGTAGTTGACCATAGTGTGGGTTGGTAGTGGCACGCAGCACTCCTTATTACGTTGCGGTTCGGCCCGGCTATTATAGGAGGCGGCACGCCAAATGAAAAGCCTGCATCAGTGGCGCGTGCCGTAAAAGCGATGTATAAAAGACACTACGTGTTCATTAGCCATCATGAAAAAAGTGTCTGACGCCGAAGGCATTGTTGCATCGCATGGTTTTGATGCTAAACTTGAGACGTGCTGGTCACCACAAAGGTGACAGACAGAAGCGATGGAGAAGCCGGGTATGAAGCGGATTCTTGTAGTCGACGACGAAATAGGTGCACTTACGCTCATCGGCATCATGCTGGAGCGCGGGGGTTTCGAAGTGCTCAAAGCCAAAGATGCCGACCAGGCGTTGTCTGTGCTGGAACTTGAAACCCCAGACCTCATCATTCTTGATGTGATGATGCCGGGCATGGACGGCATTGAACTGTGCCGTCTGCTACGCCAGCGCCCTGATACCGGCGATCTCCCAATCTTGATCCTGTCTGCACGTGGTGACGCCAAGAGCGTGATGAACGGCATGGATGCCGGGGCAAGCGATTACCTGCCAAAGCCCATTTTACATCACGATTTGGTGGCCAAGGTACGCCAGATGCTGCAAATTGAGGAGCCGAAAGTGGACCCTCGCGCTGGTTTGTGAGCATCGTTGTTGCCAGGTTAGCTTTTGCAATTAACAGGGGGGCGTGCCTGCTGGGACTTATCCGGCAGGCGCGTTTTGTGTCACGCCGGGCATGACAGGTTCACGCGATTTGTGGGCATAGGGAGAGGGTGCAAGCATGTTCCCCATCGGCGACGAGAATCGCGGCGCGCGCGGGGTGCCGGTTGTCACGGTGACGCTGGTCGTCATCAACGTGCTGGTTTACCTGTACGAAGCGTCGCTCAAGCCGCCTGATCTGTTCAATTTCATCACGACGTATGGCGCGATCCCTGCTGAGATCGAACGCGGCGTCGATCTCTACACGCTGATCACGTCGATGTTCGTTCACGGCGGATTCGCCCATATTGCCGGCAACATGCTGTTCTTGTGGATATTTGGCGACAACATTGAGCAGCGGTTTGGTTCGGCGCTGTTTCTGGTTTTCTATGTCGGCACCGGCCTCGCGGCGTCCGGTGCGCATATTGCCACCAATAGCGGGGCGCTGGTTCCGACAGTGGGGGCCAGTGGCGCGATCTCCGGTGTGATGGGGGCTTACATCCTGCTGTACCCGATGAACCGCATTCGCACGTTCATTTACTATCTGGGCATTGTATACGTGCCCGCGTTCATTTACCTGGGCATCTGGTTTATGACGCAGCTCATGAGCGGCATGGTGGCCCTCAGCGTCCCGACGGCGCAGAGCAGCGGGGTGGCGTTTTGGGCGCATATTGGCGGGTTTGTGGCGGGGATGGGCGTTGCGGCGGTGCTGGCTCCCATTCGGCCTGAACCTGAGCGCCATCCGCGCCAGAAGATCATCTTTCCCGGTTACGATGATGATGAGCGCGACGATTTCTGGTGGTAGGCATTGCCGGGTGCGGCGTCTGAATTCGCCGCCCGGCGCGTGAACTTATAGAATAGGCGAGACCGTGCGCCGGTTCCGGTGGGGAGCGGGCGCACGCCGAAAATGCCTGGGTAGAGATGGGAGGTAACCTGTGGGAATACCGTTGTTAGTGATACTGGCCGGTGGGGCCAGCTCGCGCCTGTGGCCTTTGGAAGAAAAGTCTCTGATTAAGTTTATGGGACGCCCGCTGCTGAGCGTTCAACTCGAAAACTATGCTCAACTGGGATTACGGCAGGCGGTCGTGGTGGCGAATCCGGACAACGAAGCGCAGATCCGGGCACTGGTGGCAACGATACGCGATGTGCAGGTCGAGGTCGTGGTGCAGCGTGAGCCGCGTGGCATGGGCGATGCGGTGTTGCAGGTGGATGACTACCTGGCGGCGCATGGCGATCGGCCCATCTACATCACCCAGGTTCACGATCTGACCAATGTAGAGCTTCACCAGCGCATGCTGACCGAGTACGAGTCGGCGAGCGCCCAGTCATATCTCGCCGGATACCGCGTCAGTGAGTATTTCCCCGGCGGGTATCTGGAAGTGGACGGCGAGGGGCGCATCACGAACATCATTGAGAAGCCGGGTGCGGGCAACGAACCAAGCGATCTGGTGAGCATTGTCGCCCACATTCATGCCAACCCGCGTTTGCTGCTGGATTGCATCCGCGAGGAGTATGCGAAGCCTGCGCACAGCGACGATCACTATGAGCGTGCCATGGCCCGCCTCATGAAAGAGCATGTGTTTCGCGTCGTGCCGTATGACGGCTCCTGGCAGGCGTTGAAATATCCCTGGCATGTGCTCGACGTGATGATGGCGTTTTTGCAGGGCATCCAGGGGCAATATATCTCGCCGGAGGCAAGCATCGAGGATGGCGTTTTGATCAAAGGGGATGTCGTGATCGAGGCGGGCGCGCGGCTGTTTCACGGGGCGACGGTCGTCGGCCCAGCGTATATTGGCAAGGGCGCGATTGTAGGGAATGGCGCGCTCGTGCGCGAATCGATGATCTGCGATGGGGCGGTCGTGGGCTTTGCGACCGAGGTCGCGCGGAGTTACATGGGCGACCGCTCACACACCCATGTATGCCAGGTGCTTGATTCGGTGCTCGACGAGGATGTGAATTTTTCGGCGACGTGCACGACGGCGAATCTGCGCATCGATCAGGGGCCGGTGTGGACGACGGTCAAGGGAGAACGCGTGAATTCCGGGCGCGACAAACTGGGGTTGATTGCCGGAAAGCGGGCGTTTATCGGGGTGAACGTGATGACGATGCCGGGCGTGAAGATCGGGCGCGATGCCGAGGTCGGACCGACGACCGTTGTGCGCGAGGACGTGCCCGATCGTACGCGTGTGTGGGTGCAACAGACGCTCCATACCAGCGAGGTCAAGGACGAATGAGCGTGCACATCGACCCCGCTATTTTCAAGCGGTATGACATACGCGGGAAGGTGGGCGCGGCACTGACCGAAACGGGAGCACGCTTCATCGGGCAGGCGTTTGGGACGTACCTGGTGCGCCAGCAGGTGCGCGAGGTCGTGATCGGGCACGATAATCGCGTTAGCTCGCGCGGCCTGGCCGATGCTGCGATCAAGGGGCTGATCGATGCCGGTTGCCTGGTGACCGATATCGGGATGGCGGCAACACCCGTCGTCTACTGGTGCGCGGTTGAAGCGGGCGACGTCGGGGGGGTGATGGTCACCGGGAGCCACCTCAAGCCGGAGATGAACGGCTTTAAGCTATCAATTGGCAAGCGCAGCCTGTACGGCGACCAGATTCAGGCGTTGCGGCGCATGATCGACGAGGGTGACCTGGTGGCAGGTGAAGGGCACGCGACCCAGGATGAGGAAGCCAACACGCGCTACCTGACGATGGCCGAAAGCCGCCTGCATCATGCCCGGTCGCTGACAATTGTAGTCGATGGCGGTAACGGCATGGGCGGCGTGTATGCCGTCCCGTTGCTGGAAGCGCTAGGGCATACGGTGATCCCGCTCTATTGCACTCCCGATGGAATGTATCCGAACCACCAACCCGACCCCCAAAACGCCGAAAACCTGCGCGACCTTGTGGCGAAAGTGCGCGAGGTGGGCGCCGACCTGGGGCTGGCCTTCGACGGTGACGCGGATCGCGTGGGAGTCGTGGATGATACGGGCACGCCGGTTCCGGCTGATCGCGTGCTGGTGTTGCTGGCCCGCGATGTGCTGGCTCGCAATCCCGGCGCGACGGTCGTGGCCGATGTGCTGAGTTCGCAGGTGTTGTTTGACGAGGTCGCGCGTGCCGGAGGGCGGCCCGTGATCTGGATCAGCGGGCATTCGCTGGTCAAGGCCAAGATGGAAGAGACCGGGGCTTTGCTCGGCGGCGAAATGAGCGGGCACATCTTTCTCGGTGATGACTATTATGGCTTCGACGATGGCGTATTCGTGGCCGGGCGGATCGTCCAGATTCTCACGGCGCAGGATCACCCGCTCTCGGCATTGATGGCGACTGTGCCCGTGTTGTATGCCACGCCTGAGTATCGCCCTCATTGCCCCGATGAGCGCAAAGCGGACGTGATTACCGCCGTCCACGCGGCGCTCAAAGACCGCTACCCGATCAACGATGTGGATGGCATCCGAATAACGTTTGAGCGCGGCTGGGGGTTGCTCCGCCAGTCGAACACGGAACCGGTGTTGTCGATGCGGTTTGAGGGCGAGACAGAGGCTGACGCGCTCGAATACAAGCGTATCGTGAAAGAGGCGCTCAAGCAGGCATACCCGGACGTCGAAGATTTCTGAGTTGGTTTTCAATACGCAGACGTGCCCCGGTTCAGCCTATGAGCCGGGGCGTTTTGTTATGCGTCAAAGCGCAACAAGACCCCCGTCGCGTCATCGTGGGTCTTCATGCGCGGGTAACGTTCGTGTTCCGTGTCGGCGGCTTCGGTTTCGCGGAGCAATTTCAGGTAACCTTGCAACCCACGTTTGGCGATCACCTCAACCATATGGGCGAAGCGGTCACGGCGAAGGCTGGCGACTTCTTCCGCATCGTCGGTGAAGACTTCACCAGCGCTGGCGGGCCATGCGAGGCCATCGGTCATGACGCAGGCAAACGCGGCTCCGGCCAGCTCGATTGTTCCGCTCTGCAAGAAATAACGCAGTTCTGGCAGGCCGTCGAGCACGCCTATTCCGCGCTTGGGCTGGGGCAGCCCGTATTCGTCAACGTAGTTATGGTACAAAGCCGCGTGCAGGTTTTTGCGGCGAATTTCCGTTTGTTTGACCAGTTCGCGAAAGGGCATCCCCGGAAACTGCTCGCGGAGCTTGCGGGCGGTGCGCTTCAGCCGGTTGTCCAGGCTCGATAGTGTATGGGTCGGGACGGCGATCCGCCCGTCGTGGTACGCGACCAGCAGCAGGGAGTCTCCCGCATGCACATAATGCAGCGTGTGCGTGCCGGGGTCATACGCGGCGAGGGTGATCACGGCGGCGGGCAACCCCAGCCGCACCAGGCGCGGGTCGTGCGCCAACCGGGTGTGGATCGCTTCGGGAAGCTGCAACGCATCCAGGGTCAGCGCGCCAAACAGGTTGATGAGCTTGCGGCCCAGGTCATCGTTAGCTTCCAGCACCAGCGTGCGCAGTTGGGGCGGCGCACCGACCCCGATTTGTTGCGCCAACGAGTCACGGACGGTTCGCGCGGCAAAGGCGGCGGGCGTCAAGCGTTCTGGCAGGCGATCCAGGTATTCCTGTAGGGGCGGGGGAGTCAGTCGCGTGGTGGCACCGTCGATGGCTGCGATGAGCAGGCGTTCGCCAAGCGGGCCTGCCTGCATCGCCAGCCAGGCATCTTCGTTTTCGTTGTGGCGTCCCGCTGGCGTCTGGCATACGACTTCGAGTACCGGGAAATGGTGTCCGTCCGGCCCGGTGTCCATCGGCGGCACCTTTTGCTACATTGCGCGGCGACAGAACCAAAAAAGGCACTCCGAACTGGAATGCCTTGCCAGGAGCGGGTAACGGGATTCGAACCCGTGACATCCAGCTTGGGAAGCTGACGTTCTACCACTGAACTATACCCGCGAATCTGCCGCTATTATACGAGTTGGCCCGGTGCGCTGTCAAGTTTCGATTTCGCGTTTTTGCGGGGCTTTTGGGCAGCGGATTTGTGCCTGTGGCTGATGTTGACTCGGTGGCGGAAACGCGGTCTTTAGCGCACCACGACCGCAAGGGGCATAGCAGGGACGGCGGCACGCGTTCTAAGGAAAAACCGTCGCTGGCGTGTAATTCACAGTGGCGTTGACGCCGCGAGAGCAGCTATAATGGGCCGCCGTGTAGTCCTGTAGGGGAGGGCCGCCGATGCAGTGGGGAAAACGCGAACGCAAATGAAAAAGCGGTTGCCGAGTATCGCGCTGGGCGTGGTGGTGAGCATCATCGCGCTGGTGTACCTGTTTCGCCGTGACCTGGGCGGCGTGCGGGACGAACTGGCGCATGCCCGCTACTGGGCCGTGATACCTGGCATTGTGCTGTCGGTCGTGGGGTTGTGGTTGCGTAGCCTGCGCTGGCGGGTCTTGCTTGGAAACCGCATCTCGCGGGGGCATAGCTTTCACATTCTGAATGTCAGCTATTTTGTCAACGGTGTGCTGCCGTTGCGAGTGGGAGAGCTGGCGCGTGCGGCGCTGGCAACCCGCCTTGATCCGCCGCTGCCCGTTTTCACCGCGCTGAGTACAATCGTCGTCGAGCGGATGCTGGACACGCTGGCCGTGTTTGCGCTGGTGGGTCTGGTGCTGGCGATTTTGCCGGTTGGGCTGGAAATCGGCGTTGTGGGCCTCGCGCTAGGTGTGGGTTCGGTGGTTGGCGTGATCGTGCTGGCCGTGTTCGCTGCCCGGCCTGCCTGGGCGTATGGCTTTTTGAACGTCGCGGGGCGGATCGTGCCTCCGCTACAACGCCCGACGGTTCGCGCCTGGCTGGAGCATGCCCTGGAGGGAATCGCGCCGCTTGCATCCATGCGGGCGACCCTCTCTGCCCTGGGGTGGACGGCAGTCGCGTGGGCGGTGTCCGTTTTGACCGGGTATGTGTTGCTGTACGCGATTTTCGACGAGCCAACGTGGGCGGCGGCGATGGCGATGATCGCGCTGGCGTCGTTTGTCATTGCCGTGCCCGCCGTACCCGGCAACCTGGGGCCATTTGAGGCGGCGGTCGTTTTCGCGTTGGCGAGCACCGATCTTGTGGCCAACCCCACCGACGCACCGGCGGTAGCGTTTGCCTTGTTGTTGCATGTGGTTAACCTGGTGACGTATATCGCAGCCGGATTGGTTGGGTTGTGGATGGAGGAAGTCAGCCTGGGGGAATTGACGCAGGCCGTGCAACGGCTTCGCCAGCGTAACGGTGGTGATCCTTCCCAGGCTGTGGATGAAACGATAACAGAGACGAACGTAGGCGTATGATTGACGAACTGACGACGCAATCTCCCAATAATCGACCCCTTCGCATTCTTGTCGCTTTGCAATACTATTTACCGCACCGGACGGGCGTGCCGATCCACGTCCAGCGCGTGGCCGAAGCCCTGGTTCGGCGCGGGCACCAGGTGACGATCCTCACCGCGAGGCATTCCATTGAATTGCCACGTGACGAGACGATCAACGGCGTGCGCCTGGTGCGCCTGTGGGCACCCCTGAAAGTCAGCCGGGGGATGGTTATGCCGGCGTATCCCTGGGCGGCGTGGGGGTTGATCCGCTTGCATGACGTGGTCTGGCTGCACACGCCAATGCTTGAGACATCACTGCTGACCGTGCTCGCCCGGTTGCAGGGAAAACGCGTCGTGGCCACGCATCACGGCGATCTGATTCTGCCGCCGGGGATGTTCAACCGGTTTGTGCGCTGGTTCACCTTCCTGAACTATCGTTTTATGGCCGGTCGCGCGGCACGCCTCATTGCGTATAGTCACGATTACGCGGATCACAGTTACTATCTGTCGCCATTCCGTGACAAGGTGTCGGTCATCTACCCCCCGATTCAAGTGCCCGACCCGGACCCGGAGCGGGTCGCCGAGTTGCGGGCGCGCTGGCAGACCAATGGCGGCCCGATCATCGGTTACGCCGGGCGGTTCGTGCAGGAAAAACGCCCGGATTTGCTGATTCGCTCACTCGAAGTGATTAACCGGACGTATCCGAAAGCGCGTGTCGTGTTCGCGGGCGAGTATGACATTCCCTACGAGGACATGTGGGAGCGCAACCAGTCACTTGTGCAGCGCTATAGAGAGCAACTGATCTTCCTGGGCCAGTTGAGCAGCATGCAGGCAATGGCCAACTTTTACGCGGCGTGCGACGTGCTGGTGATGCCCAGCGACTCGGAATGCTTCGCGCTGGTGCAGGTCGAGGCGATGTTGTGCGGCACGCCCGTTGTGATGACCGATACCCCCGGCGGGCGCGTGCCGGTGACCGTCACGCAGATGGGGCAGATCGTGCCGCGCGGCGACTGGCAGGCGATGGGCGAGGCGGTGGTCGAGATTCTCCAAAACCCGCGGCAATTCATCAAACCGCGCGAGGTTATTGAAGCGGCGTTTAACTTTGAAGAAACGGTCGGTCGCTATGAAAAGCACTTGCGGCGGGCGGCGACCATTCCTGGCTGGAAGTGATGGTGATCGTATGACGGTTGATCCGGCAACCATCAAGCATATGACCCGCAACGAGGCGGACATGGCCTTCAAGAAGCGGGTGCAGACGATCTTCGAGTGGATTCCACTGGCGGACGAATCGCGTATTCTCGATTGCGCGTGTGGGCGCGGGTTCTACCTGAACATGATCCGCTACACCAGTGCCTGCAAGCTGGTTGGGCTGGAACTCGACGCGGCGATCATTCGCAAGGCGCAACGCAACGTGGGTGATCTTCCGGATATCACGCTTACGCGGGGCAACATTTACGCGTTGCCGTTTCCCGACGATTATTTCGATGGCGTGATCCTGTCCGAAATCCTCGAACATGTCGATGACGACGTGGCCGGGTTGCGCGAGGTGTGGCGCGTGCTCAAGCCCGGCGGGGTGGTGGCGATCACTGTGCCGCACGCGAATTACCCGTTCCTGTGGGACCCGCTCAACTGGGTGCTGGAACGCGCTTTCAATACGCACATTCGACGCGGGCCGCTGGCGGGCATCTGGGCGAACCACGTGCGCCTGTACCGGCGTGAGCAATTGCGTGCGGTGGTCGAGGAAGCCGGGTTCGAGGTGGAGGAAGAACGGTCGTTCACGCACTATAGCTTTCCTTTCATCCATAACCTGGTGTATGGGCTGGGCAAGCCCTTGCTCGAAGCGGGGCTACTGCCCGAAAAACTGGCGACGGCAGCCGACCGTACGGCATTTGAGCGGAACACGGGCAGCCTGTTGAATCCGGTCAACTTCGGCATTGCCGTGCTGAACTTGTTTGACCGCCCCAACAAGCTGAACGAACCGCCAGGACGCAGCACTGTCAACCTGGCCGTTAAGGGCCGCAAGCCATCGTTATCGGTAGGACTATGAGCGACTATCTTTCGGACAATCTCCGCGATGTGCCCGAGCCAGACGATCCGCCGGAATCTGGCGGGCTGGTTGAGAATGTTGGTGCGCAGCCGGGTGGTGGAAGCGACCAGCCGGAGCAAACCATCGTATTTGAAGACCTCACATTAGCGGACGCGCTGGCCTATTTCGTCTGGCGTCCGGTGCAGACCGGACGGCTGCTGTGGCGCGTGTTGATGCACGATCCGGAGGCGGAAGCACAACGGCAGCAGGTGGTGATCGCGCCGGATGTGTCGCGTGATCGGGATGAAGCCGCCCCGCCGGTTGGCATTGAACCGGTGGCCGAGCGCCAAATAGACGAAACGCCGGATGTCGCGGCGGCCAGCGAGGATGACCTGCCAGCCTTTGCGGAAGCTGAAACCCGGGGGTGGTTTGCATCCGTTCCGCGCGAGGTTTGGGCGTGGATCGGGGCGCTGGTGGTGGCCGTGCTGCTGGCCTTGCGTGGCGGAAGTGTGTTGCATGATGCCGCGCTCAACCCCATAGCGAGGATCAACCGCGACACCAACGGCGCTGGAACGTGGTTTTTGCTGGCCGGTGTCATCTACGCCTGTGTGGAGTTGTGGGGTAGCCGCCGGTGGTGGGCGCGGCGTTTCCCCGCGCTGCACCGGCAGCTCTGGTCCCGCTTTCACGACCATGACCTGCCCCATGTGTGGGTTGTCGGGGCCATCATCGTGGCGGTGGCGTTCGTCGGACTTGCGCTGGATACGAACAACATCATTGCCGCGGGGGTACTCCTTATCCTGGCGCTCGCCAGTTGGCTGGTGGCAGTGTTGGGCACGCACCCGTTGCCTGACGGCGGAGAGGAAGCTACAGCGAAGGACGCCGCTGGCGGGGCTGGCGACCACGACGATGTCTTTGTGGTGCGCTCCGTCGAACGCCTCCCCGAACAACCGGAAGCGCGGCTCGCACGATCGAGGGCGCTGGCGTGGCTCGATGCGCACGCCTTCAGGTTGCTGGTGCTGCCGGTCGGGTTGCTGTTTTCTGCGCTGGCGCTCGGTTGGAATGTGTCCCGCGATTCGCTGGGGCGCGTATCCGATGTCGTGATCACCACGCGTGGCGCGATTGCCTGGGGGCTGAGCGTCGCGCTCTGGCTCACGGTGCTGGGCGCTGATTGGCGGCGTGTTCCTGCGGCGCTGAAGCAAGTTGGAATTCGCATCCGGTGGCGCGGCTTGTTGGGCTGGCCGGTGCTGGCGATCCTGGTGATTATTGCGCTGGGCGCTTATTTTCGCCTGCACGATCTGGCGTCCACGCCGCCGGAGATGACCAGCGACCATATCGAAAAGCTGCTGGACTCGCTGCGCGTGTATGAAGGCTATCGCGGCGTATTCTTTCCCAACAACGGCGGGCGCGAGGCGTTCCAGATGTACCTGGTGGCGTTCATCGCCGGGCCGCTTGGCGTCGGCTTTTCGTTCGATGCGCTCAAGCTGGCGACGGTGGTCGAAGGGTTGGCGACGTTGCCCGCGCTGTGGTGGATGGCACGGCAGGTGGTCGGAACGGAAACCGCGCACGATCGCCAGCTTGGGCACTGGATCGGGTTGGCCCTTGCCGGGCTTGTCGCGATCAGCTCGTGGCATGTGATGCTGTCGCGGTTGGGGTTGCGCATTGCGCTAACCCCGCTCACAACGGCGCTGGTGATCGGCTTCCTGGCGCGGGCCATGCGCCAGGATCGCACCCGTGATTGGCTGGCGCTGGGCGCGGTATTGGGCGCGGGCGTCTATTTCTACCAGGCTAATCGTATGTTGCCGATCCTGGTGGTGGCCGGGTTTGGGATGGCAGCATTGGCCGGCGTCCGCTCGCCCCGTGCGTTGGGGCGGCGGATTGTGGAAGCACTTGGCTTTGCGGCGCTGGTTGTTGCGCCGTTGTTGGCCGTGATGTACGTGGCGAACGTGCTGGAGCAATCGACGTACCGCAACACCCGCGATGCCGGTGAGCAGATCGCGCTCTATCTGCCGGTGCTGGCGATGGGGTGGTGGGGCATCATGGCGTTGGTCGCGCGCTGGCAGGGCAGTCAACGGTGGCTCCGGATGGGTGGCGGATTGCTGATGGCGGCAGTCGTGGCGCTGGCGCTGTACATCCCCATGTACCACTATAGCCAGCTCCACGGGCCTGAGTACTGGAACCGTACGCGCGGGCGGCTGTTTGGCGACAACGCCTTTATGCGTACCGATGCGAGGGGTAATGTGATCCCCTATGACCCTGACCTGGCCGAGCAGGTCGAGCGATTCTGGGCACAGCGCGATATCTTCAAGCAGAACTACGCCGACGCGCTGCGCATGTACCACTGGGAAGGCGACGGCGCGTGGATTAACAATGCGTATATATATCCCACGCTCGGATTGGGGAAGCCTGCGCTCGGACCGGTGACCGGCGGGCTGGTGTTGCTGGGGCTGGTTATTTGGGCCGCATGGGTAATTCGCCGCCGTGATCCGGTGTGGTGGCTATTGCCGGTGGGCATCCTGGTGATGTTGCTTCCGACGGCGCTCGCCCTGGCATACACAGTTGAGAATCCCAGTTTCACGCGGGCCAGCGGCACGATGCCCGAAGTGTTGATGTTCGGGGCGCTGCCCCTGGGCTTGCTGGGCTGGCATCTCAGCCGTGTGCGGCTGGCGAACCGGTTTGCCGCCGGTCATATCGCCGCGTTGATCGTGGTCGGGATGGTGCTGGGCTATGGCTTGGGGCCGGAATGGGATAACTATTTCACTGATTACCGGTTGAGCTATAGCTATAGCTGGAAGCCCTATCGTGAAATCTCAAAGCCCCTGCGGGCATTTGCCGAAGGAGAAGGCAGTTACGGCAACGCCTTTGTGGTGGCCTATCCGCATTGGCTGGATCACCGGATTCTGGGGGCGATGGCGGGCGACCTTCGCTGGCCGAATGGCCTTGAGCACCGCGACGACTTGATCTCAGCGATCCGGCGCAACGCGGGCACACCCTACGAATACGACCCGGCAAAGCCGATCTTTGTCATGTACCATCCCGCCGACACCGAGACGGCGGCTTATTTGAGCACGATGTTTCCGGGCGGCGAAACCGTGCTGTACCAGTACAGTTACGAATCGGAGCCGGAGACGATGGCCCAGGGCGAATTTTACATCTATAAGGTCTGGGCGGGTATCATTGATTAGGCTCCGGCCAGTGACGAGGCCGGTAGTTATGAGGATTTGAGTACGCCGGGCGTGTATTCAGAAAGACTCGCCCGGCGCGAGTTGTGTGATAGTTGACCATTGAACAGGTGAGAAGAACCGTTGACGGATACGATGTTCCCCGACCCGCATAATACACCGGATGGCGACCCGGCTGAGCCGATTGCCGAGCATCTCGACGCCCCGCCAGAAGCGCCGGAGCTATCCGAACCCGGTGCGCTGCTGCGGGAACTGGAAGCGGTCGAGTCCGCAGCAGGCGACTTGGCTGCGCCTGACGTTGGGCGGTCGGCGCGCGCCCGGCGCGGGGATGTCCTGGTCAACCTGGTGCTGGTGCTGGTGCTCGCGGTGGGGGCGTGGCTGCGCTTCGACGCCCAGAATTGGGACGATTACACGCATCTGCACCCCGATGAGCGTTTCCTGGTCGATGTTGTCAGTTCGCTGGGGGGACCGCTTCGTTTCACGGATCAGTCATATGGGGAACAAGAGGCGCACCGCGCGCGCTGCGAGTTACGCTACCCGGCGAAGCCTGGCAGCGCGGACGACCAATCGGTGCTCACCACCGGGCACGGGGGCTATTTTGACGCGGATTGCTCCCCACTGAACCCCAACAACGTCGGGAAGGGATTGTACGTCTACGGCGAGTTCCCGCTGTTCACCGTCCATGCGGCGGGGGTGGCCCGCTCGCAACTATCGCGTGATGTGCACGCGCTACTCGAAGCTTTTGACGCTGCCAAATCACACACCATCACAACGCACTGGGAAGGCTACAGCGGCGCGCAGCTTATCGGGCGCAGTATCTCGGCGCTGGCCGATGTGCTGACGATCCTGGTGCTGTTTTTGCTGGGACGGCGTTTGTATGGGCGCTGGGTGGGGTTGCTGGCCGCGGCGTTGTACGCTGTGGCCGTGTTCCCGATCCAGCAGTCGCACTTCTGGACGGTTGATGCTTTCACCACGTTCTGGGTCACGCTGGCGTTGTATTTTGCGGTGCGAGCGCTGGATGGGGCCAGCGTGCGTCGCGGCCCGATCCCGTTGTTCTACGCGCTGATCTGGCTGGGGACGGTGGCATGGGAAACCGGGCTGCGCGGGTTCCCCGTGTTGGGGTTGGCTTCGCTGGCGGCTTTCGGAGCGGTTATATTTGCGGCGACCTCGGCGGTGGGGGCGTGGCTCAAGAAGGGCGGTCACCGGTCGGGTGATCTGTTGCCCGCCCTGACCGGCGTATACGCTTCGGTCAGCACTCTGGTGTGCTGGCTGGTTGTTGGCGCAGTGGCTCCGCGTGATTTCTCGCTGCTGGACGATATGCTCGCGCTTGGAGCGGTTAGCCTGGTCTATGCGCTGGCCGTCGCGGTCGCGTACGTCGCCGCCAGTGAAGTCCGGCGGCAGATGCAGGGCCGGGAAGCGGCCCCGCAGAACTCATTGGCCGTCGGGTCCATCGGGGTGATGTGGGTGGCGCTGATGCTCGGTTACCTGGTCGGCGGTTTGGGATCATTGCCAACGCTCTTCGTGGCGCTGGCGGCGGTAGCGTTGCTGCTCTTTGACGTGACCGAACTGACGGACTATGCCCTGTTCGGGGTGGCGCTCGGTGGGGCCGTCGCCAGCCGGGTTAACGCCGCGCCACTGGCCGGGATCATTGTCGTGGCGGCAGGGATTCGGGTGTTGCCTGCGCTGGGTACGGTGTTGCCCAAGTCGCAGCGGTCGCGCCTGGTGGCTTACGCGCTCACCGGCGTGGTGGCGGCGGCGCTGGTGTCGTTTGTTGTGTTCCGGCTGCTCCAGCCGCATGCTTTCCAGGGGCCGGGGATCTTCGGCTTGAAGTTCAACCCGGGCTGGCGCGAAGATATTTCAGAGGCCGCCTACCTGACGTCGGGGGAGTGGGATGGGCCGCCCAACCACCAGTGGGCGAGTCGCACGCCCTATTTCTTCCCCTGGCGTAACATCGTGTTGTGGGGGATGGGTATCCCGCTGGGCCTCGTGGCATGGGGAGCCTGGGTGTGGGCCGGCGTCTCGATGGCCCGCGCGGGGCGGCTGTGGACGCGGCATGCGATCCCGTTCCTGTGGATTCTGGTGGCGTTTGGTTGGCTTGGCGGGCGCTGGGTAACGACCATGCGTTACTTCCTGCCCATTTACCCGCCGCTGGTGCTGTTTGCTGCCTGGGCATTGATCGCGCTTGTCCGCGAAGCGCATGCGGCGATGCGCCAGCGCCGTTTCGCGCGTCCGGCGGTGGGGCGGCTGGCTTTCGGCGGGGCCGTGGCGCTGCTCGCCGTGGTGTTGGGATATACGACGGTATACGGGTTTGCGTTCCACAACATCGCGCGGAAGCAGCTCACACGCGTGGCCGCGTCCCGTTGGTTCCAGGAGACCGTGCCCGGCGATTTCGGCGTCTGGGTTGAGCGTCCCGACGGCACGCGCAAGCTGGTGAACATCGGGCGATCCCACGTCGCCACGCCGCCAGCGGTGACGCGCCTGGAACAAAACGAAACGGTTGAGCAAAGTTTTACCGTGATGGCGGATGCACGCCTGACCCGTATTGCGCTCAACCGGCTGCTCGACCCTTTGGAAGATGATTTACCGGAAGCGGTACGGGTACGGCTTTTCCGAGATGATCCGAATTTGGGGCGACAACTGTTGTTCGAAGACACGATCCGGGCGGATTTTGCTGCCGTGGATGGAGTCTACGGCGCACCTTACGCGGTTGAGCCGGACGACGAGATCATCCTGGAAGCACAACCAGACCCGGACGCCGGATTTGCAGCGTATGTGCTTGAACTCACCGTCGTGGGTGGCGGACCGGTGACCTCTGTGCGTGACGTGACGGACGATGCAGGCACGATCCTGAGCGATATTTCCGTTGGGTTGCAACTCACCGCCGACCGGACCCTCACGTTTGTTGATCTGACGCTGGAAGAGCAGCCGTTGCTCATCGGGCATGGAGATGACATTCCCGCTCCGCCGACGCATTGGACGGTGGGGGGCAGCGACTCGATCCAGTTCCAGATTCCCGTCGATGGCGTGATCCGCGAAGTCGAGATTCCACACCTGGGCGACCCGCTGCGCGATGCTGGCGTCGAGCGCGTTCGGCTGACCCTGACCGGGCCGGATGGCGCGGAGACATCGGCGGTGGTGGCGGGCGATTTCAACGCGGGGGCCAATCCGCTCGGCCCGGCCCGCACAGTGATCTTCGACCCGCCGCTTACGGTAGCGCGTCTCGATGCTGAGGGGAACCGCCAGACAGCTACCCTGACGATCAAGGCGCTCGACCCGGTTTACACGTCCGGCTCGGTCATCGCCTGGGAGGGTGACTGGGACGATCCCGTGCCCTGGGCGACGTGCCCCCTGCCGGACGACGTGATCTACCGCGATGACCTGCCGTCGGGCCTGTCGTCGTATGATTGCGCGGCGGTCAATTTGCACGGAGCGCATTACCAGAGCCTCAAGCTGTGGATGGTCGCCGAAGACGACGCGCAGAAATATCATGCGATGACGAACGCGCTCGACCAGGCGGACTACATCGTCATCTCCAGTAACCGGTTTTATGACTCGTTGTCGCGCATTCCCTGGCGCTGGCCGATGACGAAGGCCTATTACGACGCGCTGTTCGACGGGCGGCTGGGGTTTGAGCTGGTGCGCACATTTGAGTCTGTGCCGGAGCTTGGGCCGTTTCGGATACGCGACCAGGTGTTGCCGTTCGATGACCTGCCCGGCTGGGTTAACGAGCATTGGGAAGCCGAGGAAGCTTTCCACGTCTACGATCACCCGATTGTGCTGGTGTTCCGCAAGACGGACGCCTATTCACCGGAGAATACGCGGGCCATTCTGAATAGCGTGTCCTTGCGGTCGGTGAAAACCGCGCTTCCCGGCTACGTGGCCGATCCTGAACCGGTAGGCGTTGTGCCCTGGGGAGGCAAACAGGCATCCGCTGCGCCCACGCTGCTCCAGTTCGACGATGAGACATGGGAAATCCAGCGCGAGGGCGGCACGTGGCGCGATCTTTTTGATCCTGACTCGCTGTTGAACCGCAGCCAGGTTCTGGCCGTGATCGTCTGGTGGTTGTTGATGATCGTTGCGGGTTGGATCGCGTGGCCGCTGCTGTATGTGGCGCTGCCTGCCCTGCCCGACCGAGCCTACCCGGTAGCCAAGATCACGGCGTGGTTGGTAATAGGGTGGTTTGCGTGGGTTGGCGGAACGGCGAAGCTGCTCACCTGGACGCGGGGCGGCATAGCGCTGCTGCTGCTGGCACTTGCTGTGCTGAGCGCGCTCGTCATCTGGCGGCGGCGGGCGGAGTTCTTGCGCTATATTCAGGCGAACTGGCGCTTTCTGCTGGCGATGGAAGCGTTGTCGCTCGCTCTGTTTGTGGCGTTTCTGGGCGTCCGGCTGGGCAACCCGGACCTGTGGCACAACGTTTTTGGCGGTGAAAAACCGATGGACTTCGCCTATTTCAACGCGGTGCTGCGCAGTACCGTGTTCCCGCCGCTCGATCCCTGGTTTGCGCGCGGGTTCATCAATTACTACTACTTCGGCTATGTGATCGTTGGCGCGCCGGTGAAGTTGCTTGGTATTCAGCCGTCGGTTGCGTACAACCTGATCATTCCCACGTTGTTCAGCATGACGGGCGTGGGCGTCTTCAGCATCGCGTATAACTGGGTGCGCTCGCGCGCGGTAGCGCCGGGGGCTATCGAAGGGGCGACGAGCCTCCCGTTTGGGCGTTCTGCGCTGGTTGTGGAACGTGATCCGGGTCAGGGGGCGGGCGGTCGTGACGAACCGGACGATCCCGCCGATGCCACTACGCGAGGCCGGTTCTGGTTTCCGTTGCCGAAGGGGAATGCATGGCTGGCCGGTACGCTGGCGCTGCTGCTGGCGGTGGTGCTCGGCAACCTGGGGACGGTGCATGTCATCGTGACCAACGTGGCCGCGCTGGATGGCTGGTCGCAGCCGTTGTTGTTCCACCAGCAACGTCAGCAGGAGATCGACGGCCAGCGCGACCGGTTGTACCAAGAATTCTACGCGGACGAAGTTGCTCGGTTCCGCAAGGAACACGGGTACGAGCCGACCGAGGCGGGCGATGTGCTGGCCGTCACACAGGCGGTTCAGGCGCGCCTGGATGAAGCCATCGACGACTATGTCAACCACCCGCCGTTGTTGGAGTTGTGGGAGTACGAACTGACGAACCTGCGGCGGCAGGTCAGCGCATTTTTTGCCGGTTTTGGGAAGGTGATGGACAGCACATCGCTCCCCATGCACACCCACCGCTGGTATTGGGGGCCGACGCGCATCATCAGCGAGCTGCCGAACAACGCCGGGCGCGGGGCCATTGCCGAGTTCCCTTATTTCACGTTTCTGTATGGCGATTTGCACGCCCACATGATCGCGTTCCCGATCACGTTGCTGGTCATCCTTTGGCTGGTCGCTGAAATCATGGGAGCGGGGTACGGGATGCGTAGCTGGTGGGAAAGCGGGCTGGCGCTGGCGTTGGGGGCACTGGCAGTGGGCGTGTTGCGCCCGACCAATACCTGGGACTGGATCACGTACCTGTTGCTCGGTGGAGCGGGGTTGACCTACGTGGCCTGGGTGGGGGCCACTCGCACCAACCGCGATGCGCCGCCTTCGGCGTGGGCCGAACGGATATGGCGCTGGCTGCGTCCGGGGCGGATTCGCGATCTGTGGATCGTCGTGGTGGTGATGCCGCTGGCGCTGATCGCCCGCGTGGCGTTCTACTTCTTCCAGCGTGCCCAGGCTGATCAACAGGCGGCCCGCGGCCTGCGCTCCGGAGAGACGCTCATCGAAGCACACCTTACGCTGGCGAGCGCCGTCTTGTGGATGGTGGCTGCCGTCGCGTTGGTTGTCGTGCTGTACGTGGCTGCCTTGATCGCGTTGCGGGCGCGGATGAACCGCTCGCTATTCTGGTCGTGGGTCGGGCGTGTGGGCGTGTTTGTAGCGCTGACATTCGTTGTTGGATGGCCTTTCACGGCTTACTTTGCCTCTGCGTATAACTCGGTCAAGCCCTGGGAACAGGAAACGACGCCCATCTGGGCCTTCATGTACGTGCACGGGACGTTCATTTTCATTGTGGCGTCCTATCTCGTCTGGCAAACGGCGCGTTGGCTGCACGCGGTGCCGGTACGTGCCCTTGAAGGAATGGCCGTGCCTTTCGTCACTGTGGTTGGTGGGTTGCTGATCGTATTGGTTGGCTCGATCATCTACGGCGTGCGCGAGGTGGCTATTGCCCAGATTATCATGCCGCTAATCGCCTGGGCGGTGGTGCTGTTTTTCTTGCCCCGGCAGAGCGCGCTGCTGCGGGCCACGTATGCGCTCATCGTGCTGGCGCTGGCGATCACGCTTGGCGTCGAAGTCGTGGTGCTTGAGGGCGATATTGGCCGCCAGAATACGGTATTCAAGTTCTATTTGCAGGCATGGTTCATGTTGAGCATCGTGGGCGGGGTGGCGCTGGCGTGGATGCTGCACCGATCCTCGCGCTGGCATCCGGCGCTGCGCACCTTGTGGCAGGGCAGTTTGACGGTGCTGTTCATGATCGCGGCATTGTACCCGGTGCTGGCGACGCGGGCCCGCTTCCTGGATCGCTTTAACAAGGAGGAGACGCCGCTCACGCTGGACGGCATGGCGTATATGCAATATGCCGTGCATGGCGAATTCGACCTGTACTTCAGTCTCGAAGGCGACTACGACATGATCCGCTGGCTGCAAGACCATGTTGAGGGCACGCCGGTAGTCATGGAAGCGCACCTGTTCCCGTCCGAGTATCACTGGGGGGGGCGGATCAGCATCTACACCGGCCTGCCGACGGTGCTTGGCTGGCGTTTTCACCAACTCCAGCAGCACAGCCTGCCGGACATGAACCTGCTGGTGCAAACGCGCGAGAACAATACGTCGGCGTTCTATTCGATGGAAGGCGCGGATGGCATCCGCGCGGCGATGAACCTGATCGACGCCTACGATATCGAATACATCGTCATCGGCGCGTTGGAGCGGGCTTTCTATGGTGATATTGTCCGCGACCCGGCCACGAATGTGCAGACGGCGGGGCACTCGCCGGGGCTGGCCAAATTCGATACGATGGTGAGCATGGGCTTGTTGACGCTCGAATACAGCGCCGACCGCTGTCTGAACACGACAATCGAACAGGTTGAGGAATGCCCGCCGGAGCAGGTGTATACAGATAAGATTTATCGCGTTGTGCCGGGCGCGACCTATGGCGAGCCGGTCGCGGCGCGGTAGGGGAAGTTATGGACGTTTCGCTGATTACCGACTGGTTGGGCCGCGAAGGTGGCGACTTGCTGCGCTGGTGGCTGCTGGTCACGCTGGCGGGCGCGGGGGTCTGGCCGTTGCTGTTCCGCGTGATGGGGGCGCTGCCGGATCGCGGGTACACGCTGGCTCGCGCCGCTGGCCTGATGCTGACCGGTTTCATCTTTTGGTTCATGGCATCGTTGGGACTGCTGCGTAACACACCGGCGAGCATGGTGTTTGCCTGGCTGGTCGTGGCCACGCTGAGCCTGGTGGTGATCCTGCGCTGGGAGAACAGGCCCGCCTTGCGCCCCTGGCTGCGCGAGCATTGGCCGTTGATCGTGCTGACCGAGGTGCTGTTTGCGGTGTTGTTGGTTGGCTGGGCCGCCTATCGCGCGCACAACCCGGAAATGGGCAGCACAGAAAAACCGATGGAGATCATGTTTGTCAACGCGATCCGGGCCAGCGAGACGTTCCCCCCGCGTGATGCATGGCTGAGCGGCTACGCGATCAGCTACTATTACTTCGGTTATGTGATCATCGCCATGCTTGCCGATCTCAGCAGCCTGTCAAGTGGCGTCGCTTTCAACATTATGATTGCGCTGATCTTCGCGCTGACCGGCATTGGCGCGTTGGGCGTGGTGTATAACCTGGTGTGTTCCGGGGCGAAGCGTGTGCCGGGCGCGACACGCGGCGCGGCGTTGGCGGCGGGCGTGCTGGGGATGTGTTTCTTGATTCTCATGGGCAACCTGGGCACGGCGCTGGTTGAGTTCCCGTACCGGGGCTATACGCCGGGGTTGGTGAACGCGGCTTACTTCGACTTCTGGGACCTGGAAGGGCGCACCGGGACGGAGCAGGCCGCGCCGGTTGACGCCGATGGTGATGGCATACCCAACTGGGACGATGACAAGGTGCCGCTCGACCGTTGGGATTTTTGGAGCGTGATCGGGTGGCGGTACAGTCGCGTGGTTCATGATCGCGATCTGACCGGAACACCCCAGCCCGTGCAGCCAATCACCGAGTTTCCGCAGTTCAGTTTTGTGCTCTCTGACCTGCACCCGCACGTGTTGGCGCTGCCGTTCGCGGTGCTGGCGATCGGGTTGGCGCTGAACCTGGTGCTCGGCGGGCGTGAACTGCGGAATGGCGAAATCGTGCTGTACGCGATCTGGGTTGGCGGCATGGTTTTCATGAACTCGTGGGACGCGATCTATCTGCCGCTGCTCGTTGGCGCGGAGACGTTGCGCCGCCTGCTTCGCAATGGCAACGGCGTGTTACACCGGCATGACCTGATCGGAATTGGACGTTTTGCGCTCGTGATTGGCGGGCTGGCGCTCCTGCTCTATCTGCCCTGGATCATCTCGTTCACGTCTCAGGCGGGGGGCGTGCTGCCCAACGTGGTCTACCCGACTCCCTGGCAGCAGTTTTTCTTACAGTTCGGCACGTTTTTGGTCGTGCTCACCGTGTTTGTGCTTGTCGAGGTGCGGCGTGCGGGCTGGCGCTTCCATGCGCAGGCGGGATTGCTGGCGGTGACGCTGGCCGTTGGGGTGCTTGTGCTGGCGCTGGTCGTACTCGGCTTTTCGGCGTGGGGGAGCGAGATACATGGTAACGTGTTCACGGGTGCGCCGCATGGGGCCAGCCTGGGGGATGTGCTGCCGGACATTCTGGAACGCCGCCTCGTGGGGTTGCCGACGGAGATATGGCTGTTGGTTCTGATCTGCGCGGTGGTGGGGCGATTGTTTGTGCGCCCGGCGGTCATGATGCGCTCGCCGGGCGATGGTGGCGAGCAGGGCGAGCGCGTTCGCGTGCAGCATACCATCAATTACAACCCGGCGACCGGTTTTGCGCTGTTGTTGATAGGGGCGGGGGCCGTACTGACGCTTGCGCCCGATTTCGTCTACCTGCGCGATAACTTTGCCGTGCGCATCAACACCGTGTTCAAGCTCTATTACCAGGGCTGGATTATGTTCAGCGTGGCCGCGGCTTTTGGCACGTGGTCGGTGCTGGCCGGTGGTGAAGCCGCGGATCACCTGCGTGCGCGAAGGCGAGTGGCAGGACTCCGGGTGGCGTTTGCGAGCGTACTCGCGATCCTGTTCGCCGCCGGAATGTTGTACCCGGTGCTGGCCACGCGTGGTCGCGCCCTGGTCGAAACCGGGCGTCTTATGACGAAAGAGCGGCGAGATGCCTGCGAACGCGGCGAAGCCTGGGCTGGCGATGGTGCAAACTGTCCGGAATTAGCGCCCCTGACGTTGGACGGCGCGCCATCGATGGTTCCGGCGGGTGAGTATGAGGCGATCCAATGCCTGGTGGCGCTCGAACCGGACGGTGAGGCGGTGCTGGTCGAAGCGCCGGGCGGGGCCTACGAACCGCATAAGAGCCGCTTCAGCGGGCTGACGGGCATCCCGACGCTGATCGGCTGGCAGAATCACGAGCGCCAGTGGCGGGGAGCCACATACCCGGCAGTGACCGACTTCCGCATCGAAAACGGCGAGCGACGCGACCGCGCCGCTGATGTGCAGGAACTCTACATCACGGAGGATTGGGCGCGGGCCTGGCAGATTATCGATCGCTACGGGATCGGTTACATCGTCGTGGGTGGGGCGGAACGGGCCATGATCCGCGACCTGGCGAGCGAGGAAGCAAGCCGCGAAGCCGATCGCGCGGCCCGCGACGCGGTGTTCCAGCAGCGGCTCCGGGAATATGAGCGGGGGTTGTTCAAATTTGAGCAGGTGTTGACCCCGGTCTGCGCCTACGATGGCGCGGTGGTGTACCGGGTTTCGCCAGAATAGTGGCCGATTGGATAGACTACAGATACACGAGTGGATAGGCCGGGCATGAGTGTAATTGCTGACAATCTGGCGTCATTGCCGCTAGAAGAGCCGCCGTATGATGATGCGGATACCCAGCCGGTTGACGCCGAGCAAATGATCCAGGTGCGGGTGACGCTTGAGGCGCTGGTGTATATCGCGCTGGCGGTGCTGGCGCTGGTGGTGCGCCTGGGGGCACTGGATCGTGTGCCGCTGGACGATGTCCAGGCGCGGCAGGCGCTCGCGGCACTGCGTACTGCTAATGACCAGATACCCGGTGACGCGCCATTAGCCGACAGCCCGCTGACATTTGTGTTGAACACGGTCACGTTCGGCTTCGTTCCGGGTAGTGAAATCGCGGCGCGGTTGCCGGTGGCGCTGGCGGGCGTGTTGCTGGTGCTCGCCCCGGCGTTGTGGCGGCGCTATCTCAACCCCTTGCCACCCCTGATCATCAGCCTGTTGCTGGCGATCTCGCCGGTTGCCATTCTGTCGGCCCGGACGATGAATCCGGTAACCTGGACGATGGTGCTGGCGCTTGTTGGCCCCTGGCTGGTGCTGCGCTTTGTCGAAACGCGAGATTCACGCTGGGCGCTGGCGGCAACGGTGACGTTCACCGGGATGGTGTTCCTGGCCGAACCGGCGGGCTTCCTGACCGGGCTGGGGCTGGGGTTCGGATTGGTGTTTGCCTGGCTGACCGAGGATGACCCGGAATCGCGCGTGGTTGCTGGTCTGCGCGATCTGGTGCGCGCTTGGCCCTGGGCCAATGGCGTGATCGTTGCCGGGCTGGTGATCGCGATTGCTAGCACGGGGCTTTTCTGGATTCCTTCGGGGTTGACCGTTGTCGGGAACGTGGTATGGGCCGGGGTGAACGGTTTTGTCGAGCGCCCTGCGGGGATGCCGGCGGCATTTCCCCTCTGGATCGCGCTGCGGTACGAAACGGGTTTGCTGATCTTCGGATTGATCGCCGCTTACCGGGCCGTGCGTGAGGGCGCTTTCTTCGAGCGTGTGCTGGTGGGGTGGGTGTTGGCCGGGACGGTGTGGAGCATCGGCTACGCAGGCGCAGGTGCGGGGCATGCGATGTGGATAACCGTGCCGCTGGCGGTACTCGTTGGACTGGCGGTCACCAACTGGCTGACCGAGCATGCCGGGGTGCTGTGGGCTGTGCCTCATTGGGGCGTGCCGCTCCATGCCCTGGTGACAATGGGGTTGTGGCTGGCGGTTGGCTTGAGCGTGGTGTTGCTCGGCAAACGCCTGCTGCTGGATTTGCCTGCCGGAGTGGATGACCTGTCTTCCCTGGCCGACCGCTTGCTGTCCGGCATTTACAGCCGCAACACCAATTTCGAGTACCAGCAGGTGGATTCGGTCGAAGTGCAGGACGGCATCTTTGTTTATGCTTACGTGCTGGGATTTATTCAGCTCCGGCTGTTGATCACGGTGTTGGTGACCTTGCTCAACGGGGTGCTGTTCTTCCTGGTGGGCAGTTTGTGGGGGGCGCGCGCATCGTGGCGCGGCTTCGCCCTGGGCACATTGGGCGCATTGGTGCTGTTCAGTTTCAGTCTCGGAGGGCGGGCGGCGTTTGATCGTCCGGGTGACCCGCGCGAACTCTGGTATTCTGATCCCGTAACGGGCGATTTGTACGAATTGCGGGACACATTGCGCGAAATGAGTTTGCGTGACACCGGTGACCCGTACCTGATCGCGATTTCCGCGCAAGTGCCCGACGACGGCGCGGTGGCCTGGGCCTTGCATCGCTTCCCCAACACCGTTTTTGTCAACGGCGTGGGGCCGGAGATCGCGACGGCGGCAGTTGTTGCGCCACTGCAGGACCCGCAACCGGCTATGGGCGCGGATTATGTCGGCAAGGACTTGATGACGCGCCAATCGTGGGGCAGGGCTACGCTCAGTTGGCGGGATGCGATCATGTGGTTTTACCGCAACGAATCGCTGGTGAAGCCGTCAGCGGGCGAGCGGTTGATGCTGTGGGTTCGTAGCGACGTCTATGGGGTTGAGCGGGTGACTGAGGATTAGAGGGGAACCGGGGTGTACTATGGACATCATGAAATCATCGCAACAGGTTCCAAAGAGCGACAACCGGGTCGCGAATGATCCCGACCTGGACGTATTGATTGCGCGTTGCCTTGACGGCGATCAGGCGGCGTATGCAACCCTTTACGACCGGTATGCGCCGAGCCTGTATCGCCTGGCGTTTAGCGTCTTGCTGGTCGAGCAGGATGCAGAGGATGTTTTGCAGGAGTCGATGGTCTACGCCTTCCGCAACCTGCACCGCTACGATCCGGAGCGCGGCGCGTTTCGCACCTGGCTATATACCATTACGATCAGCCGTTGCCGGAATGCCCGGCGGCGCAAATGGCTGCCGACTGTGGCGTTGGCCAGCTTGTTGTCGATTGGCATCGAACCACCGGCCCCGCGCGCTGAATCGCCGGAAGTGAAAGCGGCGTGGCGCGAGTTGCGCGATTCGCTGCGGAAGGCGCTGGCGACGCTCTCACCCCGGCTGCGCGAGGCGGTGGCGCTGCGTTATGGGCAGGGGTTGACTTACCGCGAAATGGCAGAGATTATCGGCTGCCCGCAGAAGACCGCCGAAAGCCGCGTGCGCCTGGCGCACGAGCAATTGCGCAAAGCCATGAGCGCCGCTGACCACGCGCTGCTGGCAGAGTTATGGAGCGTGTGAACGTGATCGCAGATACGCCGGTGGCCTCATGACCGCGCTGTCTCGATGGTTGAGGGGAGGAGGTGAAGGTTAAATGTCAGACAGGCATGTGACCCATCTGCTCACGCGGTATGTGCATGGACAGCTTGGGCCGGGATTGCAGGCCCGTGTCGTGAATCATGTGGCGACGTGCAATCGCTGCCGCACCGCGCTGGCACGCGAGGAACAGATCGCCCGCGATCTGTGGCGCGAACTGCCGGTGATCGGGCGCGAAACGCCCGACCCGGTGGGCGCGATCTGGTCGGGAGTCTGGCAGGAGATCACCCGGCCACGTCGCCGGACGCGCTGGCTGGCCTCGGTATTGCTGCCGGGCGTGAGTATCGCCCTGGCGATTGTGCTGGCGGTCGCGGCGGTGTTGCCCTTGCTGGCGGAAGATGGCCTTCGCGCCGAAGCCGCACCACTGCAACCGCGTCCGATCAGCACGGCATCGCCCACACCCGGCGTGACAACGACCGATGAGGCCCTGAAGTTGGCGCGGGGCAATGGTCTCCTGTTGCCACAGGCAACGGTGGCGATGGCCTTGCAGGTTGGTGCAAGCCCTGTCCCGATGCCGGTGGTGACCGTTTCACCGGAAGCGCGCGGCGCTGTCTGGCACTGAGAACGGGCGGCGGCCCTGATGGTGCGCGTCACGTAGCCTCGTGGCGGCATAGGCCGGGGGCATGCTGCATTGTGGAGTGTTGGGAACCGATTGTGACCGGCGAGCGGTCGTTATTAGCAGGTTGAGGGGCGTGCCGGGGGCTTTGAAACGGCGATGTTGCAACGTCGTGCGTAAACATAGTCCTGCGCCTGATGTGTCAAATCATGGGAAGTTAACCGGATGGCAACACGCGAACAAGTTTATTCTGCGCCAGATACACATGAGAACGCCATAACCCAGGTATTGACCCGCGCCTATGCGGTGAACTGGGAGGCTGTGATTTATGCCGTCATCCTGATCGCGGCGTTGGTCACGCGCTTCTATGATCTGGGGGCGCGGGTCATGAGCCACGATGAGAGCCTGCACACCTACTATTCGTGGCGTCTATTTGAGTTTGGCGAGTTCAATCACACGCCCTTGATGCATGGGCCGCTGTTGTTCCACATGACGGCGCTGTCCTACTTCCTGTTTGGCGATAGCGACTTCACGGCGCGCATTTACCCGGCGCTGCTGGGCGTGGGCGTGGTGATGTTCCCCGTTTTGTTCCGGCGCTGGCTGGGCCGCGCTGGGGCACTGGTCACGGCGGTGCTGCTGCTGGTTTCGCCGCAACTGCTGTACTACAGCCGCTATATTCGCCACGACATCCCGACGATTTTCTTTGCGCTGGTGACGCTTTATGCCATCATGCAATATCTCGCCGGCGAACAACCGCGCCGCCCGGTGTGGCTCGTGGTGTTGGGTGGGGCTTTGATCGGCATGCTGTCGTCCAAAGAAGTATCGTTCATTTACCTGGCCATTTTCGGTAGTTTTATGGTGCTGTTCTGGTTGATGCGCGTGTTGCAGGATGTTGGCATCCGCCAAACTGGAGAGCGCACGGCCACATTAGTTGCGGGTCACTGGGAAACGGCGGTTGGGCACGGCGTGTTGCTGGCGCTGGCGGCGGCGTTTGCTTACCCCCTGGGCACTTTCATCCACTTTGCGCTGACGCCTGTGCTGTGGACGCCATCCGCCAACCTTATGCGCGGGGGGCTATTCCTGATCGCGTACGTTCCCCTAGCCATGTCTGGTGTGATCCGGCAATGGCGGGGGCGTTCGCGGGGGGGTGGTGCGGCTACGGCGATCATGCGCTGGCTATCGGATGGGCGGTCGGCGCTGTATGTGATCACCGCCGGACTGGTGATCGGGGTCATCGTGACGATCCTGATCGTCTGTGTGATCGATGTGATCAAGCTCGACCAGATATGGACGCAAACGACCGTGCGCAGCGAGTATGACACGCTCTACGGGCAAAACGACACGAAGGAATATGCCAGTGCGCCGGACTTCGACGGGGCGATGTTCGTGCGGCTGCTGACGTGGGTTGGGGTTCCAGTGTTGTTACTGGTGCTGGCGTTGTTCTTGAGCGCGGTGTTTGTTTTCCCCCGTACGATGTCGTTGCCCTGGCGCGATATCCTGATCATCATTCTGATCGCGTTCATTACCACCAGCGTGCTGGTGATGTTTGAGCGCCGCAGCTTTGTTAGCGAGACATCGGCGCAACCCTTTGCCGCCGATCCCACGGCAACAACAACGGTTGATGGCGAGCAGTATGATAACATGCCGATTGTGGCCGCGTGGATACTCGGAGCGCTGATCACGCTGGCTGTGCTGGCGACCCGGTACATGACCGACTGGTGGGATTTTCTCAATCGCCAGCCGATATTCGACGTTCTTGTCGTTATCGGTACGCTGATCATGCCCTGGCTGGCGGCCTTTCCGCTTTATTGGGCGGGTTATAACCTTGAGGATTACAACCCCAACACGGTCGAGGGGCACGATACGCTGGTGGCCACGTTGCCGGCGGTGCTGCCGTTTCTCATAGTGGCTGTGGCCGTGGGCGTGTCGTGGAACTGGCGGCGGTGGCTTCCGGCAGCGTTGGTTTTCCTCGGCGTGTTCGCCTTCTTCTTCACGACGGTGTTCAGCAACCAGTACGGCCTGGTCACGGGCATGATCGGTTCGCTGGGCTATTGGCTGGAACAACAGGGCGTCCGGCGTGGTAGCCAGCCGCAGTATTACTACGTCCTCACGCAATTGCCGGTGTACGAGTTTTTGCCGTTGCTTGGGGCCATGTTTGCCGGTGGATCGGGGGTGCTGTCGCTTTGGCGGTGGCGGCGCGACCGTTCGCTGGAGAGTCACGCGGCAGAAGCGCCCGATCCCGATGGGAGTTTGCCTGAAGCGGTCGCGGGTGCGCCCGGCGAGGCGACGGCAATCTCGGCTGAAAATCGCACCGCAGCGAACGCCGTGTCTGAAGCCATGCAGCCGGAGGAAATGGACGAATACCGGGAAGATGCGCGGGTGCGACACCGCCTGGTGCGCCCGTTCGACCGGGCGGAAGAGATGGCCCGCCGCGCCACCGACCCTGAATGGGTGGGCGAGTTGCCATTTATGGCGCTGGTTGGGTGGTGGGCTGTGGCGATGTTGCTGGGGCTGACGGTTGCGGGCGAAAAAATGCCCTGGTTGACCACGCACCTGACCGTTCCGCTGATCCTGGTCACCGGCTGGTGGCTGGGGCGCGTGGTCGAGAGGGTGCGCTGGCGCGACCTGCAAAACAGCGGGTGGTTGGTGCTGCTGGTGTTGATGCCGCTGGCGGTTTTGATGTTTGGCAGAGTTGTCGTCGGGCTTTGGGGAGCCAATGCGCCCTTTAGGGGCCGTGACATCGAAAACTTGCTCGCAAGCGGGAACTGGCTGGCGGCGTTCTTGATCTTGCTGGCGTCGCTTTATGCGATCAAGCGGGTGGGGGGACGGCTGGGGCTGGGCCAGTTGGGGCGCATGGCGGTGCTGTCTGGCGCACTTGTGCTGATGATACTGACCGCGCGTGTGGCCGTTCTGGCAAGCTATATCAACCATGATTATGCCACCGAGTACCTGGTCTATGCCCACGCAGGCCCGGCGATCAAGACGGTGATGGCCGAGGTGGATCGCATCGCAGCGCTCACCAATGAAGGCTCGAATATGCGAATCGTGTTCGATGACGAGTCGTCGTGGCCGTACACGTGGTACTTCCGCGATTATCCCAACTATGGCTTCCTGCGTGGCGAAGCCGGTAGCGTGGATGCGGCAACGTTGGAAGGCGCACGGATCGTGGTCGTGGGGAACAAGAAAGTCGGTGACGTGCGCACCATCCTGGGCGACCGCTACTATGAGTTCAGCTACATCCGGCTGTGGTGGCCGATGCAGGAGTATTTCCACCTGAATTATGACCGCGTCGCCAAAGTCTTCGGGACGGGTGAATCCAATATTGCTGCGCCCTACTACCGCGAGGGCCTGTGGGATATCTGGTGGGATCGCGACTATAGCACGTACGGGCAGGCGATGTGTATCGACGCCAAGCAGTTCCGGTGTGATGAAGAAGCCAACTGGGGCACGACCGATGCCGAGAAGAAGGCATTCCGCCAGACGTGCGAGCAGGCCGTGATCAACGAGTGCGCCAGCGATGACCGCTTCGAGGTGAGCAAGTGGCCCGTTTCTGACCGGATGTATTTCTTTGTCGACAAGCAGATCGCGGCGCAGGTGTGGGACGCGGGGATCGGCAGCAGCACGGTGAACATCCGCGAGCCAGAGTACCCTGAAGATCAGGTGTATCGCGATATTGCTGCCGAGCGGATCATTGGTGGCCTGGCCGGGATGGCTGGCCCGCGCGGGATCGCCATCGATGACGAGGGCCTGATTTACGTGGCCGATACCGACCGCAACCGCATTGCCGTTCTGAACGCCGATGGCGAACTGGTGCGCAGCATCGGCGATCCGTCTGGCGACCCGGCGCTTGGCGGGTTGTTGCAGCCCTGGGGAGTCGCCGTTGGGGACGGTGTGATCTACGTGGCCGACACGTGGAACAACCGCGTGGCCGTTTTCACCCGCGACGGTGAGTTCCTGCGAGCCTGGGGACATATGGGCGTGCCCGGCGACGATCCGTCGCCCGACGCGATGTGGGGGCCGCGTGATATTGCCGTTGGCCCGACCGGTCTGGTCTATGTGGCCGACACGGGCGGCAAGCGCATCCGCGTGTATACACCTGAAGGGGATTGGGTGCAGGATATCGGCAATGGCGGCACGGCGCTCGGCCAGCTTGATGAGCCGGTCGGGTTGGCGTTCAATCCGGCGTCCGGCGACCTGGTTGTGGCGGAAGCGTGGAACAAGCGCGTACAAATATTCGATTCGCAAGGTGCGCCGCTGCGCACGTTCAATGTGAATATGTGGTTCCGCAACAGGCAGTCATACAACCGGCCTTATCTTGCGGTCAGCCCTGACGGCACGTTGATCTATGTCGGGGATATGGATGACCGCCACCGGGTTGTGGCCTATAACCTGGCCGGGCAGCCGGTATTCTCCTTCAACCAGCCGGACAACCTGGAAACGGGCACAATCGGGTTGCGATCACCGGCGGGGTTGGCGTTTGATGCCAGCGGGCGGCTATATGTGGTGGATGCGGAGCAGGCGCAAATCTATGTCTTCCCGCCGTCGGATATATCCGGCAGTGTGCCGCCTGTAGGATCAGGCGATGTTGTCGTGCCGTCCGACCAGATCGCGCCTGATTCTGGCGTGGATTCCGGTGAATCCGCCGAAGAAAGCGGGGAAGTGATGGAAGCTGACGGCGCGGAATCGTTCCCCGCAGGGACGCGGAATGATGCATGGTCGCCGCGCCTGGAAACGATCAACGGCGTGGACATGGTGTATGTTCCGGCAGGGTGCTATGAGGCGCGTTCTACCGGCCTGAGCGTGTGTGTTAGCCCGTTTTGGATGAGCCGCCTGGAGATCACGAACAGCCATTATGCAGTGTGCGTCAATGTCGGAGCCTGCAAACCACCGGTGGCGTTCGAAGACTTCGAAGACCCAGACTACGCCGATCTGCCCGCCACAGGTATTTCGTGGGAGCAGGCAGCGGCGTTTGCCCGGTGGGTCGGCGGGGCGCTGCCTACCGAGGTGCAGTGGGAATATGCTGCGCGTGGCCCCGAAGGATGGGTGTATCCCTGGGGCGAGAGGGATGCTACCTGCGCGCTTGCGAACACCGACGGCTGCGGCGGTTTATTGCCCGTTGGCCCGGATAGCCGGGCGGCGGGGGCGTCGTGGGTCGGCGCACAAGACCTGTCGGGCAGCGTTTGGGAATGGACTGCTGACTGGTTCGATGACGACCCGCTTGCAGAACTTGACGAGGGGGTGCTGGATCCGCCGGGGCCGCCTGCCGGTGACGAACGGGTCGTGCGTGGCGGCTCGTGGCGGCGTGCGGCAGACTATGCCATCGCCACATACCGCGAGGCGCGTGATCCCGCCCAGGGATATGACGACGTGGGCTTCCGCGTCGTGATGCCGGTCGAGGTGACAGAGGAGTAGCCGGAGCCATGAGCATGCGCCTGTCTGACCTGTTCACCCGCACGCTGCGCGAAGCACCGGCAGAAGCCGAACTCACCAGCCACAAGCTCGCGGTGCGGGGTGGGTTTGTGCGCCCGGTTGCGCCAGGGTTGGTCGCGCTGATGCCCCTGGGCTGGCGCGTGATGCGCCGGCTCGAAACTATTGTGCGCGAGGAGTGGGGGGCGCTCGGCGGGCAGGAAATGCGCGCGCCGGTGTTGCCACCTGGGACGGGGCGCGGCGCAATGCCTGGTGCTACACCTGCTGAGGTCATCGCCATGCTGGCTGCACACGAGATCGACAGTTACAAGCGCCTGCCACAGATGGTGTTCCAGTTCCAGACCGGTTTCAGGGACGATGCGCGGGCGCGAGGCGGGCTATTTCAGTTGCGGAGTTTTACGGCGGCGGATGCTGTCTCGTTCCACGCTGATGACGCTGGCCTGGATCGTTTCTGGGAGCGCATGATGGCCGCGATGGAGCGAATCTTCGCGCACGCAGGCGTGGCGGTCGAGGCCGTCGAGTCCAATGGTGGCAAAGCAGGCCGCGCGTTTGTGGTGAAGCACGAGGCGGGGCCGGACGCGGTCGCGCGTTGTGAGGCCTGTGGTTATGCGGCGCTTGCCGGTGCCGTGACTTTCAGGTTACCAGAGACACCGGCGATTGATCTGGAGCCGGTGACGAAGGTGGCGACGCCGGGTTGCAAGACCATCCAGGAAGTCGCCGATTACCTCGGTGTGCCTGCTTCGCAAACGCTGAAAGCGGTGTTTTTTGTCCGCGAAAAGCCGGGTGAGCCGGACAGGTTTGTTTTCGCCGTCGTTCGCGGCGATCTGGAGGTCAGCGAAACCCGACTGGTAGCAGCGCTCGACGGAGGGCGGCTGCGCCCGGCATCTGATGCGGAGATCGAAGCCGCGGGCGCTGTGCCGGGGTACGCCAGCCCGATCGAACTTGCATCAAACGTGCTGGTGGTGGCCGACCAATCTGTGCGCCATGGCGCGAACTTCGTGGTCGGGGCTAACGAGCCGGGCTATCACCTGACGGGGGTTAATGTCCCGCGCGATTTCGAACCGGCAGTGATTACCACTATTGCGGAAGTATTCGATGGCGCGGCGTGCGGGCGCTGCGGCGCTGGAACCCTGCGCATTGAGCCGGTCGTCGAACTGGGGCGTTGCGTGGGGGTTGGATCATTCACCAGCAGTGCCACCAGCGTGACTTTTTCGGACGAAAATGGGGCCGAACGTCCGGCGACCAGCGGCGCTTACCGGATCGAGATGGAGCGATTGATGGCGGCGATCATTGAAGCGTACCATGACGACTGGGGAATCATCTGGCCTGCCAGCGTCGCCCCGTTTGATGTGCATGTGCTCACCCTGGGACGCGATTCGCGCCCGGTCGAGGTGGCGGCGCAGGTGGTCACTGCGTTGGAAAATGCCGGATTCGCGGTTTTGTTCGACGACAGGCCCGAATCGGCAGGGGTGAAGTTCGCCGACGCCGACCTGATCGGTGTGCCGGTGCGGCTTGCTGTTAGCGCAAAATCGCTGGCGGCGGGCGGAGTCGAAGCGAAGCACCGTGACAGCCGCGACCGCCTGGTTGTGCCGCTGGCTGATGTGCCGGCGTGGCTCCGGGAGCGGCCTGGCGGCTAACGGTATCCTCCCACGCGCTCTGTTACCGCCATGCGTGTCCCCCAAAAAGAGGGAGTAACGAAGCTGGTAACAGGTATGTGACCCTTGCCAAGCGTTTTCCCCTGTGTTATACTGTGGACACTGAGACGAACACGCACTGTGGAAAGTGGGCCTCCCCCACTTTTCGTTGTATATGGGTGCCTGTCTCGGTGTCCTGTTGATACGAGTGTCCCTGTAGGGCAGAACTAAGCAGAACCATGAAAAGCGATTTCACCCTGGCGTTTAACGAAATAGTCGAATTGCGCTCGCTGTCGCGTGAGGTAGTGATGGACGCCCTGTCGCAGGCGTTGGTTTCCGCCTATAAGCGCGATGCCAACATCGGCAACAACCAGCGTGTCGAGGCTCGGATCGATCCGACCGGACAGGCGCACATTTACCTGGAAAAAGAGGTCGTCGATTCGGTTCAAACCGATCAGACCGAGGTCGCGCTCGACGAGGCGCGAAAGCATGTGCCGGATGCGCAGATTGGCGACACGATCATGGTGCCGGTTGAGACGAGCGTCAGTTTTGGCCGCATCGCCGCGCAGACAGCCAAGCAGGTTATCTTGCAACGCATCCGCGAGGCCGAACGTGAAGCACTGTACGAGGAATTTGTTGAGCGTGAAGGCGATCTCGTCACCGGCACGGTGCAGAGCGTCAGTCACGGGACGCTGACGATCAGCCTGGGGCGTGCGGAAGCGGTTATGCCGCGCCAGCACCAGATCCCCGGAGAGCGTTATCGCCCCCACGATAAAATTCGCGCGTATGTTGCCGAGGTACGACGCAACAGTCGCGGCCCGCAGATCATTCTGAGCCGCGCTCACAAGAACATGCTGCGCCGTTTGTTCGAGTACGAAGTGCCCGAAATTTACAACGGCCAGGTGGAGATCAAAAATATTGCACGCGAAGCCGGACACCGGTCGAAGGTGGCGGTCGCCGCATTGCAAGAAGGCGTGGACCCGGTTGGGGCGTGCGTCGGCATGCGCGGCATCCGTATTCAGAATATCGTCAAAGAACTGAACGACGAGAAGATCGACGTCATTGAGTGGAATCCTGAGCCAGCGGTGTTCATCGCCAAGGCGCTCAGTCCTGCTCGCGTGAGTGACATGATCCTGGAAGAAGACCTCGACACGGGGCGCACCGCGACGGTGATTGTGCCCGATGACCAGCTTTCACTCGCCATTGGGCGCGAGGGGCAGAATGCGCGTCTGGCGGCCAAGCTGACCGGCTGGCGCATCGACA
>CAZSXY010000023.1:0-7693 GCA_964611395.1 uncultured Anaerolineaceae bacterium | reverse complement strand
CGCGAGGGGCAGAATGCGCGTCTGGCGGCCAAGCTGACCGGCTGGCGCATCGACATTAAGAGTGTGTCGGAATCGGCAGAAGACGCGGTTGCCAGGCTCAATGAGCCGCCGTTGGACGAGTTGACCCGCGAAATGCCCGAACTGATCGCCGAAATCGAACGCATTATGGAGAAGAAGGCGGCGAACCGGCCCGTTCAGCCTGAGGAATTCAAGACACTGACCGAATTTGTCAAGCAGGCCGAGCGCCGGTTGCGCGATGAGCGTGAGGCTGCTCGCGCCGAGCGTCGCGCAGCGATGGACGCCATACGCTACCTGGTGCCTGATCGCGCCTTTCGTATGAATATTCGAGAACTGGAACTCGACGACGACATCAATCGCGCCCTGTCGCGTATCGAAAACGTTGGTGACCTGATGATCCGGGTGCTGGCGGATACCGCGAATCTGGAAAAACTGCTTCAGCAGGGTGGGGCAGGTGAGGATGCGATGGAGGCCATTCGCTATGCGTTGGATGACCTGGTCATTCTGCGGGGCGATGAACCGGAACCCGAAGCGGAGGCCGAACCCGAACCCGTCGCTGAAGAAGCGTCCGAACCGGTGGAAGCCGCGATCGGACCCGAACCAGAAGAGGCTGTGGATGTCGAGGCAGCGGCTCCGGCGGACGACGAAGCTGCCAAGGACGAAGAAGAGGTGCTTCCCGCCTTTGTTGAGCCGGAACTGCCTATGCCAGTGGTGGAGACGGAAGAAGAGCGCGAACGCCGGCGCAAGAAGGGGCGTCGCCCGGTGTTCGAAGCGTCGGACGAGGAACCGTTGTTCCTGGCTGCAGACGAGGATGGAACCTCCCCACCCCCTCGCAAGAAGGCAAAGCGCAAGCGTCGCGAACTGATCTTTGACGAGGAGCGAGGTGAAGTGGTCGCACGTCGGCGGCGCAAGGGTAGCCGCAAGCGCGAAGAGTGGGAAGAGTTCCTGGATTAACGCAAGACTGGCACCGGGTGGGTTTGCCGGTGCCGGTTGCTTCATGCTGGGGCAGGACATGGTGACAATGGGCAAGGCTGGATCGAAGCAGAAACGACAGCGCCGAGTCCCCCTGCGCACCTGTGTGGTATGTCGCACGACGACGGACAAGCGCGTGCTCACGCGCCTGGTCCGCACTCCGGATGACGGCGTGCACGTCGATCCGTCCGGCAAGCGTAACGGGCGTGGCGCATATCTGTGTGATAATCCTGACTGCTGGGATCGTGCTCTGAACACTGAAGTGTTGGCGCGCGCGCTGCGAACAACTTTAGATGAATCGGATCGCGAACGGCTCCGGGCAGCGCATCCCTCGCGCGGATTGGAGCAGGCGTCAGAATAGACGCCACCCGCTTTGACCCGGCGGGGGCGAGTGTGGAATGTCCCGGCACGCGGTCTTTTGGGCATGTAGTTTGTCAAACAACGAAAGGAGGTTAGCGGGGAACGCTGTTGCCACGCAGCAACAGGCTGTCCGCTACATCTATGCCACAAGAAAAACAGATACTCGAAATCCCGGAATTTCTTTCCGTTCGTGAGCTTGCCGATCTGATGGGTGCCAGCCCGATTGAAGTGATGAAGGAACTCATCAACAATGGGATCATGGCGACGATCAACCAGCAGATCGATTTCGATACGGCTGCCATCGTCGCTGACGGGCTGGGATTTGAAGTGCGCTCGACTATGGCCGACGAGACGGAAGCGCCGCCAGACCACGCGGTCACGCAGGAATGGCGTCGCCTCTATGAAGATCAGGCCCCAGAGACGCTCAAGCCGCGCCCGCCGGTTGTGACGGTGTTGGGACACGTCGATCATGGCAAGACCTCGCTGCTGGACGTGATTCGCAGGACGAATGTCCAGGGCGGTGAAGCGGGAGGCATCACACAGCATATTGGTGCGTACCAGATCAAGCACAACGAGCGGTTGATTACATTCCTCGATACGCCGGGCCACGAGGCATTCACGGCGATGCGGTCGCGCGGGGCGCAAGGCGCGGATATTGCGGTGCTCGTGGTGGCTGCTGACGATGGTGTCATGCCAACGACGCGGGAAGCGCTCGCGCATGTGCGGGCGGCGAATGTGCCGGTCATCGTCGCGCTGAACAAGATCGACAAGCCGAACGCCAGCCCGGACCGGGTCAAGCAACAGCTTGCCGAGGAGCTTGACTTGCGCTCCGATGAGTGGGGCGGTGATACGCTGGTGGTGCCCGTGAGCGCCAAGACGGAAGAGGGCATCGAGGACTTGCTCGAAGCGATCTCGCTTGTCGCCGACGACATCGAGATTCTCGCCAATCCCGACGCCAAAGCCGCCGGTACTGTGCTCGAAGGCCGGATGGAAAGCGGGCGCGGGAGTATCGCGACGCTGTTGGTGCAAAACGGGACGCTCCGCGTTGGTGACGTGGTGGTTGCAGGCACGTCGCACGGGCGCATCAAGCGCATGTTTGACGAGAACGGCAAGGTCGTCAAGGAAGCCGGTCCATCGCGCCCCGTGTCGGTCATGGGGCTGGATCAGCCGCCGCATGCCGGTGATATGTTCGAGGTGGTGAAGAACATCAAGATCGCTCGCTCGATTGTTGAAGAGCGCCGCCTGGAACACCAGGAAGCGACCGCCCAAAGAGTCATTGGCGTCACCCTGGAAGACATGTTCACCCGTTTCCAGGCTGGCGAGGCGAAAGAGCTGCTCCTGATCATCAAGGTCGATGTGGATGGATCGCTTGAACCGGTGGTGAACTCGGTCGAGAACCTCGACGTACAGGACTTCAAAGTCCGCGTACTGCATGCCGACGTGGGAGAAATTACCGAGAACGATGTGAACCTGGCGAGTGCGTCCGGCGCGATCATCATTGGGTTTAACGTGAAACCCGATCCCGCTGCGGCCCGCGTTGCCGAATCGCTGGGCGTGGACATTCGCACCTACAACATCATCTACAAGCTGATTGAGAGCGTCGAACTGGCGTTAACCGGTTTGCTTGAACCGGAGTTTGAAGACAAGCTGATCGGCGTGGCGGAAGTCCGGATGGTCATCCGCGTGCCAAGGATCGGCAACATTGCCGGTTGCTACGTGCTGGATGGCATCGCCCGCCGTAACGCGAAGGCGCGGGTGGTGCGCGGTGGCAAGGTTTTAGCCGAGAATGTTTCGATTGCCAGCCTGAAGCGCTTTGAAGACGATGTGCGCGAGGTACGAACTGGCTTCGAGTGTGGCATCGGCCTCGACGGGTTCCATGATTTTAAGGAAGGGGACCGGATCGAATTCTACGTGCGCGAGCGCGTGAATTAAGCGACCTGTTTTGGGTCGCGACGATTGCCGTATCCGGGCCAGGAGGGAGGAGACGATCTCCTGGCCCGTTCCTTTTGCACATTGGGGACTACAACTTCTCATGCGGTGGGTGCGGACTGATGCACGTATTCATTGCCGGTGTGTCCGGTAACACGGGACGATTGCTGGCCGAAAGGCTGTTGGCAGGCTCGCCAGCAGTTGAAGTGACTGGGCTTGATGAACGGCCATGCTATCCCCCTGTGCCTGGGATGCGGTTTGTCCGTGCGGGGTTTGCTCAACCCGACTGGCAGCCCCAGCTTGGCCGGGTTGACGCCGTGGTGTTGTTGCTGCCGGTGAGGTGGCCCCAGCCGCGCGCGGATCGCAACGCCGACGCGCGGATGCTGGCCGCAAGCCGCGCGGTGATCCGCGCCTGTGTGGAGCGGCGTGTGCCGCGCATGATTGTGGCAAACAGCGCCGCGCTGTACGGTTCATACGGGGCGGAAGGCTGCGTGCGCGAGGATGCGGCGGTGCGGGGGTATGTCGCCAGCGCCTATGCGCGGGCGCGGGCGCACCTGTCTGATTTTCTCGATGTAATCGCGGCGAGTGAGTATACTGGGGTGTTGACCCGCTTGCGCATCGGGTGGATTGCTGGCGCTCGCAACACAGAACCGGTGCGGCACTTCTTGCGACTGCCGGCGCAGGTATGCGGGTATGAGGAGCGCGTCTTGCCACTCGTCCATGAAGACGATGCGCTCGCCGCTATCGAGCACGTGTTGTGGCATGATGTGCCGGGAATTTACAATGTAGCTGCTCCCGATGGCGTGACGTTTCAGGATGTGGCGACGTTGTTGGGGCGAAACCGGCCATGCGTTCCGCGTGCGTGGGTGACGTGGCGGGCCTGGTGGGGCTGGCGCTGGCAAGGGTGGCCTACACCGCCTTTGTGGTCGCGTTCGCTGGTTGATGGTGGGCGAGTGTGCACGGATCGCCTGCGTGCCGAGGGATGGTTCCCCCGGCGCACAGCACGCGAGGCCCTGGTCGAAGCGTTCGATGTTCTCCGGTCGGTGTAAGTGACAGCCGGAGGTTGAGACTGGTACGGGGATGGAACGATGACGATCAAACAAGAGCGAGCGGCTCGCCTGATTCAGGAAGTAGTAAGCAATCTGCTGATGTTTGAGGCGACGGACCCGGCGCTTGAAGGCGTGACGGTTACTGCCGTGAAGGTGGATCGCGAGATTGAATACGCTGATATTTATGTTCATGCGCTGGAAGGTCGCGATGAGGTGATGGCCGGGTTGCAGCGGGCCAGTGGTTTCTTGCGGCGCGAACTGGCGGCGCGCACCCGGTTCCGCAAGACACCGACCCTTCATTTTCATTGGGATGTTGCTATCGAGCGCGGCGAGCGCATCGATCAGCTTCTGAAGTCACTGGACATTACACCTGACGACGAGGAGGACCGCGAGCCTGATGACGATGGATTGGAATAAAGCTGCCGAGTTGCTCAACCGCGCACGACGTGTGCTAGTGGTGACGCACATCAGCCCGGACGGCGATGCGATTGGGGCATTGTTGGGGCTGGCAAGTGCGCTGCGGGCGATGGGTAAGGAAGTCGAGACGGCGGTTGATGGTGGTGTGCCGCCGGACCTGGCTTTTGTGCCCGGTAGTGAGCGCGTTCATGCGTCGCTCAACGGCATCCGAACCGATCTTGTGATCGCCGTTGACTGCGGTGATGAATCCCGTATGGGCGAGGTGGGGCAGGTTGCGCGGCGCAGTGGCGCGCCGTTGATCAATCTCGACCATCACCACACCAATACGTTGTTTGGCGATGTCAACCTGGTGGATATTCAAACGGTGGCAGCCGCCGAAGGCGTGCTCGACTGGCTCGACCGGTTGGAGGTCACGCTAGACGAGACGACGGCGTTTTGCCTGCTGACGGGTATCGTCACGGATACGTTGTGCTTCCGAACCGACAACGTGACCAGCGAAACGCTCGGCAAGGCGCAAAGGCTCATGGCGCACGGCGCTTCGCTGACCGACATTGTGCAGCGCACCGTCAACCGCAGATCGTATGCCGGGTTGCGGTTGTGGGGGTTTGTCATGCCGACGGTCCGGCTGGAAGATCATATCATCTGGGCGACGATTACGCAGGAGATGTACGCGCAGGCGGGTTACGAGGGGTACGACGACGCCGGACTGGTGAGCACGCTTGTCCAGGTCGAGGAAGCATATATTTCGGTGGTATTCCGCGAGAAAAACGGGGATGCCATTGAAATTGGCTTTCGCGCAGTCCCCGGCTTTGACACGTCGGCGGTAGCCGTTGCGCTTGGAGGAGGTGGGCACAGGCTTGCATCGGGCGCGACCGTGCACGGCGAAACGCTCGAAACACTGGTTCCGCGTGTCGTGGCGATGCTCAAGCAGGCCGTCCACCAGGGTTCGCCGGTGGTGGCATGAACGGGGTGAGTAAGCGCTGATGCCGGAGGCAAAACAACGGGTTTTCGGCCTGCTCAACATTTACAAGCCATCTGGCCCAACGAGCCACGATCTCGTGGCATGGGTTCGGCGCGGCACACGGGTGAAGAAAGTCGGGCACGCGGGCACGCTTGATCCGATGGCGACCGGTGTGCTCGTGCTTTGTCTGGGGCCAGCTACCCGCCTGAGCGAGTACGTGATGCGGTCGCCCAAGACTTATGTGGCGCAGGTGACCTTCGGGGTGGAAACCACGACCTACGATGCGGAGGGCGCAGTCGTGGCCCAGAATCCACGCACGGTGCGGCGTGAGGAAGTAGAGGCCGCCCTGGATCGCTTTCGCGGTACGATTGAGCAGATTCCCCCGATGTTCAGCGCCATCAAGCAGGGGGGGCGCAAGCTCTATGAACTGGCGCGGTCTGGCGAGGTGGTGGAGCGCCCCGCCCGGATGGTGACGATCACCTGCCTCGACCTGGTCGCGTGGGAACCCCCTATCGGGACGCTGATCGTTTCGTGCTCGCCGGGGACGTATATCCGCAGCCTCGCGCACGATCTCGGACAGGCGCTCGGTGTGGGCGCGCACCTGAGCGCACTTGAACGGACGGCGAGCGGGGCCTTCACCGCAGAAAGCGCCGTGCCATGGAACGCGTTCGAGGCCGCGATGGAGGATGGAACCTGGTCGGGCTATGTGTTGCCGCCCGACCTGGCGGTTCAGGCTTTGCCGGTGGTATACCTTGATGCTGCTGGCACAGAGGCGGTTCGCAATGGCCGGTTTGTGCCGGTGGAACCTGATGTGCCGCCAGAGGCCAGCGAGGCCCGCGCCTACGGGCATGACGGGGCGTTCCTGGCGGTGTTGGAACGCCGGGGCAACCGTTGGAAACCAGCCAAAGTTTTTGCCCCCTGAGCGGTGGGATTGGCCCCCGGTTTCTGTTAAGGTTTATGGGACGGATTGTGCAACAGTGAGCAGGTATAGGACGCTATGCAGCACGTAGTTCGGTTGGAGGATGCCCATCCACCGGGCAGAACCATTGTGGCAGTGGGGATGTTCGATGGCGTCCATCGCGGGCATCAGCACTTGCTTCGCCGGTTGATCGCCACCGCACACGAGAACGCCTGTGTGCCTGCTGTGCTGACCTTCTACCCGCATCCGGACGTGGTGTTGGGACGTGCGTCGGGGCGCTACTACCTGACGTCTCCGGAGCGACGGGCCACACTCCTGGGCGAACTGGGCGTGGAACTGGTGATCACGCATCCGTTTAATGATGATGTGCGACAAGTTCGGGCGGCTGACTTCGTGGATCGGTTGGTTCGCCACCTGAATCTATCTGAATTGTGGGTCGGTGCGGATTTTGCCCTTGGCTACAAACGCGAAGGGGACGTTGCGTTCCTGCGGGCCGAAGGGGAGCGTAAGGGTTTCAAGCTGGAGGTAGTCGAACTCGTGACGAACGACAACAATGGCGAAGTCATCAGCAGCAGCACCATTCGCGCGTCATTGGCTGCCGGTGATGTGACAACGGCCAATCGCCGGTTGGGGCGGCTTTTCCGCCTGGAGGGGGAAGTTGTATATGGTGATGGGCGCGGCCGCACGATTGGCTTCCCGACGGCGAATATCGATGTGTGGGCGGAGCAGTTTTTGCCCAAGAAGGGAGTCTATGCCGGATGGGTTCATCTGGGCGACGAAACGTTCATGGCCGTTGCCAACATCGGCAACCGCCCGACATTCAACGGCAAGACGGTGACCGTAGAAGCGCACCTGCTTGATTTCGACCGCGATATTTACGGCGAACACTTGGTATTCGACGTGGTAGCGTTCCTGCGTCCGGAGATGAAGTTCAACGGTGTTGAAGAACTCGTGAAACAGATTCGCCGGGATGTGATCCAGGGGCGGGAGGAACTGGTGAAACGTCCCCGGCCCTGATCTTCGGTTGGACGATGATCCCCCCGGTTGAAGCCGGGGCTTTTTGTTTTA
>CAZSXY010000022.1:37725-44615 GCA_964611395.1 uncultured Anaerolineaceae bacterium | reverse complement strand
CGACCAGCCAGATGATCACCCACAGGATGACATATAGGATGCCGGCCATGATGAAAGTGTTGAACAGGATCAACAATGCCGGCACGGCGTAGCCAAACAACGTCCCCAGGATGGGCAGTCCCGGCACGAGCAGCAACCAGCGGAGGATACGCCGCCACAGTTTGCGTCGCGTCCAACCGGAGAAGATGCCGCCCGCGATCAGGGTCAAGCCCATCAGCAAGCCCAGGAAGCCTCCAACACCCATCCCCGCAGTGCGAATCGTTTGCGCCCCCAGCAGGTCGTTGATCCAGGGTTGGACAACCAGGCTGATCGCCAGCATGACGAACAGGAGCGCCGCGAACGAACGCGACCGTCCGGCACGCGGCACGATAGTATCCGACGGGCGCAACACGAGGTTGGGGCGCACCTGCCCGGCGGCCAGCGTTGGCAAGAAACCAAAGATCGTTGTCACAAGCACGCCAATGATGAATCCGACCACAGGCGGCGTGAGCGTGATGCGGAAGGTCAGCGATTGGGCGAGGAAGTTCTCCGCCACGCCCTTGATGCTGATGGCCGCGATCCAGCCCAGCACAATGCCGATCAGGCTGCCGAAGATGCCCATCAACACAGCCTCAACCAGAAACAGCGTCGTCACCTGTTCGGCTTCCAGGCCGATAGTTTTGAGGACGGCGATCTCGGTCGTGCGCCTGCTGACGATCACCAGCATGGTGTTGACGATGCCGATGCCACCGATCAACAGCGACACCAGCCCCATGATGATCACCATCTGGTTGACGGTTTCCGAAATCTCCGAGTTCATTTCTTCGAGATCGGACGTCGTGGTCGTGCTCAGGTACGGGAAGCGCTGCTCGAACTGCCGGTTGACCTCGTCCACACGGGCCGGATCGGGCAGCTTGACATAGATGATGTCGGCACCGCTCGTCATGCCGTCAAACAGATCGACGGCGCTCAAGTCGATGAAGTAGTACCCAAAGAGCGCCCCAAAGATGTTCTCGAAGCCGCTTTCTTCATCGGCGGGCATGATGCCGCGGACGACAAAATCTTCGCGTGCCCCGCTCAGCCGGACGGTATCCCCGACGGCGGCGTCGAGATCGTCGGCCAGGTTACGCGATAGCACAATGTCGTTGGGGCCTTGCAAGACGTCTGCCAGCGGCTTGCCGTCTTCGGTTTCGCGCACGCCGTATAGCGGGTATGCCTGCCCATCCACGATGAACGGCATCACAAAGGGCTTCTCGGTATCCTTCTCCGGCACGCTGATCGATATGGCGCTGCTCGCGCTGGTTACCGACTGGCGGTAGGTCACTTCGGCACCAGGATAGTGGCTCGCAAACCAGTTCTGGATCGTCCCAACACCCCGCACGCTGAAGTAGTCCATGCTGAAGGATCCGCCCTCGGCAATGACGCCTTCGCTTCTGCCGCGCTCAATGGAGGCATCCGGATCGTCCGAGTCGGGTAAAGGGTGGATGCGAATATCGCCGCGATTGCTTTCCTGCAAGCTACCGGTGAGCGAATCTTCGATCATCACGCCCAGCGTTTGCAGGCTGACGATCGCCGCGACTCCTGCCGCGATGCAAAGCAGCGCGAACACTGTGCGCTGCCCGTTCACGCGCAGGTCGTTGAGCGAGTGACGGATGTAGAAACGGAGTTTTTCAACCATCGCGCTATCCCTGCGACTGTTCGCTGGTGGCGACTGGCTGCAATTCACCGGTCGCCCGCTTGTCTTTTAGCATGCGGATCGCTGACATCTGCGCGGTGGAGTGCGCATCCAGGTCTTCGGCAATCCGGCCATCGATCAGCGCGACCACCCGGTCGCATTGGGAGGCTACATCCATGTTATGCGTGACGACAATGATGGTCGTGCCGAGTTTTTCCTGCACGTCACGCAGCGCCTTCATCACCACATCGCTCGATTCGGTATCGAGGTTGCCAGTGGGTTCGTCGCACAGCAAAAGCGGCGGCTCGTTTGCCAGGGCGCGCGCCAGCGCCACCCGCTGTTGCTGCCCGCCGGAAAGTTGTGACGGGCGATGCCCCATCCGGTCTTCCAGGCCGAGCAGCGCTAATAGCTCTTTGGCGCGCCTGGTCGGGTTGAACTTGCGCCGGCGGGCGAACTGGATCGGCAGCGCCACATTTTCCAGCGCGGACAGGGTGGGGATCAGGTTGAAAAACTGGAAGACAAACCCGATCTTCTCGTTGCGCACGCGCGTGAGAGCACGCTCGCTCAGATCGGTAATGTCCACGCCGTCAATATGCACCCGGCCACCGGTTGGGGTGTCCAGCCCGCCGATCAAGCCAAGCAGGGTGGATTTGCCGCTTCCCGACGGGCCGATGATGCCCAGGAATTCGCCGGGAGAAACGGCCAGCGAAACGCCACGCACCGCGTGAATGACGACCTCGCCCATTTTCAGGTCTTTGCGCAAGTCCTCCGTGAGTACCACGTAACGGTCATTGGTTGCTTGTGTCATCTGGTTCACCTCAATACAACGACACGCCCTTCACGGTGGTTGAAAGATGCTGTTAAGGGTGAAGAGTGTGAACGTACACAATCATCGCGATCATTAAAAAGAGAGGCTGTTGTGCCTCCCATAGTATATACGAGTTGACCCTATAAAGGTTGCAGTTGGCTAAACGCAATTCTTGCACAATAATTCTTTATAGACAAGATTTGATCTATAGCAAAGGGGGCACGATCAGATGCATTTACGAAAAGCGGGTTTTCTAGGGGTTCTTCTGGTGGTTGCGCTGGCGCTGACCGCGCCGGGTTTATCGTCGGCAGACACGCACGGCGGCGCTGCCCCGGTCAGGCTGGCACAGACTACGGTGAGTTTTTTCGCGGCTGATGATGCCTACGTGCGCAGCAGCACGGGGTTGGGCATCAACAGCAATTTCCTTCGCGTCGATGCGATTTTCCCGTTGGATGACCCCACCGACAGAATCGAGCGGGTGTACCTGAAGTTCGATCTTTCGACCCTCCCGGCTGGGGCTTCCATCCAGAGTGCCACGCTGTACCTTCAGGTGTACGATGCCGGCACAACCGACGGCACTCGCGAGGATCTTTACGTCCACGCCACCGGCAACGCCTGGACGGAAGGAACCATCGACTGGGCTAACCAGCCCGGCCCCGGCGCGCTGCTGTATGTGCGGACGGCGGACATTGCGCCGGATGAGCTGGCCGCTTTCCCGCTCTCGGCTGGTCATTTCTCCGGCCCGGGGGTGTACAGTTTTGTGCTCAAGTATCCGGTCGAGAACGGCGCTCACTCCGATGGTATCGACTTCAAGAGCAAGGAAGCGGGGGCGGCTCCACGCCTGGATATTACCTATACGGTATCGGCGTCCGGGCCTGGTCCCGACATGATCCCGATCCCCGAACACGCCGTGGTGGGCACACTACTCCGTACGACGCCGGTCTACTACGCACCGGATCCGCTGGCGGTTGGCACGATCGAACTGGAAACGCCGATGACTCTTTGGGTCTTTGGCATCGACCAGAGCGGCGAGTTTTACCTTGCCATGCTGGCGGGCAAGACATTCTGGCTGCCGGTCGATGCGGTGGGGCCAAACTATGACGAAGTCTGGAACGGCAAGCCGCTGCCGACTACGGTGGTTGGTGGATAGCCCGCCAACCCACGACTAGAGGTTCCGCGACGGTAACCGATTGCAAAGCCGCCGCTCGATCGCTCTGATCGGGCAACGGGCGCTCAAATGCCGCGTTCCCCCAACGCGCCCCTGCCGCTGGCACGGATGGCGCAAGGCTTCAAGAAACTCCCCAGGAATCACCACTCTAGACAGGCAAATTGCCAGAAAAACACGCCGATCACCCCGGCATGGGACGCGGCGTGACCGCGATCACCACCGCTGGCACTGTGTACAAATCGGGCCCGATTGCCCAAGCGCCACAAGTCGTTTTGGGCAACTTGCACAATGGGGTTCGTATGAACCTCATAAAACATGCCCGAAGACACGCCCCGTTGCAATTTCTTACAATATTAGGGCGTTCGGATGAAAGCTCGTGTGTGGGGCATTTTCGGAGCGCGGCACGGCGTACGTTGAACGACAGGGGGAGAACTGCCATGCACGTTCTATCAGCAGCAACCGACCTGAGAACCGTCCTGAGACTGGCCCTACCCATTGGCAGCCGCCTGGTGTCAGGTTACCCCGCGACTCCGATCAGCCACGTGTCCCATTTGCGGACACGCCCGCCGATGTTCTCGGCCATCGAGCACAGCGAAATGCTTCTCGTATCGACGACGGCGCTGGCCAACACGCCCAACGCGCCCTCGCTAGAAACGATCATCGAGCGGCTGGCCAAGACGGAAGCGAGTGCGTTGTGCGTTCAGGGCACGCTCAGCCCGCGCACCCACCAGGTGGCCCGCGATCACAATTTCCCGCTGGTGGCGTTGCCCGATCGCGCCGTTTTGCCCCAGGTCGAACGAGCGGTCGAGCGCCTGTTGTTCGACCGCAACGCGCAAATGGCCCACCGCGCTCGCGAATTGCAAAAAACGTTGCAGCGGCACGCCGCAAGCTATCGCGGCCTGACCACCATGCTCACTGCCCTGGCCCGCATGCTCGAACGCCCGGTCGTCATCCACGACCACAAGGGCCATGTGCTCGGACGGGGACTGCCGGCATCAGGCGGGCATGATTGGGATGCTCATCTGGCGGTGCTAGAGCGGCCTGATTTCATTCGCCGCTTTGACCTGGAAAACCGTGCCTTCCCTGAAGACGGCTGGCAGGTCATTGAAAGCCCCGCCGGTCTGACCGTCCCGTTGATCCATGAAGGGCTGCTGGTGGGGTCGATGTCGGTGGTGACCGCCGGACAGGCACCGGATGACTTTGACCTGTTGGCGCTTGAACACAGCGTCCCCATCTTTGTGCGCGAACTGGTACGCCGCCACCGGATCGATGTTGGGGTGCGTGCGGAGCGCCACACGCGGGATTGGATCACCGATTGGCTGAACAGTCCCGCTACCGACGACACGCTGCTTGCCGTGCGAGCCAGGCGAGAGAACTTCCAGCTTGAGATGTGGTACGCGGTTGCCGTCTTCCAGTGGCTTCCACCGAACCGGCGGGGCGGCAGCGCCTTTTCGACAGAGCGCATGGTCAAGTTGCTTCAGGCCGAACTCAACCAGCGCCGGATTCAGTCGCCGGTCGGGCAAATTGCAGACCGGGCCGTCGTGCTGTTCCCCCTGGACGAACCCCACCAGACACAACGCCTGAAGCAACTCATCAATCACCTGCACATCCTGCTGAGCGATGCCGTGCCGGATGGCGATGTTTCGGCGGGCGTGGGGCGTCCGGCCATCGGCCTGACCGCGCTACGCGAGTCGTTCCACGAGGCCGAGCGCGCCCTGGCACTACCGAGGCGGGCCTGGAACAATATGCAGGTCGCGTTTTTCGGTGATGTCAGCCTGTATGAACTGCTGTCAGGGGTGAACGATCCGGCCATGCTGTCCGGTTTTTACGAGCGGTGGCTGGTTCCCTTGATTCGTTACGACGAGCAACACAACACCGATCTGATCCAGACACTCGACGCCTACTTCGAAAACAACGGCAACATGGCGCGTACTGCTCATGGGTTGAATATCCACCGCAACACGCTTGTTTATCGTCTGGGGCGCATCACGGAGATCCTGCAACTGGACATGGACGACTCGAACGTGCGGCTTAACCTGCACCTGGCGCTGAAAGTGTACAAGATGATGACGCCCGGCTAGAACACGGCCCATCGGAGTCACTCACAACCTGCAACGCAGTCACGTGCTTGCAGGTTTTTTGATTCAGTTCGATGCAGGCAGGGCGTGCGCATCATCCAGAAGGCTGTCGTTGGCATAAAGGGAATGGATCAACGAGGAGACTACAGGCAGAGAAAGGCAGGCATGGGGAGAACTGCAAAACACACGTAGCCCACCCCTGCGGGTGGCTGCCTACGTGCCCGCTATCGAAGACTCACCGGCGGGGATTATGAATGCGCTTCCTGAAAGTGGTTCTTCAGAAGCGTGCGCACCTGGTGATTCAACTTATGAGGCAGATCGGCCTGAGACAAGAACGCATCCGCTCCTGATGCGAAGGCTTGTCGGCGCGAACGCGACGTATTCTGAGCAGAGAAGATAATCACCGGCGTGTCGGCAGTATGCTGGTTGGAACGGAGACGCCGGCACAGTTCAAATCCGTCGAGACCTGACATCCCCCCATCCACCAGGAACAAGTCGGGCTTGAGCGATTTCACAAGATGCAACGCTCCCTCGGCGTTATGCGCTTTCAAAACCGCCAACCCCTGGGACCGCAACAGAATCGCCAGGTATTCGACGACATCTACATCGTCATCCACCACCATAACCGCTTTGTTGTACATAGGGCCTCCCGTTCATCGTTTGCTGCTAAGGGCAAAAATGTGTCGGCGGGCCCGGTCGAACGACCAGGCCCTCGATGCCGCCATCAATAAGGCCTAGGGAGTTTAGGGGGATTTAATACAATCCCGCGTACGCCTCGTGTTGCGCCTTGGACACGATGGCCTGTGCCAGTTCGGCCAGCGTTGTGGCCTGAATGTCGCGCAACCACATTTGGGTTTCCGTAGACAAGCCAAAGGCCGTCAATAGTGAAGAGTCGCGCTCGCTGACCAGGCGGTGGCAGATATCCTCGTCCAGCAAAGCCACCCCCATCAGGTTATCAAGACGCTGCTTCTCGTCCTTCTGGATGACATCATCCCACCAGACGCTTGCCCCTTCAAAGCCTCGGCCAGTCGGCCACGGCGTTACATCCGTAATAGGGGTCTGATCCATCATAGCCATTGCACTTTCTCCTTTGATAGAGTGCGTGGTGCGTTGTTAGTGACTAAACTCAACTTCCAGAAGTAATTTCGCCGGCCAGCGCCACATCACCGGGAACCACGGCCA
>CAZSXY010000022.1:7834-37625 GCA_964611395.1 uncultured Anaerolineaceae bacterium | reverse complement strand
GGGTGATTGCCAGAACGGTCAGAACGACGAGCACAACCATGACCACACGACGGGGGTCGCAGGCGAACCAGTTAGCGAAGGAAAACAGATTGTTCTTCATTTTTATTTCTCCTGATGAGCTAGAAATATGACTTTCGATTTTCATTGCTTTGATAAAGCGTGCGTGCGTTAATTAGTGACTAAACTCAACTACCAGAAGTAATTTCTCCGGCCAGCGCCACATCACCGGGAACCACGGCCAGGGTGATTGCCAGAACGGTCAGAACGACGAGCACAACCATGACCACACGACGGGGATCGCAGGCGAACCAGTTGGCGAAGGCAAACAGACTGTTCTTCATCTTTAATTTCTCCTGATGAACTAGAAATATGACCTTCGATTTATCATTGCTGGTTCCACTGTACAGGGGGGTACGCAACACTTTGCTTACCAAAAGCCGTCTAGTGGAGAGAACTTTTCTGCTTCGCTTGGACTGGAAGTCAGGAGGGGGTACGTTTGGCGTGATGAGGCGGGGGCTACTCAGCGGTCAAACAGGGTCGGGACAGGCTGGAGGGCGTTGCCAGATACGAAAAACCGGTCGCGGAGACCGGTAGGATGATGCGGATGGGGAGCCAGAAGCCATTGCGCCGGGATTATCCCCGCCCTGGCGTCGCCGGTAAGCGGGCGCTCACGTTTGATCGGCTTCACCGGGCGGTTCAGGCTTGGCAGGCGGATCGGGTTGAACCACGGCGTCCGGTTGGGCTGGCGGTTCAGGCTGTTCGGACAGTTCTGTTTGTGCGGGTTGTTCGGGTGATGCAGGCGGTACGGATGGTTCTGCTTGTGCAGGTTGTTCGGGTGGTGCAGGCGGCACGGATGGTTCTACCTGGGCTTCCTGGGCTGGCGGTTCTGTCTGTGCTGGTTGTTCGGGTGTGTCCGGCTGGGCTAATGCCTCCGCTTCAGCGATCTTACTACGACGCGTGTTGATCGCCTTTTGCAGAATTTGCCGGAATTTTGCGGGGGCCGGAAGCGGCTTATAGACCAGGTCGTCGGCCTGCGCTTTCTCGATCACCGCTTTTTCGTCTTTGGGGGAAAGATGATATGTCGTAATCAACACGATGGCGACATTTTTCAAGAGGGGACTCTTTCGCAACCGCGCCCCGATATCAGGACCTTCTACGCCAGGCAAACGAATGTCCAAAATTGCCAGCTCTGGAATATTCGTTTCAGTGTTGCCCGCGTCAACTGACTCAATCCATTTAATGGCGTCAGTGCCGTTCGTAAAGGCAACGCCATCGATACTCCAAATTCCGAACAGGGCAAGTAACGTATCGTAGAGGTCGGGCTCATCCTCAACAACCATCCAGGTCGACATGGGGCCGTCTCCAGAGTGCTTAAGCTAATGGGGTTGCAGTGCTCTTTATTCTATTCCTCCACCGGTGAAGCGCAAGCTTCATGATTCAGGCGCTAATGGCACATGCGCCGTTGCGGACACCAGCGCCTTTTCAGACGGCCTCATAACGGCGGCACATCCCCGCCCGGTCATGTTCAAGATGTTTGGTGATCATGCACAAAAAGACTTGTACAATGGGAGTACTGCTCTGTTTATTTTACCGGGCCAGGGGTAGGATTAGGCGCATCCCCACGCCTGAGCCTGCCAACAGAAAGGACCAGCTCATGGAACCGATTAAGAAAGTTGTTCTGGCCTATAGTGGTGGCCTCGATACGTCCATTATCGTCACCTGGCTGCGGCACAACTACAACTGTGACGTGATCTGCTTCACCGCCGATCTCGGCCAGGAAGAAGAACTGGAAGGTCTCGAAGAAAAGGCGCTGAAGACCGGCGCAAGCAAGCTGATCATCCGCGACCTACGCGAAGAGTTCCTGACCGACTTCGTTTTCCCCACCATGCAAGCCGGGGCGATTTATGAGCGCGTGTATCTGCTCGGCACATCGTTTGCCCGCCCGCTGATCGCCAAGCACCTGGTGGAGATCGCCGAGGCAGAAGGCGCACAGGCCATCGCGCACGGGTGTACCGGCAAAGGCAACGACCAGGTGCGCTTCGAACTGACGGCGATGGCGCTCAATCCCAAGCTCCAGGTGATCGCTCCCTGGCGCGAGTGGGACATCCGCAGCCGCGAGGATGCGCTTGAATACGCCGCCGAATACAACGTTCCGGTGTCCTCGTCGCTCAAGAGCATCTACAGCCGCGACCGCAACCTGTTCCACATGAGTCACGAGGGCGGCCCGCTCGAAGACCCCTGGAACGAGCCAGAAGAAGCCATGTATGTGATCACGCGCAGCCCGCAAGCCGCCCCCGATGAACCGACCGAGGTCACCATCGACTTTGAGCAGGGCATTCCGGTGGCAGTCGATGGCGAAGCGATGGCTCCGGTTCCGCTGTTCACCCGCTTGAACGAGCTTGGCGCGGTCAATGGCATTGGGCGCGTGGACATGGTCGAAAACCGGCTGGTTGGGATGAAGAGTCGGGGCGTGTACGAAACGCCCGGCGGCACCATCCTGCGCACCGCACACCAGGCGCTCGAAAGCCTGTGCCTGGACAAGCAGACGATGCACTACAAGGATTTCGTCGCCGTCAAATACGCTGAGCTGGTCTATAACGGCATGTGGTACACGCGGCTGCGCGAGGCGCTCGACGCGTTCGTGCAGGTCACGCAGCAGACGGTCACCGGCACGGTGCGCCTCAAGCTGTACAAAGGCAACGCGATGGTCACCGGGCGCAAGAGTTCCTACAGCCTCTACCGCGAGGATTACGCGTCGTTCGGCCACATGGACATTTACGACCAGACCGACGCAAAGGGCTTCATCAACATGATCGGCCTGCCGATGAAAGTCGAGGCCATGCTCAACGTCGAGGGGACGGGCCAGAGCCGTTATCGCCAACCGGACTACACGCGCTTCAAGCGGGATTAGCGGGGAGAGCGGGTCAGCGGTCAGCGGAGAGAGAGCGTGATCGCGTCTTCAATTACCGGCAGTTGGGACATCCAAGAGGAGATGAGGTGAAAGACTTTAGAACGCTTCAGGTGTGGCATAAAGCGCATGCCCTTACCCTGGATATATATCGTGTGACAGCAGCATTTCCAACTGAGGAACGATACGGCCTCACCAGCCAGATCAGGCGGGCGAGCAGTTCCATCCCCGCCAACATTGCCGAAGGATGCGGGCGCGATGGTGATGCCGAACTGAGCCGATTCCTGCACATTGCGATGGGATCAGCCAGTGAGTTGGAATACCATTTATTGTTGGCGCATGATCTGGACTACCTGGATTCAAAGAAACACACCGCGCTTGAGCAGCAGGTAACTGAAGTCAAGCGTATGTTGGCCGGATTCATCCGACAGTTAAAACCTGCTCGCCGTCAGTCTCGCGCTAGCCAACAGCCACCAACTTCCAACCCCTGAAAGCCTATCGCTGACGGCTGAAAGCTGATCGCTGAAAGCTGATCGCTTTAAAGGACACGAACCATGACCCTGTGGGGCGGAGCATTTTCACAGCCAACCGACGACGCCGTGCGCAAGCTCAACGACAGCCTGCGCTTCGACTGGCGGCTCTATGACGTGGACATCACGGGCAGCGTCGCCTGGGCGCACGCCCTGCATAAGGCGGGTGTGCTCACGCAAGCCGAACGCGATGCGCTGGTCGATGGGTTAGAACGCGTGCGGGCCGAGTTTGCGTCCGGCCAGTTCACCGCCGCGCCGGGCGATGAGGACATCCACACCGCCGTTGAGCGCCGCCTGACCGCGATCGTCGGGCCGGTGGCGGGCAAGTTGCACACGGGCCGCAGCCGTAACGATCAGGTGGCGACGGACGTGCTGTTGTGGCTGCTGGATGCCGCGCCGGATATCATGCTGCAGGTCGCCGGACTGATGGCCGTCTTGTTGGTCCAGGCTGAACAGCACACCAACGTGCTGATGCCGGGTTTCACCCATTTCCAACCGGCGCAGCCCATCACCGCCGCCCACTGGCTGCTGAGCCACTTCTGGGCGCTGGCGCGGGACGTGGAACGGCTGGAGCACCTCACCGCTTCCTGGCGCAAAAAGTGCCCGCTCGGATCGGGGGCATTGGCCGGAACGCCCTACGCCATCGACCGCCAGCGCCTCGCCGCGCAATTGGGCTTCCTCGCGCCCGCATCCAACAGCCTCGACGCCGTCGCCGACCGCGATCACGTTGTGGAGTTCCTGTTCGCCGCCACCCTGATCGGGACGCACCTCAGCCGCCTGGCCGAAGACCTGATCATCTTCGCCAATCCGGGCATGGGCTTCGTCCGGCTGGACGAGCGTTACAGCACCGGCAGCAGCCTGATGCCGCAAAAGCGCAACCCCGACCCGCTGGAACTGGCTCGCGGCAAGGCGGGGCGGCTGGCCGGACACCTGGCGGGAATGCTGACCACGCTCAAGGGGCTACCCAGCGGCTATAACAAGGACTTGCAGGAAGACAAGGAACCGCTTTTCGACGCCTATGACACGTTAATGGCGCTCCTCCCGCCGCTCACCGGCCTGATCAGCACGCTGACGCTGCAACCGGACCACATGCGTGCCGCGCTGGATGAAGCCATGCTCGCCACCGACCTGGCCGATTACCTGGTCGGCAAGGGGATGCCCTTCCGGCAGGCGCACGAAGTGGCCGGGCAGGCGGTGCGGCTGGCCGAGGAAAAGGGCGTTCCACTATCCGCGCTGGCGGTCGAGGATTACCGGGCGATAGCCAGCGTCTTCGCTGAGGACGTGGCGGAAGTGTTCGATTTCGACGCAGCCGTAGCGCGGCGCAACGCGCTCGGCGGCACGGGGGAGGTCGCCGGGCAGATCGAGCGCGCGCGGGACTGGATCGCCGCGCGCTAGGGGGCGTATAGCGTTCAGACCGGTACGCAGCAAATATTACCGCAGAGGTCGCGGAGAACGCGGAGGGGAAAAGTCTCTTCTTCTTGCCTTGCTCTGCATCCTCCGCGTGCCCGGTGGTGCATTCGCTCTCGTTCCCCGAAATGACCGGCAACTTCAGGCGAAGCGCGTTTGTGCATCGCCGCGCTTTGGCGTAGAGTTACAGGCAGGAAACGCGCCAGTTAACGGACGCGGAAAATTACCCTCCATGCACGGGCGCGATTGTTTGCGCCCGCGTTTTGTCTATAGCACAGAAAGCGAGTGTCTTATGGAAAAGTACGGGTATAGATTTTCGTTTGGCCCCTGGAACATCCACGAAGGCGCAGACCCGTTTGGCCCAAGCGTGCGCCCGACCGTGCCGTTTGAGGAAAAACTCCGCGCGTACAAACGCCTGGGCTTTGACGCCGTGCAGTTCCACGACGATGACGCCGTCCCCCACCTGGACGACAAAAGTCCAGCACAAATTGAACAGGAAGCACGCACGCTCAAGGCGAAGCTCGACGGCATGGGGCTGGTGGCGGAGTTCGTCGCGCCGCGCCTGTGGGAACACCCGATGACCATCGACGGCGCATTTACCGCGAATGATCCGAAGGCACGGGCCTATGCCCGCGAACGATGCCACAAAATGCTCGACATCACGCAGGCGCTCGGCACCGACCTGGTGGTGCTATGGCTGGCCCGCGAAGGCACGTACATGCGCGAGGCCAAAGACGCCGTTCGCGCGATAGACCTGTTGGTCGAAGCAATCGATGACATGCTCGACTACGCCCCTGGCATCCGCATCGTCGTTGAACCCAAGCCAAACGAGCCGATGGATTTGGCGTATATCCCAACCATCGGTCACGCCGTCGCACTGGGCTTGAAGACGAAAGACCCGTCGCGTGTGGGCGTGCTGGTCGAATCGGCGCATGCGATCCTGGCCGGACTTGACCCGGCGGACGAGATGGCCTTTGGGCTGGCTTACGACAAGCTGTGGAGTGTGCACCTCAACGACCAGAATGGGCTGAAGTTCGACCAGGATCGCGCGTTCGGGTCGGTGAACCTGCGTCGCGCCTTTGACCAGGTGCTGGTGCTGGACGATCACAGATTCTATGAGAAGGGAATCGTCGGTCTGGATGTCAAAGCCCTGCGCACTCAAAAAGCCGAAGCCGCCGAAAAACACCTGCGCAACAGCCTGGAAACGTTCCTATGGCTGGTGGAGCGAGTCCGGAGCCTGGATCGTGCTGCCATGCAGCAGTGCATCGAGGCGCGGGATTACGAAGAACTCGACCGGCTCATCCTGGCTCACTTGATGGGGCGGTAACCCCAGCCACACAAACGCAAATCGGGGGCGCGATTATTTGCGCCCCACTCGTTTCACGCCCCAATATCACTATGTCTCCGGCGAGGCAGGGGCTAGCGTGCTCATTGCGACCATTCCGTCGGCACCCGATCCCAACGGTGCTTGCGCAGTTCGGCCAGCAGATCGGCGGGCAAGCCCTGCCCGTCGCTGGTGGCGATGTTGGCTTCGACGTGGCGCAGCTTACGCATGCCGGGGATCGTGGTGCTGACCGTTGGATTTGATAGGATGAAGCGCAGCGCCATTTCTGCCATGGTCATACCGGCGGGAACCAACGGGCGCAGCGCTTCGGCACGATCCACAGATTCGTTGAGATTCTCCGGCACGAAGTACGTGCTGCGCCAGTCGCCTTTGGGCCAGGTCATGTCTTTGGTCAGGTTGCCGGTCAACGTGCCCTCATCGAACGGCACGCGGGCGATCACGGCCACATTTTGCTCCTCGCAAACGGGGAAAAGTTGATCTTCGGGAGACTGGTCGAAGATGTTGTAAATGACCTGCACCGCGTCCACCAGGCCGGTGCGCAGCGATTCGATGGCGTTCCACGGCTCCCAACGGTTGACGCTGATGCCGACGGCGTTGATCATGCCCTGGCGCTTGAGATCGTCGATGGCACGCTGCCAGCGCTCGTCATGCGCCCACCAGTCTTCCCACACGTGGAACTGGATCAGGTCGACGCTATCCAGGCCGAGGTTTTCGAGCGTCTTTTCGACATAGCCCTTGATGTGGTCGGGCGGAAAGCATTCCTCCAGGGGGTAGCCGCGCCGGGAAGGCCACTTGAAGTTCTTGGGGGGGATTTTGCTCGCCGTATACAGTTTCTTGTTTGGATAAGCACGCACAAGCTGGCCGAGCAGCTTTTCGCTGTGGCCAGCCCCGTAAGCCCAGGCCGTATCGAAGAAGTTGCAGCCCAACTCGACCGCCCGCGCCAACGAACGGAGCGATTCATCATCATCAGAGCCAGTCCAGCCGGCCATGCCCCACATGCCATAGCCGATCTCGCTGACCTGCCAGCCTGTTCGCCCAAATGTCCGGTATTGCATCGTCAAACCTCCTTGCTTTCGGTTCAAGCCCTGCTACTCACCCACCAGTTACCTGTGCCCGCATAGTGTGGCACGCCCCGCGACAAAAGTCGAGCAGGGCGCGGGGCACGAGCGTATTGCAGTGTTCGAGTCGATAGATACCGCAAAGTGCGCCGGGGGCACGGAGAATGCCTCCATCTTTTCGCTTTGCTCTGCGGCCTTTGCGCGCTCTGCGGTAGTTCTGTCGTCTGAGATGTGAAACGCACCCGCAGAGCGGACACTCTGCGGGTGTGGTTGCCGGACGGTTCCGGCGCGGTGAATTACAGCGACGCCTGCCGGTCAAAAGCCGGTTTGAGCATCGGGTACAAATCCCGGTAGAGCTGGTAGACGGGTTCGTACCGGGCCATCGCTTCGCCGGGTTCCACCCGCTCACCCGTTTTCACGGCTTCCGCCGCCGCTGCCTGAACATCCGGCCACACGCCGCCGCCAACACCGGCCAGCAGCGCCGCGCCGAATGCCGCCCCTTCGAGCGCCTCAGTCACGATCAGAGGCACGCCCAACACGTCGGCCATGATCTGCCGCCAAACCGGGCTTTTAGCGCCACCGCCGCTGATCCGCACTTCGTTAATCATCCCGGCGGGGCTGGCTTTGATCAACTCGAAGCTGTCGCGCAACCCAAACGCCACCCCTTCCAGGACGGCGCGGGTCATGTGAGCGCGGGTATGCCGCGCGGTGAGGCCCACAAAGGCCCCACGCGCCAGCGGGTCGGGGTGCGGGGTGCGCTCGCCGGTCAGGTAAGGCAGGAAGAGCAACCCGTCACTGCCCGGCGCAGCCGTCCCGGCCTCACCGGTCAGCTTGCCGAAATCCTCGCCCGGCGCGAGCGCGTCACGATACCATTGCAGGCTGCCTGCCGCGCTGAGCATCACGCCCATGAAATGCCACTGCCCCGGCACGGCATGGCAGAAGGCGTGCAAACGTCCCTCCGGCTCGTAGGCATAGCTGGCCAGGGGCGCGAACACAACACCCGACGTGCCCACCGTCAGGGCGACGATCCCCGGCTGCACCGCGCCGACACCGGTCGCCTGGGCCCCCTGATCACCCCCGCCGCCCACGACAGGCGTCCCGGCCTTCAGACCGGTGGCCTGGGCCGCCTCGCCGGTCACGACGCCGGTTATTTCCGGCCCTTCGTGCACGCGGGGGAGCCATGCCGCCGGAATATCCAGCTCCCTGAGCACCGCCTCCGACCAGCGCCGGTGGGCCACATCCAGTAGCAACGTGCCCGACGCCCCGGCCAGATCGGTATCATGCTCGCCGGTCAGCTTGAAGCGAATATAGTCCTTCGGCAGCAAAACATGAGCGATGCGGGCGTAGACCTCCGGCTCGTGCTTGCGCACCCACAGAATCTTGGGCGCGGTGAAGCCGGTCAACGCCCGGTTGCCCGTGAGTTGGATGAGGCGCTGCGGGCCAACCGTCACGGTGATCTCGTCACATTCGGCCTGCGTGCGCTGGTCGTTCCAGAGGATGGCCGGGCGCAGGACCTCATTGTTCGCATCCAGGCAGACCAACCCGTGCATTTGCCCCGTCAGCCCGATGGCTACCACCTGCTCCGCCGCGCCGGTCTGCTCCAACACGGCCCGGATCGAGGTCACGATGCCGTTCCACCAGTCCGCCGGGTCCTGCTCGCTCCACAAGGGATACGGCTGGCTGAGGGGGTGCGGCGTCGTCTGGCTGGCGACCACCTCTCCCCGTTCGTCGATCAAGAGCGCCTTCGACCCGGTTGTGCTAACATCAAGCCCCAGGAGATATCGCATGGTACTCTCCGCTTCTCACGCCCGGCCCGCAGGGATGCCCCCCTGCAGACCGGGCAATTCCCGTTTCCCGTCCAGCTAACGCACACCGAGCAGCAGTTCAACGGTGAGCTGGTCAAGCTGCTCGTATTTGAGATCGCGCTTGCCCAGCGCCACGCGGTCGAACGTCGCGGCCTTGAGCTTTTGCGCTTTACTGGCGCTGTAACCGCCCGCCAGCCAGCTATAGGTTCCATCGTCGGCGTTGATCTCGGCCAGCAGCGCCTGAATCTCCGCATCGGCGTTGAAGCGCTCGGCTTTCTCCTTGAGAATCAGATACGTCCGCATACAGCCCTGCGCGAACGCCTTAACGCCTTCCGGCCCTTCGGTACGGTAGGCGTGCGCGTCGAAGTGCCGCGATCCTTCGTAGCCGACATCTTCCAGGAACTTGACCAGGAAAAACGCCTGCTTGAGCATTTCCGCGCCGAAGCGGAAATCCTGGTCATAGCGCCCGAAAAGCTGGTCGTTGAGGTCGATGTGGAACAGCTTACCGGCGTCCCAGGCCTGCGCCACCGCGTGCACGAAGTTGATCCCGGCCATGTGCTCATGAGCGACTTCGGGATTGACCCCCACCATCTCCGGGTGCTCCAGCGTGGCGATAAATCCAAGCATCGCGCCGGTGGTCGGCAGGTAGATGTTGCTGCGCGGCTCGTTGGGCTTGGCTTCGAGCGCGAACCTGAGGTCATAGCCCTGGTCGCGCACGTAATCGCACAGGAAGTTGATCGCCTCGCGCATCCGCTTGGTGGCATCGAGCGGGTTCTTGCTGGCGTCGGTCTCTGTGCCTTCGCGCCCGCCCCAAAAAACGTACACCTCAGCGCCCAACTCCACGCCCAGATCGATCGCGTGCATGGTCTTGTGCAGCGCATACGCCCGCACCTGGGGATCGTTGGATGTAAACGCGCCATCTTTGAAGGCCGGGTCGGTGAACAGGTTGGTCGTCGCCATTGGAACCACCAGCCCCGTAGCGGCCAGCGCCTGCTTGAAGTCGGCCACAATTTTATCGCGCTCCGCCGGGGTGGCGTCGATGGGAATGAGGTCGTTGTCGTGGAAGTTGACGCCATACGCGCCCACCTCGGCCAGCAGATGGACGATTTCGACGGGGGTAAGTGAGTCGCGCACCGCCACGCCAAAGGGGTCGCGCCCGACGTTGCCCACTGTCCACAGCCCAAACGTGAATTTGTGCTCTGGTTTCGGATCGTAGATTCCCACTCTTTTGCTCCTTACTTTCGCAGATCGCATTTTTGGGGGACGCGCAATGGCCCCCCTAGACACTCGTCGTCACGGCCTGTCCAACGGGGTTCGGCTTCGCTGGCCTTACGCCGCCCGGTCTCCCCCTTGCCAGGCTTGTACAGAACGGCGGTGAGGTCTGGCGGCCAACCCGCCGGAAGCTCTACACAGTCGATTGTTCCGGATCAAAGCTATCCGGCGAGAGGGGATGCGAGTCCCCTCTCGCGCTCCGGGGTCGGACAAAGACGAGCGCCGTCTGCCCCTAGTATTTGATATCCACCGCCCGCCCCGATTGGGCCGAGGCGACGATGGCGTCACAGATCACGGCGTTCCGGTAACCGTCAACGAATGTTGCGGCGTAGGGGGCCACGTCTTTGTGATTGACGATGGCGTCGAAGAAGTGGTGGAACTCGTGCACAAACGTATGCTCCCAGCCGATGATGTGCCCGTGCGGCCACCAGTTCGCCCAGTAGGGGTGGTACGCTTCGGTGATCAGGGCGTTGTGGAAGCCGCGCACCTCTTTCGGTTCGTCGGTCGCCATGAACACGTTCAACTCGTTGAGCCGTTCCAGGTTGAAGACGATGGATCCCTTCTCGCCGTTGATCTCAAAGCTGTTGTAGTTTTTGCGCCCCTGGCAGAAGCGCGACGCCTCGACCGTGCCCAACGCGCCGTTCTCGAATTCCATCAATGCGACGAACGCATCGTCCACATCGGAGGGAACCATCCTGGCGGGGTCTTCGGGCGATGGGCGTTCGCTGAGCCAGTTCTGGGTCATGCCCATGATGCGCTTCGGCTCACCGATCAGGAAGCGGGCCAGGTCGATGATGTGCGCGCCGAGGTCACCAAGCGCGCCGCTGCCGGCGATGGCCTTCTGGAAGCGCCAGCTAATCGGCATCTTGGGGTCCATGCCCCATTCTTGCAAATAGACGGCCCGCCAGTGGTAGATTTTGCCCAACGCCCCGCTTTCGATCAGCTTGCGGGCCTGGACGATGGCGGGCACAAAGCGATAGTTGAAGGCCACCTGGTGCTTGACGCCCGCCTTCTCGACGGCATCGAGCATCGCCTTCGCTTCCTCGGCGGTGCGGCCCAGCGGCTTTTCGCAAAAGACGTGCTTGCCCGCTTCGGCGGCGGCGATGCACGGCTCGGCGTGGGCGTCATTGGGGCCGCCGTTGTCGAAAACTTGAATGGCGGGGTCTTCGAGCATCTTGCGCCAGTCGGTATAGTATTTCTCGTACCCAAAACGCCGGGCCGCTTCCTGCACGGCCACTTCATTGCGCCCGCAGATCGCGACCAAACGCGGAATCGCCACCGGCGGATACATCATGTACGGCAGTTTCTTGTAACCGTTCGAGTGAGCCTTGCCCATGAAGGCATAGCCCAACATCCCGATGCCGATCACCGGTGCCTCGCCCGCGGACTTGGCCCCGGCCATGCTGATGAAACCAACCTCGTCAGACATTGTGCACTCACCTCGCCCTAGTCTTCTGCAAACGCTGCATCAAAAGCCACTGCCGACGGTTTGAAGTCGGCCTTCTTGACTACCTGGCACGCCTCACGTGCGCCATGCTCGCGATCCATGCCGCTGTCTTCCCACTCGACCGACAGCGGGCCTTCGTAGCCAATGCGGTTCAACGCGCGGATGATGCCTTCCAGATCGACATCGCCGTGCCCTGGCGATACGAAGTTCCAGCCGCGCCGGTGATCGCCAAACTGGATGTGCGAGCACAGGATGCTGTTGCGCCCGGTCAGGTGGACCTTCGAGTCTTTCACGTGCATGTGGAAGATGCGATCCGGGAAGGCGTTGATGAACTCGACCGGGTCGAAGAGCTGGTGCACAAAGTGGCTGGGGTCGAAGTTGAACCCAAACGCCTTGTGATAGTCCAACGCCTTCAGCGCCCGCTCGGCAGTGTAGATGTCGTAGGCGATCTCCGCCGGGTGGCACTCCAGGCCAAACTTCACGCCCTCGGCCTCGAACACGTCGAGGATCGGCTTCCAGCGGGCGGCGAATTCCTCGAAGCCCTTGTCGATCATCTCGTCGGTGGTGGGCGGGAAGAAGTACAGCATGTGCCACACGGGGCTGCCGGTGAACCCGTTCACCACATCCACCCCGAATAGCTTGGCCGCCCTGGCGGTATTCTTCATTTCCTCGGCGCAGCGCTGGCGGACGCCTTCGGGATCGCCGTCGCCCCACAGGCGCGGTGGCAGGATCGACTTGTGCCGCTCGTCGATGAGGGCGTCGGCCACGCATTGGCCGACCAGGTGCGTGCTGATAGCGAAGCACTTGAGACCGTGCTTATTGAGAATATCCCAGCGGCTCTGCACGTAACCATCCTGTTCCAGAGCCTTGTCCACCTCGAAGTGATCGCCCCAACAGGCCAGCTCCAGGCCATCGTACCCAAAGCTCGCCGCCTTTTCGGCCATGACCTCAAGGGATAGGTCTGCCCATTGTCCGGTAAACAAAGTGACTGGCCTTGCCATAACTCCATTTCCTTTCATCTAACACCCTAATGACAACCTACTGTATCAGCCCCGGCGCGTGCCGGTAACCGCGTTGGGCCATTCGAATCACTGGCGTTCGCAGGCGATCAGCCGGGTGACGCGCTCGCCCGTTTCAACGGCGCATCGGGTTGCCGGTCATCGGCGGCCTGGACGGGTGGCACCAGCTCGCGCACGGCAAAGTACACCAATCCGGCGGGCAACAAGCTGACCAGCGCCAGAAGCGGCGCTTTCGCCGTGCGGTATTCGTCCTCGGCGTCCTCTTTGATCTGCGCCTTCTCGGCATCGTCTTTAAAGTCCCACAGCGTTTTGCCGAAGCCATACGGTTCCTGCGGCCTGGACGACGGAATCAGCAGCGCGGCAAAGACTCCCCACGCGATGAGTGCCGCGAGCGCCGCCACCAAGTGAGCGCGGCGATCCAATGGGGGCATGGCCTTGCTCGCGCGGGCGGGCATCGGCTCGAAGTGGCTCCAGACCATGAAAGCAAGCACCGAGAACAACAGGAGCAAGAACCCGTACTCATAGGCGAACAACTTCCACCCCTGGAACAAACCGATAACGCCGAGCAAGATGCCCGCGATGATGATCGCCTCTATTGGGCGGTAGGAACGTTCCGGCACACGCCCGTTGAAGGTAATCGCTGCCAGCACGATCACGCAGGCGAAGGCCAGCACGATAGAAACAAAGACCGCCACAAAGGGAATGGCCTTGATCAACACCTCATCCTGCCGCTCTGCCGACAACTGCGCATCGGTGTACAGCTTGAACAGCCCGCCGAAGGCCAGGATAATCGCGATGGCGATCACAAACCTTACCAGTGTCCGAGTGAGTCTTCTGCGCATGGTGTTTTCGTCTCAATCAGGTTCGGGCGGGGGCGGCCTGCTAGACCGGCCCCCACGCATTACTATTCGAAAAACGCGCCGTGCTCATAAGCACGATCACGCTATAGTGAACGCCGGAAGCGCCAGCGATTTGCCGTTCTGCATGGCGGACTCATGGGCCAGGATGCCGACGGCCGTCCAGTTCGCGGACTGCCTGGCGTTCGGGAAGGGGTCGCGGTCTTCGACAATGCTCATGACGAATTCGTGCGTCATGTGCGGGTGCGACCCACCATGCCCCGCCCCCTGGATGAACGACAGGTGCTGCGCTTCGTCGCCGTATACGCCCTTCGTCGTGAAGCGCTGGATCGGCTCCGGCAGCAGGTGCGCGTAATCGAGCACATCGACCTGGTGCGGGGCTTCGCCAATATGCACCACCGGCGGGGTGTGCTCGATCAGCGGCCACTCGAACGACATCTTGCTGCCATAGACATCGAAGCTCTCGCGGTACTGGCGCGCGGTGTTGAACAACGAGCGCATCACTTCGGCCACGATGTCGGTGTCCTTCATCGTGATGTGCGCCGCCTCGATGGCAAACGGCGAGTTGTACTTGGGAATCAGGTGTTCTTGAATGCGCCCGGAGCCAAAGCAGGTCACCTCGACGGCGGGCTTGCCCACCAACGCCAGACACGGGCTGACGACATGGGTCGCATAGTGCATCGGCGGCAACCCTTCCCAGTATCCCGGCCAGCCCAGCATTTCCTGCTGGTGAGTCGCGCGGACATACTGGATACGCCCCATTTTGCCCGTTTCGTACAACTCTTTGACGTAAAGGAACTCGCGCGAGTAGATGACGGTCTCCATCATCATGTATTTCTTGCCGGATTCTTCCTGCGCGGCAACGATCTGTTCCAGTTCCTCGAGGGTGGTCGCCGCCGGGACGGTGCAGGCGACGTGCTTGCCCGCCTTCAGCCCGGCAATGGCCATCCGCGCGTGCTCGTGGATCGGGGTGTTGATGTGCACCGCGTCGATGGTAGGGTCTTCGAGCAGTTCGTAGTAATCCGTGTAACGCTTCTCGACCCCGAAGGCGTCGCCGATCTCGTTGAGCTTGCTCTCGGTGCGCTGGCAGATCGCCGCCATATGAGCGTTGGGGTGATGCTGGTAAATCGGGATGAACTCCGCACCAAACCCCAACCCGATGATAGCAACATTAACTTTTTTCTCAGCCATAAGGTATCTCCTACTCAATGCTTACGCTTGTGTAGCGGCTTACGCGAGCAGGCGCTTGAGGAACGCCAGCCCCTCCTGCGCCAGCGCGTCCTGGCTTGGAGCCAGTGGCCGCCAGATCGCTGCCGCACGGGCAATGCTTTTCACCTTGTCGGTGAACGACTCAATGACCACCGGGCCGTCGTAGCCGATGTCCTTGAGCGCGGCGGCGACTTCATCCCACGCCACGTTGCCCGAACCGGGCGCACCGCGATCATTTTCGCAGCTATGCAGATGGACCAGCCGGTCGCCTGCGGCGCGGATGGCATCGCCGAGCGATTTTTCTTCGATGTTCATGTGGAAGGTATCCAGCATGACTTTGCAGGCGGGATGATCGACCCGATCTACGACCTCGATCACCTGCGACGCCAGGTTGATGAAGCTGGTTTCGAAGCGGTTGAGCGGCTCGACCCCCAACACCGCCCCTTTGTCACCGGCATATTCGGCCAGCTCGCGTAGCTGCTCGACCAGCAAATCGGTGTCTTTGGCGCGTTCTTCCTCCGTCATTTGCCACACACGCCCCACCGCCGAATACAGCGGGCCGACGACGTTGGTTCCGCCCATCGTGCACACCGCATCCACGCAGTGCTTGAGATAGGCCATGCCGTTATCGCGAACGGCTTTGTCGGGATGAATCAGGTCGCGGTCTGGCCCCATGGCCGCGCACACGCTGACCGCCAACCCATTCGCCTTGAAAATCTCGGCGGCGCGGGCATAGTCAATGTCTTCAGTTCCTTCGAGGGGCACTTCAAACCAGTCAAACCCCATCGCCTTGACCTTCGGGGCTAGCTTAGCGATCTCGCCGGTGGTCAGCGGCGAGACCCACACCCAAGAATTGACGCCGAACTTCATAGTCTATCCTCCCTAAGCATCAAAAAATCTGTCTCTTTCAGCAGCGCAACGCTAGACGCGCCTCCCTTGCAGGTCAAAGAAATGCAGGCGCTCGCGGACGATGGTGTACTTGACCACATCCCTGATCTTCAGGTCGGTGATGCCGGGCACGATGCTGAGCAAGATTTGCTTCCCCGATTGAATGTGGACCACCGTTTCGACGCCGAGCGGCTCCGTGAGCACAATCTCGCCTTGCTGGTCGCCATCGCCGTCCAACTTGACATCCTCTGGCCGGATGCCCAGCAAGAACCGCTCCGGCACATTCACCTCTGGCGGAACCGGCAGCCGCACGGTGCTGTTCTGGACGTTCAGCGTCCCGTTTTCGCGCTCGGCGGGCAGCAAGTTGATGCGTGGAATGCCCACCAACTGTGCGACAAAGGTCGTGGCCGGACGGTCGTAAATGTCATATGGCGTGCCGATCTGGACGATGTGGCCCTGATTCAACACGGCAATGCGGTCGGCCATCGTCAACGCCTCGATCTGGTCGTGCGTGACGAACAACGTCGTGCTGCCTTCGGTCTTTTGCAGGTGTTGCAACTCAACGCGGAGCGCCTCACGCAGCTTGGCATCCAGGTTCGAGAGCGGTTCGTCCATCAGGAAGATGCGCGGGCTGCGCACTAGGGCGCGGCCAATCGAGACGCGCTGCATCTCGCCACCGGACAGGTTCGCCGTCTTGCGCTCCAACAGGTGAGTGATGCGCAGCTTTTCGGCCACTTCCTTGACACGCCTGTCGATGCGGTCTTTCGGCCACTTGCGCAGCGGCGAATTGAGCGGAAAGGCGAGATTCTCATACACCGTCCGCGTGGGATACAGCGAGTACTGCTGGAACACAAACGCCACATCCCGGTCAGCGGGCGCAAACGCGTTGACGTTCACCTCGTCGAAGATGACGTCGCCCGCGTCCTGTCTCTCCAAACCAGCAATGACACGCAGCGTCGTCGTTTTACCCGCGCCGGTTGGCCCCAGGAGTACGAAGAACTCGCCATCCTTGATCGAGAATGACACGTCGTCCAGGGCAGTGACATCTCGGAAACGCTTGGTGATATGCTGTAACGTCACGTCACTCATGCGGTCACCTCCCGAACAATGGCGTTCTCGGTCTGCGGGTGGAAGAAGCGAACCATCGCCGGATCGAGCGTGAAGCGTACCGGCGTGTTTATGGGATAGTATGTTTCGCGGCTGGCGCGGACATGGACGATTTCGTCCTGCCCCATCGTCAGGTGCAACATCGAATAACCGCCGTGCAGATCAGCAGCATAGACGGTGGCCGGAAGCTCGCCATCCTCGGCCACAGTCGCGGCCTCCGGGCGGAAACCGAGGATGACATCGCCTTCACCGGACAGGGCTTCACCGAGCGTTGGAACCCAGAAATCCGGCACTGTGTAGGCGACTCCGTCGCGCAAGTGCACTTTACCGGCGGCATAATGCCCTTTCACGAGGTTCATGCCGGGGCTGCCGATGAAACGCGCGACAAAGAGATTGGCGGGATCGTGGTACACTTCGGCGGGTGTGCCGACTTGTTGGACGACCGCATCGGACATTACCACGATGCGATCCCCCATCGCCATCGCTTCAATCTGGTCATGCGTGACGTAAACGGTCGTCGCGTGCTGCTCGATGTGCAGGCGCTTGATCTCGGCGCGCATGGTTTCGCGGAACTCCGCATCGAGTGCGCCGAGCGGCTCGTCCATCAGGAACGCCGCCGGACGGCGTACCAGCGCGCGAGCCAGGGCCACGCGTTGGCGGTCACCCCCACTAAGCGAACCGGTCTTCATGTGCAACACATGTTCGATCTCCAGCAGGCTGGCAACTTCGGCCACGCGCTGCTGGATGGTCTCGCGTGACTCGTGCTGTGCCTGAAGAGGAAAGGCAATATTCTGACGCACCGTCATATGCGAATAGAGCGCGAAGAACTGGAAAACAAACGCGATATCGCGCTCGCTGGGATGCGTCCAGGTCACATCACGTCCGTCAAGCAGGATTCTGCCGCCTGTGACGGCTTCCAGTCCGGAGATCATGCGCAGCGTCGTTGTTTTACCACAGCCCGACGGGCCGAGCAGCACCACAAACTCGCCATCGTGGATGATCAGGTCCATCGGCTTGACCGCATGCAGATCGCCGAACTTCTTTTCAACTTGTTGCAATTCAATCGTTGCCATAACAATATCCGGTTACGTGGATAGAACGACGTTTAGATCGCCGGTGACAGAACATCATCAGCCCTGGCGAATCGCCCCAAATGTCATGCCCCGCAGCAGGTAGCGTCGCAGCGCAAATGTTACGATGACCACCGGGATCAAAAAGCCCAGCGACCCCGCGGCAATGGCAGCCCACTCAATGCCGCCTGTACCCAGCACCGAAGGAATGCTCGGCGGGGCGGTGCGCGCCGTGTCAGCCGTGAGCATCAGCGCGAACGCATACTCGTTCCAGGCAAAAATGAACGAGAACACGGTCGTGGCCGCGATGCCCGTCACCGCCTGGGGCAGCACGATCCGCACGAACGCTTGCATGCGCGTGTAGCCATCAACCAGCGCCGCTTCTTCGTATTCGCGCGGGATTTCGTCAATAAACCCCTTGAGCAGCCACACCGAAAACGACAGGTTAAACGCGGTGTAGAGCAGGATCATGCCGAGATGGGTATCGTACAACCCCAACTCACGGTACATCAGGAAGATGGGGATGGTGACCACCACCGGCGGCAGCATGCGCGTGCTGAGGATGAAGAACAACAGGTCACCTTCACCCGGCACATTGAAGCGGCTGAAGGCATACGCCGCCAGCATGCCCAGCGCCACCGACAACACCGTCGAGGTGCTGGCGATAATCAGTGAGTTGCGCAGGCGTTTGACGTAATCGCTCTGGCCAATGATAGCCTGCCCGCGCTCTAACATGACTTCGTCGTACCAGGCCAGGTCGTCACGTTGCTTATATTCTTCGATCTGGGCATCGGTGAGTTGGCGGCGTTTGGTAAGCAGGCTGATGAAGCCCTCCATCGTCGGCTCAAAAGCCACTTTGGGCGGCGAGGCGACGGCATCCGAGCGCGATTTGAATGCCGTCATGCCCATCCACAGCACCGGGATGAGCGTCAGGACCGCCAGCATGATAACAACGCTGGCCCGCACCGTCTGGGCCGAGAGCCACGACGGGTCCACGGTATCGACACGGGTCGAATAGGCTATGGGAACACGCGGCCCACCTTCGGCCAGAGGCTTATAATTCCCGTTGTCTTCGGCCAGGGGCACATAGCGCCGCAGGAATGACAGGGCAAGCAAGATCAGCACCGCGCTGATCGCGATGGATACCAGCGTGCCGATGATCGGTTTCCCTAATGCGCCGACCAGCGGTTCGAGTATCACCAGCAACATCATGAACACGATACCACTCAGAACGCCGGCAACTATTCCGATCAGCGCACCCAACCATAGCGGATGCCCCTGGTGGCGGAACATCACCGGCGCGGTGGTGCTGCCGACCAGCACCCAGAACAAAAAGAAATAGGCGATCCAGAAATCCGGCAATGGGATGTTCAAGCCAAACATGCTAACCCTCCCTGATCCGGTTGAGCGCGCGGATATAGAGGTTGCTGACGGCGATGATGATGACCAGCACCACATAGGCCAGCGCACTGGATTCGCCCGTCTTGAACTTGCCCAGGAAGGCTTCGCGGTAGAGCCGGACGGACACCGTCTCGGTTGCGTCACCCGGCGTGCCACCTGTCAGACCCATCACCAGGTCGAATTGTTTGAACGCTTCAATCGTGCGGAAGAGCACGGCGATCAACAACAGGGGCATGACCTGCGGCAACGTAATGCGCCGGAATTGGAACCACGAACTGGCCCGGTCTATCGCCGCCGCTTCATACAAATAGTCGGGAATCGCGCTCAGGCCCGACAGACAAAGCAGCATGACAAACGGGCTCCACATCCATACATCCACGATGACAATCGCCCACAGCGCCAGCGTCGGATCGGAGAGCCATTCTTCGCCGGTCGTCGGATTCATATAGATCAGGTGGTTGAAAATGCCTTTGGATGGATCAAAGATCAGTTTCCAGAACAACCCGACCACCACCGGCGAGAGCATCATGGGTATCAGGATCAGCGTCGTGACAAGGCCGCTCCCGGTGAATCGTTGTTTGAGCAGCATCGCCAGCCCAAAACCGACGATCACTTGCAGGCCAACCGACAGCACGGCGTATTTGCCCGTGACCGTAAAGTTGTGCCAGTAGCGGCTGCGCTCCTGGGTAAGGATTTTTTCGTAATTATCCAGCGCCACCCACTGGGGCGGCTCGTTGGCGATCACCGAGTAATCGTTGAAGCTCAGATACAGGCTATAAAACAAGGGGAAGATGTTCATCAGGATCAACAGAATCATCGTGGGCCAGATGAACAGGTGAGCAATCGTCTTGTCGCTTATCTGGCGGCGACCCTGCTGCCTGACTGACCGACTGGGGCCGCTCGGCATTGCTTGGACATTCACTTGGGACATGCGCGCACCTTCGAGTGTGGATAGTGAGGGAGACGAGCGCGCGCCCGCCTCCCCCTACGACTGTGTTCAGGCGTCCGATTACTCTTCGAGAACTCCCGCCTCAACCAGAATCTCGTATTGCTCGACGGCAACGTTATCCAGGGCTTCCTTGGCGGTTCCCTGGTTACCGACCACGTAGGCGTGCAGGTAGCGCTGCACCGGCTCCAGCAACTCGCCAAACTGCGGGATGTTCCAGAAGTCCTTCACAAACGTCATCGAGTCCGCGAACGCGGGGTTGTATGGCGTGTTGTTGAGGAACTCATCGGACTCCAGCACGGCGACGTTGCACGTATAGCCGCCGATCTCGGCCCACTGCTTCTGAACCTCCTCAGTGGCAAACCACTTGATGAAGTCCAGCGAGGCCTGCTTGCGCTCGTCACTGATGTAGTTGATCACGCTCAAGCCCTGGCCACCCAGCGAGGTGTAGCGATCGCCGTAAGGGCCTTCGGGCGTGGCGAAGAAGCCGGTCACATCCGCGTAGGGATTAACGCCGGGGTTGATCAGGGCCGGGAAGAACGCGAAGTAGTTCATGATCATCGCCGCCTGGCCATTGATGAAGACGTCATTCATCTCGGCGAAGAAGGCGTTGTTCGTCCCCGGCGGCGCAAACTGGTACAGGTCTTTGTAGAACGCCAACGCCTCAACCGCGCGCTCGGAGTTCACAACGCCGAGCACCTGGTTGTTCTCGTCCTGCCATTCCACGCCCCAACTGAACATGGCCGTTTCGTAGCCCATCGTCAGGCCATCGTAGTCGATCTGGGTATAGATGCCGACACCATACAGGTTCTCATCCGGGCGGGTGAAGAACTCGGCGATGTCGCGCAGTTGCATCCAGGTTTCGGGTGCGGCCAGCGGATAGCCGTACTTCGCTTCGAAGGCAGCCATGTTGTCCGGGTCTTCGAACAGGTCTTTGCGGTACGCCCAGCCAACCGCGTCACCCTCGGTGGGGTAAGCCCAGTAGTGACCCGAACCGGTCGGATATTCGCCGTAGAATTGCAGCGTGGCCGGGGTCACGGTTTCAGTAATACCATTCTCATTGAAGAAGTCGGTCAGTTCCATGTAGTGGCCCTGGGTCACACCCTGGCCGATCCATTGGCTATCGCCGACGACCATGTCATAGGCATCGCCCTTGGCGGCCCATTCAGCGGCCATGCGATCATAGAAGCTGCCCCACGGCTCCTGAATGACGTTCACCTTGATGCCTGTTTCAGCTTCGTAGCGGTTCCCGATCTCCTGCAAGTAGTTTGCAGGGTCCCATTCCGCCCACAGGATCGTCAGTTCGGAAACCTGACGGGATACCGGCGCTGCCGTCACACCACCGACCCCCACGGCCAGCGTGGCGATCATGGCTACGAGCAGCAAAAAGCTACCTGATTTCTTCAACATCTGAGTTTCCTCCTGAAAAAGCTATGTTACTTGCGTTTGAAATTATGCGTTTGGGTACCGATTTCTTACCGTTCACAAGCCTGGCGCATCCCTCCTTTCGGGGCGTTGGGCCTCCCGCCCATCCCCGGCTGACTCACGAGCTATGTTGGCGATCCAGAAGATTGAACTTTCCGGGTTCCATGACGATCGCCTGGGACACCGTCGCCACGCCCCCCATGACACAGGCATCGAACCCGTGCTGGGCGATCAGCACTTCGGTGGCCTCGGCATTCCAGCGCAAAGCGCGCCGGTTCAACTCGTCTTTCACGATGGGGAGAAAGAAATCACCGGCAAGGCTGAGAATTCCGCCAAACACGACGAGATCAGGGTTCAACGCATTGACGAGCGACGCGATGCCGATTCCCAGGAAATGCCCCACCTGATCGAACGTCTCAAGGGCGACGGCATCGCCCATCCGGGCCGCCTCGATCACCATGGGGACCGTCAATCGCTCCCAATCGCCGCCCGTCATTTGCTGGAGTATTGTGGTCTGACCGGCTGCGGCTGCCGCCTGAATCCGGCGGAATACGGCGGCCTGGCTGACGAGGGTTTCCCAGCAGCCCCGGTTCCCGCAGTTACACGGCTCCCCGTCGGGGTCTATCGTCATGTGCCCAAACTCGCTGGCGAAGCCCGTCGAGCCGCGAGCAAGCTGGCCGTTGCGCACAACCGCCCCACCGACGCCGACTCCGGCGCTGATATACAACACCTCGTCATAACCTGTTGCCGCGCCGAAGAGATTTTCGCCGAGGGCCGCCATGTTCGCCTCGTTATCAACAAAAATCGGTATCCCCGGGAAGGCGGCGGAGAGGATGTCCGACACGGGGACGTTTTCCCACTTAAGATTGGGGGCAAACAACAGCGTCCCGGTGGATTGTTCGACCAACCCCGGCACGCCCACGGCGATCCCCAACAGGCCGCCACATGCCGCGCACGCCTCGCTCCCCATGCGAACCGCGCTATGCAGCAGTTCCACCACGCGGTCTATAATCGCGGCCTGCGAACGGTGCCCGCGCGTATGTTCTTTGGCTCGCCAGATCACCTCGGCCCCAAAGTTCGCACAGAGCACGGAAATAAAATCGACGCCTAGCTCGCAACTGACGATGTATCCGGCGGAGGGATTGAGCGCGAGGATCACGGAGGGGCGGCCAACCCCCGTAGAACTCAGCCCGATCTCGTGGACAAACCCCATATCGATGAGTTCCTGCACCAGGCTGGACACCGTGGACTTGTTGAGGCCCGTGACGTCGGCCAGCGAGGCACGCGAGAGGGACTCGTGTTCAAACAGTCGCCGCATGATCAGCGAGAGGTTAATTTCGCGCACCAATGCCTGATCGCCGGTGCGGTAACGTCTACGGCGGCCCATGATACCGATCTTTCACATACGAGACTTTGAAACGTGCCTATCGTTGGGCGACAGGGTGCGAGGCGACGGCCAGGTGACCGCCGGGTTTTGTTTGTTGCATCAACCAACTAATTTCATTATGAGCGTATTTGGGGGCGCGTGTCAAGCTGTCACGCCCCGATTTTGTGCAATCTCAATGGTTTCAATGCATTCTTGACAGTCGCGCAGGAGATGCCCCATCACCACGTGGGGTGAAAACAGGTCGGCAGGAAGGGTTAAGGGGCATCAGCATGGGGCAACGATTGGCGCGCGAGAATCATCACCACACCGAGCATGCCCAGCCCGTTCGCCGTCAGGTCGAGCAAAGTCACGCCCCGGTGCGGAATCGCAAGCTGTACCAGTTCCAGCCCCACCGCCAGGAGCGCCGCCAGCAGCACCGTTCGCCGCAACGATCGCTCCGGCCCCACGACGCTGCGCCACGCACCGTACCATAGGCCGGTGAGCACAGCGAACAAAACCACGTGCCCGGCCGCGTCCGTGAGTTCCGTCCCGCCGAAAAACCGGGATACATCTTCGGCCACTGTATCGTCGCCGGGCAGCAACATCAACAGGCAAATGAGCGCCGTCCACGCCAGCGCTCCGCCCCACCACATCACCACAGGCCGCCACAATTTTGCCATATGCTCCTGCCCTAGTCGCCGTCCTGATCATGGGCCAGCGGGATCGTGACCGTGAAGACGGTTCCCTGGCCCGCTTCGCTCTCGAAGGTAATCGTCCCGCCGTGCCGTTCCACGGCCTCCCTGGTGATCGTCAGCCCCAACCCCGTACCGGGCGCTTCGCCGGCATTCTCGCCCCGAAAAAACGATTCGAAAATGTGGGGCTGATTCCGTTCCGGGATGCCGATACCCGTATCCTGAACCTTGAGGATGAGCTGATCCCCGTCGCGCCGCAGATCGACGGTCACCGCACCCCCCGCCGGGGAATACTTGATCGCATTGGATACCAGGTTATCGATGATCAGGCGCATCAGGTTCTCATCGACCTCGGCAATCAACGAGTCTACATCGTTGACAAACGAAAATTCAACCCCCGTCCCGGCCAGCGAAACCATATCCTCGACCACGTTCCTGCACAGGGCCACCACGTCGACCGGGGCCGGATTGAAACTCAGCTTGCCAGATTCCGCCTTGTTCATCAGCAGCACATCATCAAGCAACGTAACCATCCGGCTGATCGCGTCGCGGATGCGATCCATGCGCTTGAGTTTCTCGCTCTCGGTGAGCTTATGCCCGTAGAACCGCAGGATTTCGGTGCTGGAGTTGATGATCGCCAGCGGGGTGCGGAACTCGTGTGAAACGGTCGCGACAAAGTGCGAGCGCAACTCGCCCAATCGTTTTTCCTGTTCCAGTGCCGCCTGGAGGGCCTCCTCGGCCTTCCGGCGGTCGGTCAGATCAATCGTGTGGGCCAACACCAGGTCCGGCGGCACAAATGCAAAACGCATCTTTAAGTACCGGCGCTGACCGGTTGTCTTGTACGTGTAATACAACTCGCACTCAGTCGGCATATGGGTGTCGTAGCACGCGTTTACGGCGGTATAAATCTCAGGATCATTCTTGAAAAATTCAGAAAGTCGGATTCCAAGTATCCTGGCCGCACCGCCCTGGGTCTCCTCCAGCGCGGCATCGTTGTAATCCACCAGCACAAAGTCACCATCGTCTGTACGCTGCCAGGTATATGTTGGCAGCGGGACGCCCCTGAACTGGGCACGCGCCTGCTCCTCGCGTTCTCTCAACTGGGCGGTGCGCTCCGCGACGCGGGCTTCAAGCTCGGCGGCGTGTTGTTGCACGGCCTCGTGGAGCTGTGCATTGCGAATCGCAAGCGCGGCGTGGTCGGCAAATGCCATCAATCGCCCGGCATGTTCTTGCGTGTAGAGTCCCTCAGTGGCGCTATCCACGTTCAGGAACCCGATGACCTTCCCTCCGGCACAGATGGGCGCTCCGGCATAGGCATTGAGCCACCGCGCTTCGGGAAAGTCCACCCAACCCGGATATTCACGTCTGCGGGGAATGGCCAGCGGTTGTCCGGTTTCCGCCATTTCCCGCAAGTTCCCCACGTCATCGAGCGACCAGTTAATACTTTCGAGCCAGTCTCCCAGGCCACGTTCCGCGTATCCGCGATGGCGAACTATCCGAATCCGGCCTTCGTCCAGCAGCATGATGTTGACACCATCATAGGGCAACACACGCCCTACACTGATCAAGATGGCATCCAGCACATCGTCAAGATCAAGTGTGCTATTGAGCACACGGGCTGCTTCGCTCAAGGCCTCCGCCAGGACCCGCTGTTCGCGTTCAGCCTCTTCAGCCCGCCGGCGCTCGACGATTTCCTGTTGCGTCTGCTGGAAAAGCCTGGCGTTGACCAGCGCGGCAGAAGCGAGAGAAGCGAGAGATTCCAGAAAACGCAAATTGTCCTCCGTAAAATCATTCAAACGAAAACTGAACACCTGGATAACGCCGATCACCTGGTCGGCGAGCTTGAGGGGGACAATCAACGCCGCGCGGGGGCGATCTTCCTCCTCTGGTAAGGTTTCGACAACCTCGCCATCCTCAGATACAAAGTACGACGTGGCAGCCGCTTTGCGATGAGCCTCGAAGTCCGGCAGATACAACGATTGGCCGGTCCGAATCGCGACACTTTGCGTGCCCTGCCCCTCCGGTTCCAAAGGAATTGGCGGCAGTTGACTGATGTCGATCCGCGTGTCTTCGTTCCAGGCACACACACACCGGATCAGGTTGTCTTCTGGCGAAAACGAGGACACAAAGAAACCATCGCACGGCATCTCCTCGCGGACAATATCGTGCAAGGTACTGTAGATCGTTTCCAAGTCGAGTGTACGACTTAACTGTTGGGATGCCTGATGGAGGCGTTGCAGCGTTTGCTCCGCCCGTTTACGCTCGGTGATATCCTCTTTGATCAGGAAAAAGTTGGTGATTTCGCCGGCGGCATTGCGGATGGGCGAAATGGACACGTGTTCCCAGTACGGTTCCCCGGTTTTCTTGTGGCTCAAAAGCTCGCCCTGCCACTCGCGCCCCGCCAGGATAGCATCCCAGCGTGCACGGTATTCTTCCGGGCTGAGCGCGTCGGCGTCGAGAACGCGGGGAATGCGCCCCATGGCTTCCTCAACGGGGTAGCCTTCCACCGCGGTGAAGTTCTGATTCGCGTAGATGATCCGGCCAGCGCGGTCTGTGATGAAGATGATATCCGGCCCCTGCTCGACCGCTGACACCATGACGTGCAGGTTTTCATCCATCGTCACACGGTCGGTGATGTCGATGGCAATGCCACCAAGCAATGGCGGCGCACCATCACGCGGTATCGGAAAGCGGCGCGTTTCATAGGTGTGGATTTCGCCCGCCGGGTCGGGCACCCGCTCGATTTCCACCGTCGGGCCTTCACGCAGCGCCCGGCGATCATTTTGCCGCAGCGTTTCAAACAGGGGATTCGCTTCGCCGTCTCCGGGGGACGCCAACGCTGCGGGCGCAAAGCGTTCTTTCAGGTATGTGTTGGCAAACAAGAGGCGGCCCTGCGCATCCTTGATGAACGCCGCCGCGTTCACCTGCTCCATGAAGGCGGCAAACTGGGCCTCGGCTTCCACGAGCGCCCGTTCAGCGTGGCGTTTTTCGGCACGCAGTTGGCGACTGGCCAGCGCATGACTGACCGCAGACCCCAGGCGCACCAGCCGGTCGGAGAACACGCAATCGTCCGCGCCCTGCCTGAGCAGGCTGGCGATGATCGCCTCGTCTTCTGGCTCGGCCACCACGATGAGCGGCACATCCAGGCCGCGTTCCCGCACCAGCGCCAACGCCCGGCCCGCGCTCAGGCCGGGCACATGGGTCATAGCCAGGATGACATCAAGCGATGCGTCCAGGCGAGCAACGTAAGCTGCCTCGGTCGCCGCCACGACCGGCGCAGGGGTAAACCCCGCCCGCGCCACCGCGCGGATCAGCGGTGCGGCGGCTTCCTCCGTCGCCGCAACGACGAGGATGTGAAGTGAACGAGTCATCTCACCCATGTGCTAACAATCATCCGGCAACGCCTCGCCCTTACGTTCATGCGGACACCGGGAGCGTGACACACGCGCTTGTCCCCTGCCCTGCCTCCCCGTTAAGCTGGAACTCCCCGCCATGCACGTCGACCAGGTAGCGCACAACCACCAGCCCCAACCCCGGCAACTCCTCATGTGAAGACAGGCTCGCCCTGAGACGTGGCGGATCCATGACGCGAGCGATGACATCGGGCGGAATACCCTCGCCCTGATCCGTCACCTGCAGCACGTACCGGTCACCCTCAACACACCCGTGTACATCTACCGGCGACCCCGGCGGCGAATACTTCAGCGCATTGCTGACCAGTTCCTGGATGATCTTATGCATGCTTTCGCGCGACACCTGGATCGTCGCGGGGGCAACATCCAGCGCCAGATCGGCGGCACGATCATAGTGGGTGGCCTCGGACTGCGCCACGCGCGTGATCAGGCGGTGCGCCTGGGGCAAATGGCTGTTATAGATGGCAACAACCCGCGCGGGATCAAAGCGAATGATCTCAATCTGGGCGAACAACAGGTAGTTTTCAATCTGGCGATGGAGATATTCGCTCGCCTGCAACATCGTCTCGGCGGACGTTTCCACCTCCGCGGGGGACAGCGCCCCGGCATTGGTGATGAGCCGGTCGGCATTGTCCATCACCTGGTTCAGCGGAGCCTGCAACGTGGGCGGCAAGGCCGTCACGATTGCCAACTGTAGCTCTTCGATCTGTTGCCGGTATTCCCGCTCAAGCGCTTGCTGGCGCTCCAGGCGCGTGCGGACGGCGGCGATCAACTCCTCGTGCGAGAACGGCTTGGATACATAATCGTCAGCGCCCAACGACATCCCCAGGCGCACATGACTCCGGCTGGCCCGCGCGGTCAGGAAGATAATCGGGATCGTAGCGGTGGCGGGATCGTCGCGCAATGCCTGCAACACCTCATAACCGTCCATACCGGGCATCATGATGTCACAGATGATCAGGTCTGGGATCGACGCGCGTGCCCGCTCGACCCCCGTCTGACCATCCGGCGCATCGAGGGTTTTAAATCCCTCGAATTTGAGCATGGTCATGATGTTCTCGCGCAAGAAATCTTCGTCCTCAATGACCAAAACCGTCGTCATCACCACCCTCCATGTTTTGGTGAGCGAAGCCAGATCGAGCGCCGCAATAGGGGAAAAGTACTACCCACCTGACCGGTAACTCCAAGATACCACAATTTTATCGTCCTAATTGCGCAATGATCTTAATTTTTTCCTAAGTTTTTCTTTCGGGCAAATGCATACGCCCGCAGTTGCGAACGAGGTTGGGCGTTGCGGGGTGGGGGTGTGGCGCATGGGGCGTGTTACCCATGCCTCCGGTCTATACACTCAGGGGGAAGGGGCGGGCAAACTCATTGCGAGCGCACGAGACTCTCCGGCAAACCAACCGGACGCGCTCACCCTGCATGTTCAGGGAGTATCATGGCCGGGGGCCAGATGTTCTTTCAGTCAGCTTCTGTCGATTGGTGGGGCACATCTCTCGGTAGGGTGAGGGTGAAGGTGGTGCCGACGCCCTCTTCGCTCTCAAACGTGATCGTCCCGCCGTGCCGCTCGATGGCCAACCGCGCGATCAGCAAGCCGAGACCTGTGCCGGGAATCGCGCCGACGTTGTCCGCGCGATGGAAGCCTTCAAACAGGCGGGCCTGATCCTTCTTGGGAATGCCAATGCCCTGGTCCGCCACGCTGATCGTGAACGTATCTGGCTGGCAATCTACTATCACGTCAATCGTGCCATCGGGCTTTGAATACTTCGCCGCATTGGATACCAGGTTCGTAATCGCCTGGCGCATCAGGATGGAGTCGGCGACCGCAACGCATTCGCCGTGCCCAGTGACACGAAACGTCAAAGACGGGGGGGCCGTCGTCCGGACCTCGTCCGTGACATCCTGGCACAGGTCGAGCAGGTTGAGTCGCCCCGGATGGAACTCCACCTTACCGGCTTCACCCCGGCTGACCGTCAACAGGTTCTCAAGCAAGTTGGTCATGCGCTTGATAAACACCTGGAGATTGTCAAGGCGCTGCTGCTTTTGCTCCTCCGTGAGCCGGTCGCCATAGTGTCGCAACAGGTCCAGGTTCGTCTGCATCACGGCCAGCGGATTGCGGAACTCGTGCGAAACCATCGAGACGAACCGGGTCTTTAGCTCCCCTAACTCGATCTCGCTCGCCAGCGCCTTTTGCAACGCTTCTTCAAAGTGCTGGCGTTCGGTGACATCGCGGCCTACCGCCTGCAAACTGATGGGTTGCCCGGCCTCATCGACAACCAGCCGAACCGTCCATTCCAGCCAGTGAATGTCACCGTCGGGCATCTGAACCCGGTACTTGGTCTCGACGACCGGGTGTTCTGGTCTGAGCCTGGCAAGCTGAGTTTCGAGCGCCGCCCAATCGTCCGGAAAAATCACGGACATGAAGCTGTACCCGATCAATTCCTCCGGCTGCTCATCGAAAAAGCGGCAGTAGGCCTGGTTGACAAATGTCAGCGTGCCGTCCGGGGTAAACCGGCAGATCAGTTCGGGGTTGTCTTCGACGATGGCCCGGTAGAGCGCCTCGCTCTCTTGCAACTCGCGGGTACGCTCCGCAACGCGCTGTTCCAACTCCGCCGCGTGACGC
>CAZSXY010000022.1:3855-7734 GCA_964611395.1 uncultured Anaerolineaceae bacterium | reverse complement strand
TTGCAACTCGCGGGTACGCTCCGCAACGCGCTGTTCCAACTCCGCCGCGTGACGCTGCACCGTCTCGTACAACTGCGCGTTGTGAATGGCGATGGCGGCGTGGTTGGCAAAAACCTGCAATTGTTCGGCGTGTTCTTGCGTGTAGAACCCGCCGGTCGCACTGTCCAGGTTGAGAAACCCGATCACCTCCCCTTCGACACAGATAGGGGCGCTGGCAAACGAAGCGATCCAGTTTGTTTCCGGCCAAGTAACCCAACGGGGGTCATCCTGCACATGAGGGATGGCGATCGGTTGGGCTGTCTCCGCCATTTCGCGGAAATTGGGCGCTTCGGCCAGCGACCACTCCAGACTTTCCATCCAGTCTTTTAGCCCGCGTTCAGCATAGCCACGATGCCTGGCCACACGGATGCAGTTCTCTTCCAGCAACATGATGTTGACCGCGTCAAAGGGCAGCACGCGCCCCACGTTTGCCAGGATGGCACCCAGCACGTCGTCGAGGTCGAGCGTGCTGTTGATCACCCGCGCCGCCTCGCTCAGGGCCTCGGCCAGCTCGCGTTGGCGGCGCTCCGCGGCCTCCAGACGGCGGCGTGCGGTCAAGTCACGCCCGATGATCAATGTTCCCACAAATTGTCCCTCTTTGATGATCGGGGCCGACGAGATCTCAATTGGCATGCGCTCGCCGTCGCGATTGATGAACTCGGTTTCATAAATGTACTGCGCGGTATCACCCTGCCGGCGTTGATCCGCGAGCTGCTGGGTGGCCTCAACCTGGTCAGGTGGTACGAAATCAACCGCTGGACGGCCAATCACATCGTGCATGGAATAACCGGCAAGTTCCAGTCCGGCTTCGTTGACATAGGTGATAATGCCCGTCTTGTCGACCGTCGCGATGACGTCGCGCGCCGTCTCAATCAGCAGACGGTACCGTTCTTCACTTTCCCGCAGCGACGCCAGCGCCTGCTCGCGGGCCACGCGGGTGCGTTGGTTCGCAATCCCATAGGCCAGGTCAGTAGCCAGTTCTTCCAGCAAAGTGACCTCTGCCTCGTCAAAGGCATCCGGCCTGTCCGAATAGATACCCAGCGCGCCCATGACCCTGTCTTCGATGATAAGCGGGAGTGAAACGGACGACTGAAAGCCGCGGGCCAGGGCGTCATCACGCCACGGCGCAAAGTTGGGGTCTGTGGCGATAAAACGGGCTATATGCGTTTTGCGCAGGCGAATCGACGTGCCGGTTGGCCCGCGGCCATGAGCATCCTCTGCCCACGATACGCGGATCGTGTCGAGATAGCCGGCATGATCCCCGGCCCAGGCCACGGGGCGCACGGTTCGCGCCGCGTCATCTTCGGCAAACCCCACCCAGGCCAGGCGATAGCCGCCCACGGAAACCAGAAGGTCACAAATGCGCTGGAGCAGGTCCTCTTCGCTGGCGGCGCGAACCACCGCCTGGTTGCACTCGCTGAGCGTCCGGTAGGCGCGGTTCATCACGCGGAGGGCCTCATCGGCCTCGCGCTTTTCGCGGCGTAGCCGCTGCATCTCAAGCGCATCCCGCACCGCATCGCCGAGCCGGTCCAGGTGATCCTTCAAGAGGAAATTGGCCGCCCCACGCCGTATCGATTCGACGATGATGGATTCGTCTAGGGTGTCGGCTTCTGCCAGCAGCGGTATATCGAGATCGTACATGCGCAACAGGTCGAGCGCGGTCAAGGCATTGAACTGATCCGGGGCGTACTTGGCAAGTATGATATCCGCCCCGGCTTTTATGCCTTCCAGGAATTCTTCGGGGGTTGTCACAACCTGCCAGTCGGGGTCGAAATTGGCTTCTTGCAAACGCCCCACAATATCGTGAGCTTCATCTGGATCGTCTTCAACGATCAACACCCGTAACGGAACTGGCACACATACCTCCTCGCCTTGGCATTCGGCGTGACGACGCGCCGTACATGCGCTCCACACAGACTTTCCTTAATTAATGTATATAGCAAAATCATACTCAGTGGGCAATTTTTCGACAGGTTTTAGCAGGATTTAGTAGAAATTAGCCGATTCACTTCCAGTGAACCGGCCAGGTGATGCGGGTAGAAAATCGACGGTGGTTAGTGCGACTGCTTGCGCGCCTCAGAGCGCGCTGGCGACACGCTGGCGCACATCCTGCGCGAACCGGTCGATGAACGCCTGGACGTAGTCCGCAATAGCAAGGGCAGGATCGGCGATGAGCGGGGTCAGGTCCATCGCAAAGGTCAGGCCCGTGGCCACATCGGTCGCGTGCGACGCGTGATAGGTGGCGTGCGCGCGGCGGCGGCCCATCGTCGCCAGGTCGTAGCGCTTCCCACCGCTGATCTGCGAGTCGAACACGCCAAGTAGCGCGGCCTGCAAGTTCTCCTGCGCGGAGACATCAAACGCGATCTTGTCCTCGTCCAGCAGCCAGTCCAGGTCGCGCCAGACCTCGCAGCCATAGACCTTGGCGGGGCGAGCATCCTCCGGCAGGCGGCGCAGCGCGGCAATGACTTTCACGCTGACGCCCACGTGGGTGGGGTGCTTGTCGGCGAGGTTGTGGGTGTAGACCACCTGCGGGCGGGCGGCCAGGAACACCTGCTCCAGGTCATCGACCGGATCGTTGTTGCGGCCATCTTTCACCGCCGCGCTGGGATAGTCCAGCAACACCTGAGCGCCATATTCGCCGACAACCGCGGCTTTCTTCTGCTCTTTGACGCGCACAGCCTGCATCTGCGCATCGGTATAGTGTTCGTACAGGTCGCTGCGCGGCGACCCGGCCCCGTTGGTGACGATCACGCCCGCGAACCAGCGATCCGCGCGCTGGAAGCATTGCAAAATGCCGTCCATCGCCATGATCTCAATGTCGTCCTGGTGCGCCGCCACGGCCAGGTGCGTGGTACGCGCCAGCGCCTGATCGACCGGCAGCCCATCGGGGACAAACACCTGTGCGTTCGCTAACTTAAACCGCATGATTTCCTCCTATGTCAATTCAGGTAGGCTGGCGGCGGCGATGGATTGCCCGACGCGACGGCTTTTCTCGTCCGGCAGTTGAATATGCAGCCGCGCCGCCAGCTCAGGAAACTCGACTTCGAGCACCTCGTTCGCCTTGTCGAGGATCAGCGTTCCGCCAGCGCCCGACGTGCAGCGCCCTAATATGAGCGCGTGTTTGAGTTCGTAGAAATCGGCATAGTGGGCGAGCGCATAGCCGAGGTACACCCCGATCGTTTGCCAGACCTGGATCGCTCCGGCGTCCCCCGCTTCGAGTTTCGCCTGGACGAACTTGAGCTTTTCGGCATCGGTCACATCCAGGGGCACGTCGATCCCCACCTGCGGAGCCAGGCGGAACACAGCCTGCTGCGAGAAATAGAGCGCCCCCACCCCACGATCACCCGACCACTCGTCCACGGGGGCTTGGGGCTGATAGTCCACCGGCGCGAACGCCAGTTCGTTCAGCCAATCCGTGAGGCTGCCCGACGGCGTGACATAGCCTGCCGCTTCGCTCGACCCCATCGCCACGCCAAGCACGCTGTTATCGTCGAGCGCCATCGAACCGGCCAGCGCGGTGACTTCACCATCGTTGATCACGGCCAGGGGCACGCCGCCCATCGCCTCGCGTACGCGGGCAAACAGGGTGAGCACTTCGCCGTAGCGCTCGGCAGGAATCCCCCGAAACAGCGACGCCACCATCGGGCGATTGTCGACGTACACGCCCGCCGAACTGCCGCCGATGGCATCCACACGCGGCAGTTTCGACGCGGCCAACTTGAGCGCGGAGACTATCGCGTCGTAGTGGTATTGCGGGTCGGTCTGCTGGCGCGGCTCCCAGACGATCTCGGTGCTGAACACCGGCTCGCCGTCGATGACCGCCGACACCTTGAGATCGGA
>CAZSXY010000022.1:0-3755 GCA_964611395.1 uncultured Anaerolineaceae bacterium | reverse complement strand
AGGTTCGCCTCAGCATAGGGGTAATCGTCGGGGAAAACGGTGGTCTCGAAGCGGGAAACCGTCCCACCCGGACGCTCCAGGGCAAGCACCAACGGCACACCGATCCGGGAAGCGGTCACCTCGGCTTGAAAAGCGCGGTTCGCCAGCACCGCCGGGCGAAAATCCGGGTCCAATGGTGGCACGATCCGGGGTTTTACCAGTGATAATCCTTGAGTCATGACCGGAATTCTCCAGAAACACTAAACGCCGGTAGTGCCATGCGAATCGCGGGCGGGCTTACCGCGTGACGGTTACCTTGGTCAACCCGCGCGGGCGGTCGACTTCGTGCCCCTTGACGAGAGCCAGCCGCATGGCGAACACCTGCCCGTGAATCACGGCGGAGACCGGCGTCAACCATTCGGGCATATCCGCCGGGAGGCGCATCGCGCGGTGCGCATGGGCGAAGGCCGCCTCATCATTCGAGATAACGAGTAACTCGGCTTCTTTTTCGTGAAGTTCTTCGAGCAGATCGAGCAGCGCGGGCAATGTCTTGCCCGCCGGCGCGATCACCATCACCGGAAAGCCACGATCAATAACGGCAATGGGGCCATGCCGGAAGTCGGCTTCGCTGTAAGCGTCCCCGGTAATGTAACACAGTTCCTTCACCTTGAGGTTGATCTCGAACGCCGTAGAATAGTTGTACCCTCGCCCGATGGTGGCGAGCATATCCATGTAGCGGTAGCGCTCCACCCACGCCGGATCGGCCAGCGGCGACGCGATGTGCTCCGTCAGGGTCTGCGACACATACCCCGGCAGGCGAGCCAGTGCGCCGGTCAGCGATTCGTCATCGACGAGCGCCGTGACCAGCATCGCCATCGCCGTAAGCTGGGCCGTATAGGTCTTGGTCGCGGCGACGCTTATTTCCGGCCCGGCCAGCAACGGCAGGTGGTATTCAGCGGTTTGGGCCACCGGCGACGCGGCGTCGTTGGTGATACCCACGGTCAGCGCCCCCTGCCCGCGTGCGTCTTCGAGCACCTGGCGCACGTCTTCGCCCGCGCCGGATTGCGAGATGCCGATCACCAGCGCACGCGACAGGTTTGGCGGCGCACCGTACAGGGTATGCAGGGACGGCGTGGCCAGCGCGACCGGCAGGCGTGCGTGCGCTCCGAACAAGTATTGCCCATAGCGGGCGGCGTTGTCGGAGGTTCCACGCGCGGCAATGCTGATGAACGCCGGATCAAACGCCCGGATGGCGCGTGCGATCTGGCGCGCGGTGGACGATTCTTCGCTGAGCAAGCGCTGGAGGACGACGGGTTGTTCGGCGATTTCTTGTTCAAGGTACATGGGGGCATTCCTCATATGGCCGAACGCCGGATGACAGGGCATGTCATGGCCGTTGACATCACTTGCATTCTAACGTATACTTTGTTCGTAGTCAATACAAACAAAGCATGATGAACCCAACTCGCAAGTCCGCCGACCACCATTTAATGCGCACCATCAACCGCGCGTTGATCCTCAACCATCTGCGCCTCGCGGCCCCACAATCACGCGCCGAACTCGCGGCCCGCACCGGCCTGACCCGCAGCACCGTTTCCAGCCTGGTCGATGAATTGATCGCCGCCAACCTGGTTCACGAAACAGGCACCGCCCCGTCGCGTGGGGGGCGTCCCGGCACGATGCTGGCCCTCAACCCGGCGGGGGGATGCGCCATCGGGGTGGAGATCACGAGCCACACCGCCGTCGTGCTGCTGACGGACTTCACGGCACGCCCGCGCTGGCAGCGCCAGATCACGTTTGAACCCGGCGAGGCCGAGGAGGTCCTGCCCAACGTCGAAAAACTAGTGGACGAAGCCCTACGCCATAACGCCCAAACAGACAACGCCCCCCCGTTGGGCATCGGGCTGGGAACGGCGGGGCTGGTTCAGGCCCAGGAAGGCATGCTGCGCAGCGCCACGAACCTCGGCTGGCGCGACGTCCCCTTCAAAGCCCGGTGGGAACAGCGGTTCCGCCTGCCGGTGCGCGTCGGCAACGAAGCCAGCATTGCCGCGCTCGGCGAACACTATTTCGGCGCAGCCGCCGACACTACAGATTTTATCTATTTAGGCATCAGTCGGCACGCCATCGGCGCGGGCATCTTCACCGGTGGCAAGCTATACCAGGGCATTGATGGCTACGCCGGTGAAGCCGGTCATGTGGTCATCGACCCGGCGGGGGCACTATGCTCGTGCGGGCGGCGCGGTTGCTGGGAAGCCGTGTTGCGCGAAGCCTGCGACCTGATGCCTGTGCGCGAGGCGCTGAAGTCCGGCGTCGTATCGGCCCTGCAAACCCAGGACAAAGAACACCCGGACGATCTCACCTTCACCGCCGTGCTCCGGGCCGCCCAAAACAGGGACGCGCTGGCCACCGGGTTCGTGCAAGGGATCATCGGGGTGCTGAGCACAGGGATCGCCAACCTGATCAACCTGTTCAACCCACAACTGGTGGTGCTCGGCGGATCACTGGGGCTGGCACTCGAACCGTTCTTGCCGGCCATTGAGCGTGCCATCGCAGAACAGATCATACTCCCGCCTGAGAGCATGCCCCAGCTTGCCCCCTCGCAGATTGCCCCCAATGCGTGCGCTCAGGGAGCCGTCGCGCTCGTCCTCGACGACATCATGAGCGAGCCGGTCGCCTAACCTGCGTCCAGATCGATGATCACCTTGATGACGCCATCGGCGTAAGCAGCGTTGAGCGCATACGCCTCGCCAGAAGCGTGCAACCCAAAGCGATGCGTGACCAGTTCCTCAAGCGGCACGGCCCCCCGCACCGCCAGGTCTATCGCGCGAGGATAGGTGTGCTTCATGCGGCGGCACATCACCAGCGAGAGTCCCTTGCGCCGCGCCACCGAATGCGTAAACGTCGCCTGATCGCCCGAAGGGATGCCGACCAACACCACGCGCCCGCCCAGGTCAGCCATGTGCACCGCCTGATCGACCGCATCACCGGCCCACGCCGCCTCGATGGCCACATCGACGCCCCGCCCCCCGGTGACCTGGCGCACCGCCTCCACCGGATCGCCAGCCATGATGTCGATCACCTCATCCGCGCCCCAACGCCGCGCCATAGCCAGCCGCCACGCATAGTGATCGAGCGCAATGACCGGCGCAGCACCGGCCAGCTTCGCCACCCGCAGGATAAGCAACCCAATCGGCCCGCAGCCGAGAATCGCCACGCTGTGCGCCACCCGCAGTTTTGCCAGATCGACCGCGTGGAGCGCCACGCCCAGCGGTTCGAGCAGCGCGCCAACATCCATCGAAAGCGCGTCCGGCAGCGGGAAGCAGCCGCGTGCGGGCACAGTCACCCGCTCTTGCAGCGCCCCGTCATGCGGCCACAACCCCATGAACGCCAGGTTGCGGCACAGGTTTGGGTGTCCGGCTTCACAACGATCACAACGCCAGCAAGGGATTGCCGGATCAACGGCCACGCGCTGGCCCACCCGGAGAGGCTGCCCCTCCCCGTCCAGTGCGTCCGGCCCTAGGGCAACCACCGTGCCAGCGAATTCATGCCCCAACACCAGCGGCTCTTTGAGCACGGTATCCCCGATACGCCCGTCCAAATAGGTGTGCAGATCCGACCCGCACACACCCACCGGGCCGACGGCAACAACGACCTGTCCCCGCCCCGGTTCCGACGGCTCCGGCAGTTGGTCAATACGAAAATCGCGTGGGCCATACAAGCGAACAGCTTTCATGATTCCTCCTCAGCACGGCATAACCTGCCTGAAACGGGACTAA
>CAZSXY010000021.1:42400-44629 GCA_964611395.1 uncultured Anaerolineaceae bacterium | reverse complement strand
CCGGCTGCCGAGAAGACCGCGAACCTGGTGAACCAGTGGCTTGCCGAGGCTCGCAAACGCCTCAAAGGGCATGAACCGGCTAACATGTGCACCCTGCGCGGTTTTGCGATGGAGCCGGGGTTGCCGAAGTACAAGGATGTTTACAAGCTTGATGCGGCTTGCGTGGCAGTCTACCCCATGTATAAAGGCGTGGCGGGCCTCGTGGGCATGGATATCGTTGAGACGACCGCCCACGATACCACGCAGGATGAGTTCAAGCATGTAGCGTCAATCTGGAACGATTACGATTTTGTGTTCTGCCACATCAAGTATACCGATAGCCGGGGCGAAGACGGCGACTTTGATGCAAAAGTCAAAGTGATCGAGGGCGTGGACGAGGCGTTGCCCATCCTGCTCGATCTCAATCCTGACGTGCTGGTGATTACCGGCGATCACTCGACTCCGGCGACCTACAGGGCGCATTCGTGGCACCCGGTGCCCACCCTGTTGTGGGCTCCGGCAACTCACATGACCGACCGCGCCCAGGCTTTTGGTGAACGCGAGTGCATGATAGGGGCATTGGGGCAGTTCCTGGCGGCTGATCTGATGCCGCTGGCATTGGCACATGCCAATCGCATGCAGAAATTCGGGGCGTAAGTTCTGAGTCTGGACGACAGTGAAGGGGCAGGGTCATTTTCGACCCTGCTTTTTCGATCTAACCGCGGTGCTTTGTGGGCGGGCGTTGCATTCGCCGGGCGAGGGCCATGAACGCCAGGCCGCCGAGTATCGTTAGCAGCCCGATTGTCAGTGCTGTGTCAAACCAGAACTGCTCAGGGAACAGTCGAATCAAGGTGTCGCTGGTGCGGAAAATCCATGTGTCGCCTTCGAAGAACGTGGCGTGGAAATTGTCGAAGAAATAGTCCCAGTTTGCCAGCGCAAGGGTGACCAGTCCCAGGATCAGCAGGATCGTGAGCAGCCCGCCGCCAAACATCCCTTGCCACAGTGTGCTCCGGTACGTTTTTTTCACCAGCAGAATCATGGAGAGAGCGAATAGCAGCACCAGCCCGTTATGTATGGTCAACGCGTAGCCTGTGGCGGTTTTGACATCCTCCATGTGGCGAAGTTCACGCACATTGAATAACGGGGTTCCGTCCGGAAACGTTAGATTGTCCAGGTAACTGATGTCGGCGTCGTTCAGTAGATAGTTTACGGCATAGGGCGCAAAATTCAGCCGATCATCTGTCGTAAAACCGTAACGATCCGGTGGGAACCCAGGCCGATTGTATTCCAGCGTGAGGAACGTGTCGGTCATGACGATGCGCACGCTGGTCAAGACGAGCAGCGGGGGGATTATCAGGGTTATAACCAGGCGCAATAGTTGTGCTATCCAGCCAGAGAGGCGAGAAGCGCGGGGCCGGGCTTTTTCACTAAGGGCTTGATCGGAAGTGTTGCTGGTCATGGGTGTCAATCTGCCAATTCGTCAATGCCGCCGGTTAACAGGAATTCGATGACCATCGAGTCAACCAACATTTCGACAGGCGCGTGATCATCGGTAAATCGGATGCCTGAAGCCACGGTTGGGACGATGGCATTCTCGGCGTCCTGCAGCGCCTGGCGGAGGATGGGATGGGCGTTTGGTGGCAGGGCAGCACGATTAATGCTCAGGTTTTCGGGGCGGGTGGGCTGCATCGTCGCGACCAGAATCGTGTTATAGGCGTCTGGCACGTCGAGGGTGTGCACAGTTGGAAACACGTCGAGCAGTGTGCGTGTCATGGCTTCGACCAGCCGCCGATCCGTGCTGGTGCGTCCGACGTTGATGATCAAGACGCCGTCATCAGCGAGGTGATCGCGCACGCCCTGGAAGAATTCGACGGTAGTCAAGTGCCAGGGCACGTAAGGAACCCGGTAGGCGTCAATGCTCACGACAGTGTATTGTTCGTTCAGTTGCTCAAAAGCGAAGCGCCCATCTTCGACGATGACATGCAGGTTGGGCATGGTCATCTCCATGAAGTTGCGGCCTGCATCAACGATTCCCGGATCGATTTCGATGCCGTCCATGGGGATGCCGGGATATACGGCCTCATGCTGGCGCGCGATGGTCCCCCCGGCCAATCCCACAATCGCGACCCGCTCGACGCGATCGGGTGTGTAGGGCGGGGGATTGAAATAGGGGCCCGCCAAGAAAAAACCCCATGTGCGCTTGAAGTACAATTCATCCGGATGCCATTGCGAATGAATGCCTTGCCCTTC
>CAZSXY010000021.1:25965-42300 GCA_964611395.1 uncultured Anaerolineaceae bacterium | reverse complement strand
TGACGCGCACGGTAGCTCAGCGCAGCAGTGAGATCGTCATCCTGGCGGATGATATAGACGAATAATCCGGCGGCTTCAGCCATCTGGCATATTCCGTTCAGCCGCGAAAGTGGAGCACCGAAACTATACGCATCGATGACGACGGCGATGACGCGGATGCCCTGGCGCACAAGCGTATGCGCTTCGGCAATCCATAGTTCGTCTTGCGAAGCTGTGACTATGACCGCTGTTGTGCCCCGCCCTAAATGTCCGGCTTCTAAGGCCAGTAGCTGTTGCAACGATAGATCGCTGTCACTATGAGCGACGGCCAGGATTTCCAGTATCCGGGTGAGTTGGCGCGGGCTACGATCGGGCTGGACGATCTCACGGTGGGGGCTGTATGTGGCGAAGCCCAGCGCGCGCCCCTTGTCGATGAAATACTGTGCCAGCGATGCCGCAACCGTTATACCGTATTCCTCTGTGGAGGGGGGCAGATGGACGGGAAATGCGTCGAAACTGGTTGCACCGCTATGCAGTTGTGGCCGCATGACCAGCGATTCTCGTGAAAGGTCTAAGAAAATCCACACGTCAGCGAGCGGATCGAGTTCGAACTCTTTGACAAGGAGTCTGTCGCGCCGGGCGGTACTGCGCCAGTGAATCCGGTTGAAGCTGTCTCCAGGCTGGTAATCGCGGATACCTGCGGCATTGGTCGTGACGTAATGAGCGCGTCGCCGGACTGCTTCTCCACCAGAAAGGGTGCCGATCGGTGTGGCAAACCGATGAATACGGACCGTAGGGGGATATACAATGATCTTGGTCTGTGCAGGAAACTGGCGGGGAAACTGGAACAGGCCAAATGGGTCCCCACTGACTATCGTCATTGGGCCTAGCGTGAATTCACCGCGTTGCGTGCAAATTGTACTGGTTTCCCACTGGTACTGCCGGCGCGGAAACAGGGACGGGACAACATGGCTCGCATTGTGGAATGGGAGACTCGAATGATCCCGGATTTCTAGCCATAGCTTTGGCAGAATACCGGTATTACGCACCCTGAACAGTTCGTTGAGGGGTTGGCCCACTTGGGCGCGGCGAGCGTGTGTTATGCGCGAAATGCTGATCCTGTTGACGGCGCTCCAGGACCAGATAAATGCCCCGATTAAAACCGCTCCGAGGGCATACGCAAGGCTGAAGAAGAAAGTTCGCCCGCTGAGCGCTCCTGCAATGAGGTTCAGGATGATCAGGATGTAAAAAGCGTTTCGCCGATTCTGCATGAGGCCTCAACTGTTGCTCGATGTTAGAGGCGAGAACCAACAGTCGCGCCAGGAACAGGAACCATTGCCAGGATGTTTTGGACGATGCTGCTTGGCGAGATGTCTTTGATCCGTGCGTTTGGCCCCAGGATGATCCGGTGGGCCAAGGCTGATTCGGCCAGGGCTTTGATATCGTCTGGGATCACATAATCGCGCCCGACGATGGCGGCACGTGCCTGAGCCGTACGGAAAAGCGCCAGTGCCCCACGCGGGCTGGCCCCCAGATAAACATCCGGATGCTGACGCGACATCGTAACGAGGTTCACGATGTAGTTCTTGATGTCCTGGTTCAGGTATACACTGCGGACTTCGCGCTGTGCAGCAACCAGGTCTTCAACCGTCACGACCTGCGTCAGCCCGATGAGAGGATGTTGGTATTGTTGCGAGTCCAGCATGGCTATTTCTTCTTGTGGGGAAGGGTAGCCCAAACGGATGCGCAGCATGAAACGATCCAACTGCGCTTCTGGAAGCGGAAACGTGCCTTCGTACTCGATGGGGTTTTGCGTTGCGATCACCAGGAACGGCTCATCCAGGGCATAGGTATGCCCATCAACCGTGATCTGCCGTTCCTCCATCGCTTCCAGGAGCGCTGCTTGAGTTTTGGGAGTGGCGCGGTTGATCTCGTCGGTCAGCACGATTTGTGACATGATGGGGCCTGGCCGAAATTCGAATTCGCGCGTTCGCTGGTTGAACACAGAAACGCCGGTCACATCCGACGGCAACATATCAGGCGTGAACTGTATGCGGCTAAACGACGCTCCGATTGAGCGTGCGAGCGCCCGCGCCAGCATGGTTTTGCCTACACCGGGCACATCTTCAATAAGGATATGCCCCTGGCACAACAGACCTATAACGGTAAGGCGTATCTCGTTACGTTTGCCAATGATTACCTGGGCGACATTGTCAATCAGGCGCTCAGCCACACTCTGGACAATACTCATCAGGACTTACAGCCTTTGATTGGTGAACAGGGGTGAACTGTGCAGATTATAACGCAGCGCCAAGGTCTGTGGAAAGGGACGTTTGGCCAACGGTGGGTGGACGGTCAGGCTACTGACAACAGTTCGGGCATCAATGATGGCTGGAAGCCGATGACCACGCCTGATCTACAAAGTCGGTGATGGATTTTTGGAAGACTGCCGAGTCAAAGCGCATGGCATGGCGGCGGATTTCGGCGGGGTCGTACCGGCTGGGATCAAATGCTTCCAGGGTTTTGACCAACGACTCGACCGTTTGCTCAGTGAAGAACTCGCCGGTTCGACCGGGGATAACTGTGTCGAGCGCCCCTCCCCCTCTATAGGCGATCACCGGTCGCCCGGCAGCTTGTGCCTGGACGGGCACGATACCGAAGTCTTCCAGGCCGGGGAAGATAAATGCCTTGCAGCGGGCAAAAAGACCAGGGAGGTCTTCGTCGGGCACAAAACCTAAGAACTGAATCGTTGGTCCCGCCAGGCTCTCCAGGCGCTCGCGATCGCGTCCTTTGCCCGCGATCAGCAACGGTAAGTCCAATTGCGTGCAGGCCTGGACGACCAAATCGATCCTCTTGTAAGGGATCAGTCGTGAGACAACGAGGTAGTAATCATCGGTTGTGCTTGATGGTGTGAACCGCTCGGCGACTTCGACCGGCGGATAGATGATGGTTGAGTTGCGGTGGTAGTAACGCCTTATCCGCGCTTGAATCTCGGTGCTGATCGCGATGAAATGGGTCACGCGCTGGGCTGCTTCGTAGTCCCATCGTCGAAACAATCGGGCTGTCAGACGGGCCGCCAGCCGGACATGTGGCCCAAAATTCTCGCGGTCGAGGTAGCTGTCAAGATTCCAAACATAGCGGGTGGGAGCCAGGCAGTAACAGATATGAAGCGCACTGGGGTTGGTGTGTATCCCATGACAAAACCCGCTCTTGTTGCTCAAAATAACATCAAAGCCTGATAAGTTCACGCTGCCCCAGGCGAAAGGGTAGAGGGGCAGATAACGTTGGTGGTGGCGGTGGATGCCGGGGAGTTTATCCATCCACGTGGTCCGAATATCCCATTCACGGTAGGCCTTCGGCATGATATCCGGAGCGTACATGCTGGTGAAGACTGGTGCCTGGGGGTAGTAGCGGACGAGGTGTTCGAGCACGTCTTCGGCCCCGCCGATCTGGTTCAGCCAGTCATGCACGATGGCCAGGTTCATTATCGGACTTCTCCTTGCTTTCCTGAAGCAGGGCATGAATCGGGGCGAAGGATAACCGGTGGGCTGCGGACGGGCTAAAATGCTTCAACGCTTGCCGGTGGAGTTCTGTGCCATACCCTTTGTGCTCGCGGAAGCCGTATTGGGGGTAAATGGCATCCAGGTCTTCCATGAAGCGGTCGCGCGTCACTTTTGCCACGATGCTTGCTGCCGCGATGCTAAGTGATTGCTGGTCACCTTTGACTAGCGAGTTGCAAGGCAAATTCACGCGGAGGCCCATTGCGTCGGTGAGGAGGGCATCGGGCGGCACGGGCAACTCGTCAATAGCGCGTTGCATGGCCAGCCGCGTGGCAGGTACAATGCCGAGTTCGTCGATTTCGTGATTGGACGCAAAGCCTACGCTAACCGCGATTGCTACTTCAGTGATTAGGGGCAGAAATTCATCCCGTTCTTTTGGAGAAAGTTGCTTTGAGTCATTCACGCCGCGCAGAACGTGAGCGAGGTCGAAGCGATCTAACGGAAGAATGACAGCGCCGGCGACTACCGGCCCCGCCCAAGCGCCCCGGCCCGCCTCATCGATACCGGCGATCCGGACATAGCCTTGACCGCGCAAACGAAACTCGTGCCGGAGATCAGCCCCTTGAATCATGTTTTGGCGTATACAATCCACGCAAACCGTTGCGCCGAATCTTGAAAACCTCGATGAACATATTGATAGAGTCGCGGATGGGGTGAATGCGCGTGTTGTCTTTATAGTACCAGTGGATCGGAACTTCGACGATGCGATAGCCCCAGCAGCGGGCAGCATAAAGGATTTCCACGTCAAAGCTCCACCCATTCATGGTCTGTAATGGGAAGAGCGCTTCGGCCACGTCGCTCCGAAACATCTTAAAGCCGCACTGTGTGTCTTGCAAACCCGGCACGGCAAACACCCGCACAATCGTGTTGAAGACGCGGCCCATCAGGTGCCGGTACCAGGGTTCGTTGTAGCGCACAGCGCCAGCAATCTCGCGTGAGGCGATTACAATATCGAATGCCTCGATTTGGGGAGGTAGAAATTTATCAACCTCTTCGATGGGCATGGACAAATCAGCGTCGCAGATGAACCGAAATTCGCCACGTGCTGCCAGCATGCCGGTTCGGACGGCAGCGCCTTTGCCCTGAATGCCCTCAAAGATGCCTCGCACGAAGTCGTACTTAGCTGCAAATTCTTCAATGATTGCGCCCGTGCGATCGGTGCTGTTGTTGTCTACAACAATGACCTCGACTGGAAAGGGTTTTGAGGCCACGAATCCGGCGATTTCCTGCAAACTGGTAGGAAGTCTGGCTTCTTCGTTGTAGGCCGGGACAACGATCGATAGATAGGGAGATGGAGTGGGCTTGTTTTCGCTTGCCAAGATGGGCTTCACTTTCTGTTGTCGTGAGATGAGCGCGCTGGCATCGGCGTCAGCATTGATTCCAGGTATGCTATTGATACACGTCTGGATTTCTGAATACGCCGTCGTTTGCGGAGCATTCGCGGGATTCCTATCACGCTTGCCACCATTCCCTTCAAGCGGGCGCGTGCGGCAGCTCCTCGCCAGGCCCGGATCGCTTCCCACGCGAGATGACCTTGTGCCCGCAGGATCTTCAGCCAATGTTTGCGCCACAGTTCGGACGGATAATTCTTGACTAACAACCAGATCATGTTGCGCCCGTCGTGAAAGCTGGCGGTGACGCCGCCTCCTGTTGCGGCTAAGCGGTGATAGACGATTGCGCCGGGCACGTAGACACAGCGGTAACCGGCCAGTTGCGCCCGCCACGCGAGGTCCATGTCTTCACACGAGAAGAAAAAGTCATCATCGAGCAAGCCAACTTCGTCAAGCATCGCCCGTCGATAGGCCGCGGAACCACCACATGCGCTGAAGACGTACTCTTCTTGGTCGTACTGGCCTTCGTCGCGCTCCCACACGCCCCGATTTGACAGCCGCCCATCGACCCGGAACAGATCGCCGGTGGTGTGGAAGTGATCGCGTTTGTCAAAAAGCATCATCTTTGACGCAACCATACCTGCTTCTGGATGCCTGTTGAACGCATCGACGATTGCCTCGATCCAGCCGGGATCAGCCTCAGTGTCGTTGTTAAGCAATATCACGATTTCGCCCTTTGCCGCCTTCATACCGGCGTTGCAGGCTCCGGTGAACCCCCGGTTTTCAGGGAGAGCCACAACTGAGATTTCTGGATATTGCTGGGCGAGTAGTTCGCGTGAGTTGTCGGTAGACGCATTGTCCGCAACGATGATCTCGAGGGGTTGGTATCGCTGCCGCCGGAGCGAATCGAGACACGTCGGCAAGTGGTGCGCCCCGTTCCAGTTGGGGATAACCACTGAAACCAGCGGTGAGGTTGTGGGTGTGGTTATTGGCGTCACCGGTTTCGCAAGCCTTCCTTGTCCAGAAATGCCGCAACGGCGTCTTGCCACGGGCGCAGTGTGATGCCAAGCTGGGCTGCCGCAAAGTTCCGCAGGATGGCGTATTGAGGTGGACGCGAAGCACGCGAAAATTCCGCTGACGCAATCGGCTCGATTGGGGTCGCGGTACACCCCGCTTGATCCAGGACTTCGCGGGCAAACTGATAGCGCGAAGCCACCCCTTCGTTCACCAGGTGGTAGATGCCGTGACAATCTGTTTGGATGAGCTGAACGATGGCTTCGGCCAGATCACTGGTGTATGTGGGCGAGCTGACTTCGTTCGTCACGACCCGTATAGGGTGCTTTTCGCGTGCACGTTGCAGGATGGCGTGGATGAAGTTCTTTCCCCCGTGTGCGAAGAGCCAGGACGTGCGCACAATATAGTGTTTTTTGACCAGATCGCGCACCGCTTGTTCGCCCATCCATTTGCTATAACCGTAGGCGTTAACGGGGTTGGGCTGATCGTATTCAAGGTAATGCTTGTATGTTTCGCCGTCAAAAACCTCGTTGCTGCTGACGTAAAGGAGCGAAGCATCCAGTTCCTGGCAGGCCAGGGCGACGTACTTCGTGCCCAGTCCGTTGACGTTGATGGCCTGGTCGGGATGTTCTGCGCAGTAATCAACGGCTGTCAGGGCCGCGCAATGAATCACGAGTTCTGGTTGGATGGAAGCAATTTTTCGGCGCAGGGCCTCACGGTCTGTAATGTCAACCGAATCAAGATCGAGACCGGCGACGGCATTATTTTGCGCTTTCAGTAGGCTGATCAGTGCCCCGCCTAGTTTCCCTTTTGCTCCGGTTACCAGAATACGCATGGTCCGTCCTTGCTCGATAACACGATAAACGTGCTCTCCTCCGCGCCAGTGACGCTCGAAATTATACCGGATTCGACACGGGGCGTAAATCGGCGGTTGCTCGCCGGAAGCGTGACGGGAGATAGTTTGACGCAATGACTATTGTTAACGGTTTGATTATAGACGCGGGAGTTTATATGTTATTAATAAATGAGTGCCTTTCTTGACATTAGATGCGGGAATCGCTATAATTATGACACTGACAGCTATAGAGTTCAGAGAGTAGCCGCGATACATAGCTCATGATCACGAGCCAGCGGCTTACTTTATTTACTACGTGTCCATCAAGGGGCCCGCGGTAGTGGCTACTTCACATCACCAACAATACGTCAATCGTCGTGTCCTGCAGTTCAATGTAGGGTTTCTACTGGCCGAAGGGGTGGGGTACCAGCGTGTGGTGGAGGTCGATCTGCCACGCGTGAGGCTGGATGACGATCTCGAACTGGATTTCCTGCGCGGGGCGGTGGAACTCAGCCGAAATTCTCGAGGGATTCTGGTTCACGCGGAACTTGAGACTCATGTTCTTGGTGAATGTGCGCGCTGTCTCAAACCTGCCTACGTCCCCGTTGCGCTGGAATTTGAAGAGCTGTTTTCATTTCCCCCCTCTCCCGATGCCCCGTATGCTGTGGCGGAGTCGGGAATTCTTGACTTAGCTCCACTTGTTCGTGAAGAGGCAATTCTGTCGGTTCCAATGGTGATCTTATGTCGGTCCGACTGTGCAGGGTTGTGCGCCCAGTGCGGTTGCGACCTCAATGAAGGCGCGTGCGATTGTGAACCAGACACAGTAGATTCACGATTTGAAGTGCTACGTGTGCATCTGAATCAGATGAGCGAACACACCGAAGATTGAATTGAGTCGGCAAGCCTGTTTTTTCCGGGTGGTTGGGCTGCTAAAAGGGGGTCGACATTGAAGAGCTACAGTGACATCGATCAACAGGAGCACGATGCTCCCAATTCTGCTATCATGTCCGCTCTGTTGGAAAAGGCTGATAGTCAAGGATTTCTGACGACGGACGATATCTTAGAAATCATGCCGGATGCCGATGAGGCGATGGAGCAGTTGGAAAGCATTTTTATGTGGCTTCATGCGTCTGGGGTCGAGGTTTTTGGGGACAAGCCAGACGGGATTGAAGCATCATCGACAGATATCGAGTTGGAAGATGATGAGGAGGCTGACGAGCCGTTCGATCTTAGCGGCGTTTCATCGGACGACACGGTTGGTCTTTACCTCAAAGAAATGGCCCGGGTTCCCCTCTTAACGACGGAGGAGGAAGTTGAACTGGCCAAACGGCTTGAGGCGGGGAACAAGGCGCGTGCGGAGCTTGCCCGCCTTGACGGACAGGTCGGTGAGGAGGCGCGCCGCGCATTAGAGGCGGTCATCGAAGACGGCAAAGCCGCTCGTGACCATCTCATTAAGGCCAACACGCGCCTGGTCGTGAGTATTGCCAAGAAATATATGGGACGGGGCGTCCACTTTCTCGACCTGATCCAGGAGGGAAACCTGGGGTTGATGAAGGCGGTTGAGAAGTTCGACTACACGCGCGGTTATCGCTTCTCGACATATGCCACCTGGTGGATAAGGCAGACCATCACGCGGGCTATTGCCGACCAGGGCCGGACGATTCGCGTGCCTGTCCATATGTCCGACCGGATAAGGCGTTTGTATAAAACGGCACGCCAGCTTGAGCAGGAAAACGGACGTAAGCCAACCCCGGAAGAGATTGCCGAACGAATGGACCTGGAACCGCGCAAAGTTCAGTGGATGCTGAAGGTGAGCTGGCGTCCCATGAGTCTGGAACGCCCGGTAGGTGAAGAGGAAGATAGTGAACTGGGGAGCTTCATCGAAGACCTGACCACTCCCACACCAACTCAGAGCGCCTACCAAAACCTTTTGCGCGAAAAGGTGGAAGAGGTGCTGGGCACCTTGACTGCGCGTGAAGCGCGTATCTTGCGCTTGCGCTTTGGTTTGCAAAACGGGCGCAGTTATACGCTAGAAGAAGTCGGGCAAAAATTCGGCCTGACTCGCGAACGCATCAGGCAAATTGAAGGAAGGGCTTTGCGACGCTTGCGTCACCCGCGTCGGTCGCGCCAACTACGGGACTTCACATAGCGGTTGATTGATTGCACAGTCCGTTGTGTTCGAGACGCCATCGCTCAACGGTGGCGTTTTTTTCCCATGCAGCACGCGGCAGGGCTGTTGACATGAATCGCTAATCCCCGTATACTCCGAACCGTCCTTCAATTCCTGGATTTTGTCGCTCGCTGCGCGTGAGGAGGCAGGGGCAATGCAAAGCAGCAGCTTCCGTTTGGTTGTTAGGCGAGGTCCTCAGCCCAATCAAGTGTATCCACTTGAACAAGGTGTCGTGACATTGGGGCGCGACATTACCAACCACATTGTTATCAATGATCCGGAGGTAAGTCGTCATCACTGCCGCCTGACTCAGGGTGGGGGTGGCTATACGGTTGAGGATTTGGGATCGACGAACGGGACGTTTGTCAATGGGCAACGTCTCACGGGCGCACATCCTTTGATGCCCGGCGATACGCTGGGCCTGGGTGAAACGGTAACGCTGGCCTACGAAGCTGCTGATGCCGGGCTGTCGGCAGTGCCAGGTCCGGCCCAGGAGATAGCTGGCGGCCCCCCGGCCCCTGGAGCCGAGTTTGCGCCACCTGGCGGGGCAGGTTATGCGCCTCCTCAGCCTGGTGCGCCATCTGTACCACCGGGTGGATATCCTGGCGCAGCGATGGCGGGTCAACCACCCTATGATCCGGCCCAACCACAGGCCGGTTACGACTACTATCAGGATGAGATATATGATGGTGGAGGGGCAGGGCGCTGGCTCGTACTGGCCTGCGGATGTCTGCTTGTTCTTTGCATTGCGACAACGGTCATCGGCGGTATCATTATCGATGCCAAGTGTTGGTGGGATGATATTCCTGTCATCTCCGAAATGTTTGATTTGGGGATCAAAGAAGGTGCCACCTGCCGCTAGAAAACCGGGAGCTGGCTTTTGAGCGATCTACTTACTGTCGATTACGTCCTTGAACGGATTCTTGATCAGGTAACGGTCCTGCCTGCTGAGAGAGTTTCAATTACCCAGGCTCTGGGCCGAATCCTGGCGCAGGACGTGATCGCTGAAGATAATATCCCCCCGTTCGCCAACTCAAGCATGGATGGCTACGCCGTACGTTCTGCGGATGTGGCCTTTGCTTCGTTGGAAACCCCTGTCTACCTGACCCCTGTGCTCGATATCCCCGCCGGAATGCCAGCCAATCGACCGATTGGCCCTGGGGAAGCGGCACGGATCATGACGGGCGCGCTGTTACCTGAGGGTGCTGATGCTGTTGTTCCGGTTGAACAGACAAATGATCACTGGAAGACCGATGGGACTGCACCATTGCCCGCACGTGTAGCAATTTTCCAGAGTGTGCCCCCAAAGGCTTACGTTCGTCCTGAAGGTGAAGATATCCGTGCCGGGCAGCGGGTGCTACGCGCAGGAACCGTGTTGCGCCCACAGGATATCGGTGTGCTGGTATCCCTGGGGCATGCGGACGTGGACGTGGTACAGAAGCCGCGTGTAGCGATCATTGCGACGGGTGATGAGTTAGTGGATGTGCACGAAACGCCTCTGCCGGGGCAGATTCGCAACAGCAACAGCTGTGTCCTGGCCGCATTAGTCCAACAATATGGCGGGGTGCCATTCCAGATGCCGGTCGTAAGCGACACACTTGACGATGTTCGCCAGCGGTTCCTGGAAGCTTTGTCGTTCCAACCCGATATGATTGTAAGTTCGGCAGGTGTTTCCGTCGGCACACATGATGTGGTGCGAACTGTCGTGGAAGAGCTTGGGCATCTGGACATCTGGCGCGTGAACCTCCGCCCTGGCAAACCTCTTGCTTTTGGTCATGTGCGGCAGGTTCCTTACTTTGGTTTACCCGGAAATCCTGTATCGACGATGGTCACCTTCGACATTTTTGTCCGTGCCGCGCTGGTGAAGGCGGGAGGGGGCGATCCTCGCGCCATGCCGATCACGACGGCAGTGCTCGGTGAAAATGTCACGAGTGATGGCCGGCGGACGTATCTACGCGTTACTTTAACCGAGCGTAACGGGGAGCTTGTTGCTCATACTACCGGCACGCAGAGTTCCGGCGCTCTAATGTCCATGGTGCTGGCAGATGGATTACTCATCCTCCCGGAGGGGTTGAAACAGGCACAGGCTGGCGAGCGCTACCCTGTGCGGTTGCTGCGGCCCATGCCGGGGCACTTCGGTTCATAAGTGTACGTGACTCAGTCCATTGCTATGCCAGTTTGATGGCTTGCAAGGGCTTCGAGCATGTCTTCGATAAAACAGAATTTGACGCGCGGCCTGCCGATAGCCCGTCCTCGTTCTATCTCGATCTGATCCAGTTTTTTCCAGTCGTTGTACGTGATGTATTGAATGCCGCGTGAGCGGAGCAGATCGGTGATGGCGTCAGGGGATGGGTCACGCGGACAAAGATGTTGGTGGTAGGCCATATCCTTCAGCAATTGAGTGATTGTCTCTTGCGCATCGGGCTTGTTCGTCCCCACAATTCCCTGCGGGCCACGCTTGATCCATCCGACCACATATTCACCGTGTATACGTTCCCCATGCTCAGTGATGACGCGCCCTCGTTTGCTGGGGATGATTCCCCGGTCTTGATCGAAGGGAACACCTGGTAACGGGACGCCGTGGGAACCAATGGAGCGAAATACCAGGCCGACGGGAATGGTCTCGAACTCATCGGTCGGGCACGGACTCATGAAGTGGCCGCGCTCACAGATTTCATTCTTGACGACGCGGATGGCTTCGACGCGGCCATTGCCGATAAATTCAACAGGCGAAACGAGGAAGCGCAGAATGATTTTCCGTCGCTGGTTATGGTGAGAATTCCCGGCGAACCGTGTGAGTATTTCGTAATTGCGTGCGGCTACCCTGCTGGCACCGGATCGCAAGTAGTCTTCGCTGAGCGGATCAAGCTCAAGCTCCGCCGGATCAATGACGAGATTGGCATTGGGGAGATCGCCCAGTTCTTTGAGTTCGACACTGGTAAACTTGGCCTGTCCAGGCCCCCGCCTACCCAGGATCAGGATCTCCTTAACATTGCTGTGGGCAAGCGCATCAAGCGCATAATCGGCAATATCAGTCTGGTATAGTTCGTCCGGCGTTCGAGCCAGGATACGAGCGATGTCGGCGCCAACGTTACCGTTGCCGATCACCGCCACCCGTTCTTGAGAGAGATCAAAGGTGTGGTGGCAATAATCTGGATGGCCGTTATACCAGCCGACAAACTCAGTTGCGCCATGACTGTTGGCCAGGTTTTCGCCTGGAATGTTGAGGTTGCGATCCATTTGAGCGCCAACGGCGTAGACAATGGCATGGTAGTGGGCCGCGAGATCGTCGTGCGTGATATCTGTCCCAAAGGTTACGTTGCCGAAATAGCGGAATCGTTCGTGAGTGGCGATGCGATCATAGACTTTGGTCACCGACTTGATCTTGGTGTGATCCGGTGCGACTCCGCCTCGTACAAGGCCGTATGGCGTGGGTAACCGTTCAAACATATCTATTTCGGCGGTCATGTCTGCCTGACTCAGTAAGTGCTGAGCTGCGTAAAAGGCCGATGGTCCTGACCCAATAATCGCGACCCGAATGTGGGTTGCTCCGGGGGGAAGTATCATAGAATTATGCTCCAGTGCGTGTGTGGTATTCTGGCTCACCATATTTCAGATGCACGAACACAGCGTGGGACTCATCAAACGGTGAGTGGTAAGGCGTGCTGTCCGGTCTGCAATGTGATAAGTAAGATGTGCCGATTGCCGTTTATTACGAAAATGCCTATTTAAAATCTAGAAAAAATGTTATAAAGCGCCAACATTTCGCAAGAATTGCTCGAACATTTCTGGATACGGTCCCGGGTTGGCTACGCCGGACTTGACGCAATATTGGTGATGATGAGTTTTCTCTGGATGGCTTTTGCTAGTATATTCTAGCTGGTTGACTTTTCAGAGTATCGCATATCAAAGAGTGAGGTGTACATGCGCAAGAGCTTGCGGCGGTATGGGCTAGCAGTGATATGTTTAGGTTTGGCTATTTGGATGTGGCAACCGTTTGCCGGTCGTGCCCACGGGCAGGAAGGGGAGGTGCTTCCAGCGCTGTTTGGGTTTGTGTTCAACGACCAGGGGCAAGCAATTGCCGGCGCGGAGGTCGAAGTTTTTTTGGATGGCGAACCTGATCCGATAGCTGTGACCGAAAGCCACCAGGATGGGCTTTGGGAAGTTAACCTGTCGGTTGTTCCAAAGCACTCGGTGGAGATTGAGATTTCTCATCCACACTACAGGGCCGACGCGATGGAGCTTGATCCGGCCCAGATTGACCGGCTCAAACGTGGCGGGTCGGTCAATTTGGGTGAAATCGCCATGGCGAATCGCTACGCGCTGGGTTTTTGGGTAACTGCCGCCACATTTTTGTTGGTCTTGGGCTTGATTGCCCTTGAACGACTGCCAAGTGCTACTGCTGCCCTGCTGGGAATCTCGATTGTCTTTGCCGTCACCTTTTTTGGCGGCAAACTGGTGTCGGATTTGTACATCTTTAATTTTGAACGCGCGCTAACCTACATCAACTGGGAAGTGATCTTCCTGGTGATGGGCATGATGATCGTTGTGAGCGTGATTGAAGGTACAGGGCTGTTTCAATGGCTTGCCTTTCAAGCTTATCGCTGGAGTCGGGGACAACCCGTGACGCTTGTCATTGTGCTGGTTGTGATTACGACATTGGCCTCAGCGTTGCTCGATAATGTCACCACGATGCTCTTGATGGTTCCGATCACGCTAGAGATCGCGATCGCGCTTAATCTGCCGCCGGCAACGCTTCTGGTTCCCGAGATTTTCGCGTCCAATATCGGGGGCATCACCACGCTTATCGGAACACCGACCAATATCTTGATCGGTGCGTATGCTGATATTTCGTTTAATGACTTTCTCATCAACCAGACGGTAGGCGTGGTGCTCTCGTTGGTAATAATGACGGCATATGTCCTCTGGCATTACCGCGACGAGTTTGCCACAGTGGAGAAAGGAATTTCGCCAGCGCTCTATGCTAAACTGGAAGAGAACGGAACCATCAAGGATGCGGTGGTTCTGCAGAAGTCGCTCGTCGTCTTTGTCGTGACGATCGTGGTGTTCGCGATGGGTGAATCTTTGCACATGGTTCCTGCCGTAACGGCGTTGCTCTCTGCGACGGTGATGCTGGTGTGGGTTGAAACGGATGTGCAAAAAATGATGAACCTCGTCGACTGGACAACGCTGGTGTTCTTCATGGCGCTATTCATGCTGGTGGGTGCCGTTCAGGAGGTCGGGTTGATCGGCACTGTTGCTGGTTTCATGGGTGATGTGGTGGGCGCGAACCTGTACGCGGGTGTATTCGTGATCGTGTTCGGCGTTGGGGTGCTGTCATTTGCTATTGCAAACATTCCGCTTGCGGCGTCGATGTTGCCGGTTGTTCAGTACTTGTCGGGGAATATATCCGGAGCGACAGCGAACAAGATTCTGTATTATGGTCTCTCAATGGGGGCTGCCATGGGGGGGAATGGTCTTCTCATCGGTGGCGAAACGAACCTGATGACCGCCGGGGTGGCCGATCGAGCTGGATACCCCCTGTCGTTCGGGAAATTTGCACGCGTGAGTATTCCTGTGACATTGTTGACTCTGCTGGTGGGCAGCTTGTGGCTGCTCCTCCGGTTTGAGGTCCTGGGAGGGTAGGATTGCGATGGATGTGATACTGTGTGCGACGCGCGGCGGAGAAGCAAGCCAGCGCACGCAGGAAGCTGCAATAGGACTCGCCAAAGACCGTGGGGCTAAGATCGTCTTCATTTTCGTTTCTGATGTGGGCTTCTTAAACCGTTTTTCAGCTCCGAGAGTTCCCTCTATGGAAGAGGAAATGGAGCATCTCGGCGAATTCTTGCTCCTCTTGGCGAAAGAGCGTGCCGAGAAAGCCGGGGTGGAAGCTGATTATATGGTCAAGACGGGTGGATTGGAACAGGCTCTGATCGAGGCTGCAAAAGAGTGCGAGGCATCGCTTGTTGTCCTGGGACGTCCGGCAGAAGACAGTGTGACGACGATCGAGTACCTTGAGCAAGAACTCCTGCCAGCGATTGAGCAGGCGACCGGCGTGGAGACTATGCTTGTGTGACACATGAGCGGGGGGCAACTGTCGATCAGGCCCCCCGCCTTTAAGCATTCGTGCCGCCAAGTCCTCGCTAGTAGAATCGACGGCGCTGGTAACGTTCTTCCTTCCAGGGATTCCCCTCATTGTGATAGCCAGCTTGTTCCCAGAAGCCCGGTTTGTCTGTGGCGCTGAATTCCAGCTTGAGCAACCATTTCGCGCTTTTCCAGAAATAACGCTGGGGCACAAGGGTGCGTACAGGGAAACCATGCTCCGGCGTGAGATACTCGCCGTTGTACTTCCAGGCAAGCAGTACGTTGTCTTCGAGCATGATCTCAATGGGTAGATTGGTAGTGAAGCCATGGGCAGCGTGGGCAATGACATATTTGGCGGTTGGTTTGACCCCGAATAACTCAATAAAGTCGCGGAATAGAGGCCCTTCCCATGTGGTGTCAAACTTGCTCCAGCCGGTTACACAGTGAATGTCCGTCGTGACGGTCACTGTCGGCAGGCGTTGGAATTCTTCCCAATTCCAACTCATTTCCTGTTCCACTTCACCGAAGACCGAGAGCTGCCACGTAGTGACGTCAATGTTAGCGACCGGCCCATAGTGCAAAACCGGAAACTTCTGGGTGAGTGCCTGTCCAGGGGGCAGCCGGCCCGCTTGCTTCATCCGATTTTCTTCTTCCCGTCGACTCATAAAGTCCTTTAACATGAGGCCGTCCTCCTTGGTTTGATGTGGTTATTAAAATAGCACAATATGCCGGCGAGCCACAGGTGGTCAAACGCCTTTACGGCAAATCCAGGCCAAGTTGGCTCTCTCCCTTGCAGATCATGGTGATGATCTTTTGGTCGGTTACAGGAAAGGCGTACTGATCCAACTCATCGAGCGCCACCCACGCAAAATCGGCGCAGCCGATTGTTGCCGGTTGCCCGCCGATGTGAACGCACTCGAAGGCGAAGAGAGTGATGCGAAAATGGGAATACGCATGGCGAACGACGCCTATTTGGTCATCCACCGCGATGTCGATGTCCAGTTCCTCTTTGATTTCCCGGCGCAAGCACTCGTGCAGGGACTCGCCCGGTTCTCGTTTGCCGCCGGGAAACTCCCAGAGTCCCCCAAGCATGCCGTCTAATGGTCGCTGGGCGATCAGGATGCGCCCATCACCACGCCGCGTGACGGCGGCGGTCACATCGTAGTGAGGAGTTCTCGCTTTACGACGTTTGTACGGGCGCTCGCGTTGAATTCCCAGCCGGTAGGCTTCACAGGATGCTGCGATTGGGCACGCCGCACATTGGGGCGACTGCGCCGTACAAATGCGTCGTCCCAGTTCCATGAGCGCCTCGTTCCAGGGCCCCGCGCGGTCTTCAGGAAGCAGTCGCTCTGCCAAATCCCA
>CAZSXY010000021.1:23338-25865 GCA_964611395.1 uncultured Anaerolineaceae bacterium | reverse complement strand
CCTCGTTCCAGGGCCCCGCGCGGTCTTCAGGAAGCAGTCGCTCTGCCAAATCCCACAGCATGGTTTGTGTCGATGATTTGCTCACGTCTTCGTCGATGTCAAAGATGCGGGTTAAGACGCGAATCACGTTGCCGTCGAGTACGGCTGTGTGCTTGCCGAATGCCAGGCTTGCTATGGCTCCGGCGGTGTAGCGGCCCACTCCGGGCAAAGAGCGCAATTCGCGGACGGTCGATGGCAACTGCCCCTCATGCATCGTGACTATCATCTGAGCAGCCCGGTGCAGATGTATGGCCCGGCGGTAGTAACCCAATCCTTCCCAGAGCTTCAAGACCTCGTCGATTGGCGCGGTGGCGAGGGCGCGCACAGACGGGAACCGGTTCAGAAAGCGCTCATAATAAGGGATGACTGTATTGATCTGGGTCTGCTGCAGCATGACTTCGGATAACCAGATAGCGTATGGATCACTGGTATGCCGCCAGGGGAGGTCGTCTTTATTGGCGGCAAACCAGCCGAGCAAGGCATCATGCAGCGCAGAAGCGTTGCTAGCGTCACGAGTCATTGGGGACGCCTCAACACGCTGTAGCGATTCATGTCACCACTTTCGCCGTCCGCCCGGAAGGTACGTATCTCAGTGAGTCCGGTTGCCTTCACAAGATGGGCGTGCTCATCGTCGCTTACGTAGTGGCAGTAACGCAAGGCGCGTGGCCCGCGTTGCCAGTCTAGTAAGCAATCGCCCAGCTCGACGTTAAAATCGTCTGGCCAGGGGACAAGGCGACGACGGAAGCGTTCATAGTCCAGAAAGCGCCAGGCGGAAAAAACAAGCAGGCCGCCTGGCGTTACTCGCTGGCTGAGTTTCGCCAGGAATGTTCGCCGGTTCTCAGCGCCTGGGATGTGGTGGAGCATACCAAACAGGACGACAAGGTCATGCTCGCCAACTTCTGGTGGAGATTCGAGAACGTCTTGTTGCTCGAAGTAGGCCTGACAGCCCGCCAGTGCGGCTTTTGCACTCGTCAGGAGGTCCTTGTTGCTATCTATTCCATAATAGGTTAGGTTTGGGCCGATTTGCTCACACAGAAACTTTCCGAAGCGACCGTTTCCGCAAGCGACATCTAACACGGTCAGCGGCGGGGAGAGCAGATCGAGCAATTGAAACCACCCCGGCCAGGGTTTTGACCGCGATTGGTCAAAGTTTTCGGCGGTGATCTGGTAGAATCTACGGTTGATGGCGTTTAAGCGCTTAATTGTGGTGTCGTCCATTGCACATTGAGCTTGGCTGTTGGTAGCTGCTGTTGGCTTGAATGAGGACCGTGTATGTCGAAACGATATCGCCCCCCCATCGATTTGGATGAGTATCGGGAACCTCTTGTTGCGATCTTACACAAGGTTGTGGATGAACCCAACCTTTCACCTGATCGGTTGATCCAACTATTGAAGGAACATCCCAAAGATGGTCGCGGTCTGTTCAGCAAGACCGACTTGATCCGCGCATATCGCGCGTTTGCCGGTTCGGCAGGATTGCCCCCCTTTGACCCACATGTCCTCGCCCGATTGCGAATGAAACCGGTACGCACCATGTCTGGGGTGACGCCTGTTACGGTCTTGACCAAGCCGTTTCCGTGTCCGGGTGAGTGCATATTTTGCCCAAATGATGTGCGGATGCCCAAAAGCTATCTGGCGAGCGAGCCGGGCGCGCAACGGGCTGAGCAAAACAACTTTGACCCGTATCTTCAGGCCTACTCGCGTTTAACAACGTTGTTCGAATCCGGGCACCCGGTTGACAAGATTGAGTTGATCATCCTCGGTGGAACCTGGTCGTTTTACCCTGAAAATTATCAGGTGTGGTTCGTGAAGCGGCTGTTTGATGCACTGCATGATTTTGGGGCGGGCGTTGATCGCACCTCTGAGGTGAAGGCATTGCTGCAGAATTCCTCGCAATTGCATCCTGATCGGGTGACATCCACAGTGCTTGATGGTGCAAACCTCAAACGTAATTATAACCAGGCTGTGCAGCAAATTTATAGGGAAGAAATGCGCCGCTCTCGCGAATATGCCGAAGCTGTTGCTCGAGGCGAGCACGAACGGACTGTTGTTGACGAGTTCGCTACGTGGGAGGAACTTGAAGAAGCTCATCACCATAATGAAACTGCGCCCTGCCGTTGCATCGGGTTAGTGGTCGAAACGCGCCCCGATCATCTTGATGAGAAAGAAATCGTTCGAATCCGGCGGTTGGGAGCGACCAAAGTGCAGGTCGGTATCCAGAGCCTGAACGATGACGTTTTGAAGGTAAACCGCCGGGGGCATACGGTTGCCATGATCCGCCATGCCATCCGGCTGCTCCGTCAGGCTGGATTCAAGATACATGCACATTGGATGCCCAACTTACTTGGGTCATCTCCCGCCGAAGATATGGCAGATTATCAACGGCTATTCAGCGATGTAGATGTGCGTCCCGACGAGTTGAAAATATACCCTTGTTCGTTGATCGAAAGCGCTGAATTGATGCAGCACTTTGTCAGGGGCGAATGGT
>CAZSXY010000021.1:0-23238 GCA_964611395.1 uncultured Anaerolineaceae bacterium | reverse complement strand
TGTTCGTTGATCGAAAGCGCTGAATTGATGCAGCACTTTGTCAGGGGCGAATGGTTACCCTACGAGTCTGACGTGCTGTTGGACTTACTGACATCGTGTTTCCTGAATACCCCCGAATATTGTCGCCTGACGCGCGTTGTGCGTGATATTTCTTCGACAGACATTGTGGCCGGTGATATGAAGCCGAATTTCCGGCAGGTGGTCGAGGCCAGATTACGGCAATTGGGAAGGGTGAGTCCTGACATTCGTGGACGCGAGATTCGCGGGCGTGCTGTCAGTGCCCACGAACTGGTCTTAGACGAACTGTGGTATGAAACGGGAGTGAGTCGGGAGGTTTTCATCCAGTTTATTACCGCCGAGCGGCGTATTGCGGGGTTCTTGAGGCTTTCACTTCCGACGACTAAGCCGTTCATTGAAGAGTTGAACGAGGCGGCGATCATCCGCGAAGTTCATGTTTATGGCCAGGCGGTGTCAATTGGGCAGTCGTTGAGCGGCAAGGCGCAACATGCCGGGCTGGGCAAGGAATTGATTGACCGGGCCGCGACAATCGCCGCCCGTGAAGGCTATGGACGCCTGGCGGTCATTTCCGCCGTCGGGACGCGGGAATATTACCGCAAACGCGGGTTTACGGATGGCGATCTCTACCAGTTTCTCGATTTGACCACCTGGCCAGGGCGCAACCCAGCCGATGGTTTCGCGTAGTCATTCTGCAGAAGGGCGCATGTTCACGATACGAGGCGAAAACCTGCCTATGCCAAGACAGCAGCCGGAACGATATGATGAAACCACCCCTGATGGTGTCGCTGCTTTACAGGGAGCGACCCGTCGTGAAAGGCGTCCCCGAATTAAGGGACAGGAGGCACGCGTGCAAAAGAAGCAGCGCCCTGTGCCGCCCCATCACGCAGCTTCGCCGCGACGCGGTTGCTGGGCTACCTGCGCGTTCTTTGCCGGAGCTTCGCTGCTAGTGATGACGCTGGTTATTGCGTGCATGATTGCCGCTGTGACGTTGAAGCTGTCCGACTTTGCGAGTGAACCGATCGATAATTTTCTGGCGTTCTTCGGCTTTGACAACAACACGGCCCCCGCTGTCGTAGATAGCCGCACGGTTGTGCTGGACATCAAGGATTTGGCGCTACTTGAGACAGTCCAGAGCGGTATCCTGCTGACGAAAACGGTGGTCGATAGCAGCGCAGTTCCCGATGCCGAATTGCAGATCAGCTATGTCGGCACGGTGAAAGCCGGGATCGATTTAGCGGGGATCACGGCGGATCACATCGTAGTGGAGGGCAACGCGGTGACCGTGACCCTACCACCACCGCGTATTACACAATGCGATCTGGGGAAACCAGAGATTCATTACTGGGAGTGTCGGGGGTGGGCAGGGCTGCAGAATTGTGGCAGCCGGTATACCCGCCTTCAGAGCGAAGCATACGACCGGGCGCTGGATGATTTGCTTGAGACGGCTCAAGAGCTTGGACTGCTCGACCTGGCTATGGAGAATGCGCAACGCGTGCTTTACGATCTTCTAACCGGGTTGGGCTTTGGTCGTGTCGATTTCCAAACGCAGCTTGCCGATATACCCCCGGACGAGTCATGTTTTTCTAATGTGCGGGCGCAGTGATATCCAGCCGGGCCACTCAGGGGCAACCCGGCAATTCCATGCAGGCGGCCTCTGCTAGAATCGGGCATTCCAGGTATTCGAAGCGTATTGCTCGACACAAAGTTGTTCGGCACGTGCTTGTTCCTCAGTGGTAAGTTCTGCCGACCGTTCAAAGCTCAATGCAAAGACCCTGCCGAAACTCTCCACCATCATCTCGGCAGCTTGTTCCCAGGTTACTATTCGTCCAAGCACATGCTCTAGCGTGATAGCACGCCGCGTTACGCGCTTGCGGACCGTCTCGCGCTGCGACTCGTTTTCGAACTTAAGCACATCGCATATGCGGGTTATGTCTCCGGATAGCGGCAGCGTCCCGTGCTGAAGAACCGCGCCGAATTTTCGAACCTGAGCGCTTCCAATCAACTTCTTCCCGTTTACGGTTATCTCGTAATGGCTGGGAACCTCGAAACACACAGCTTTGTTTGTCCTGGCACGGTTTTTTGCCCGCTTATCGGCTTCAAGATCGATGCCCATTCTGCGCAGACCTTCGACCAGGGCGCTGCTCAGTCTGCGGTAACTCTCGACGATCCCACCTGCCACGATGGAGTCTGAGGCAGATACCGCGACACTGTACGTCAATTCGTCCGCGTGCAGGATAGCGCGTCCCCCAGTCATCCGGCGTACAAGGTCCCACCCGCGTTCTGCAAGGCGGGCGTGGTCAACATCCTGGAGCGATTGCATATGGCCAAGTGACAAGCAGGGGGGAACCCATGCAAAGAAGCGGAGCGTCGGTGGAACATGCCCAGCAGCGACTGCCTCCATAATTGCCTGATCAATCGCCATGTTCATTGGCCCATCCAAGGGTGGGGTGATCAACAATCGCCAAGTACGTTCTACCATGGATTGCCATCTCTCCTGAGTTGGGTTTACGTCATGAAACAAGAGGATTGTAGCACATTGAGGCTTCGTGCGTTTAACGCTACAATACTCATATGTATTCCTAAGCGGAGTTGTTGATGACAGCCGACGATACCGTGCAAACTGAGCCTCACAACGAACCGGTTTCGGGCGTAGAGTCACGAGAATCGCCTCAGAAACCCCATAGAACCATCCTCGGTGAGAGTCATTGGTATAGTCTTCCGGGACGTTCTCCGGCTGCTCAGTCGCCCGAACCGGGCGCTAATTTGCTACGGATACGGGGAAAAGGCCGGCGGAAGACGGCACGTGATCGCGTACAGCGTCGAAAAATCCGGCGTGAACTCGGCGCACCCGATGACTGGGCATGGGTCATCATCGCTGCGGCGTTGTTGGGGATGACCGTCATCATGAGTATGACGGCATTCTTCTTGTTGCAAGCTACACGTGGCGCATCCGGAACGGTTGCTACTAGCGCTCCCCCGCTTGAGCCCACTTCGGTTATTTATGGGCCCGGTGGGATTCTTGAAGCATCCGGTGATGCGCCGGTAGGGGGCATGCTTGGCAACGGTGAGAGCATGATTATCCGTTCCTGGGACGGTAAAGAGCGTTTTACCGTATTGCTGATGGGCATGGATCGCCGTCCCGGTGAGTTCGGCGCTGCGTTTCGTACCGACACCATGATCCTGGTTAGCCTTGATCCCAAAACTAACAGCGTCGGCATGTTGAGCATTCCTCGCGATCTGTTTGTGGATATACCCGGTTATGGTTTGCAGCGAATCAATACAGCATACAGCGCAGGCGAACTTGAAGGCCCCGGTGGTGGGCCTCGCCTGGCCATGCAGACCGTGCAATACAACCTGGGGATCCGGGTGAACGAGTATGTGGTTGTTAATTTTGACGCATTCACATCGATCATTGATTTGATCGGGGGGATCAACGTTGAAGTGCCCTATGACATCTACGACCCCCTGTATCCGGATATGAATTACGGCTACGATCCTTTCTATATCGAGGCAGGGTGGCACCTGATGGATGGTGCGACGGCACTCAAATACGCGCGTAGCCGTCATTCTTCCGACGATATTGACCGGAGCCGGCGGCAACAGGAAGTGTTGTATGCAATCCGTGACAAGGTTACTGCGTACAATATGATCCCTGAGCTGGCTGTTCAAGCGCCAGCAATATGGTCTGAATTGAACGATGGTGTAGATACCGGCTTGTCGCTCGATCAAATCTTGCAGTTGGCGTGGTGGACCAAGGATATTCCGGCTACTAACTATCGAAGTGCTGTCTTAGGGTGGGAGTACGTCATTCCTACTCGCTGGCAAGGCATGGATATTCTCATTCCCAATCGTGAGAAAATTGGCCCGCTGATGATTGAGGTATTTGGCCCAGATTTCAACCAATAGTCATCACAGCAGGTTTCGACTGGGGAGGGGGGCGGCAGCCCCCTTTTTTTGTGTTTGGGCTGCGCCCATGCTGACCCGAAGTTTCCCCGCCTGGGGACATAGGCAGATTGGTATTTCTCCCAACCTTATCATAGCCAGGCTATGAGCAAAACGGCTGCAATGAGCAAAGCGACTGCTACAATGATCACGATGTGTTTCCACGTGATTGCAGGATGTGCGGGGGAATTAGGCGCTGGTGGGGCAGGGGAAGCAGTAACGCGGCTGCGTTCAAAGCGCATGATTTCCGAATGGCGTTTGGTGCCGTGCGGAAACGAGTCGCGGGCCAGGGTTAAGGTTTCGTACTGGTTGCGCACGGCTTCGTTTTCCAGTGCGGAAAGCATGCCTCGCACCGTCTGAAACCGCGCGTTTGGATCGGTCTGAAGCGCTTTCAATACCACGTGATCAAATCGTGGATCGAGCGCGATGTTGATCGTGCTTGGCGGAGAGGGGATAGTTGATTTGTGTTGGCGTAAGATTTCGTCAGCGGACTCGCCTTTGAAGGGGACATCTCCGGTTGACATCTCGTACAATATGACGCCAAGGGCATAAATATCGGATTGAAAAGTCGCGTCAGGGGGAGAGGTTTGCTCTGGAGCGAGGTATGTTGCCGAACTGAGAACCGTGTCGCCCTGTGACCAGAGTTCGCGCAGACATGGAATGTTGAAGTCGGTGACGATGGGACGCCTGTAGGAATCGAAAAGGATGTTATCCGGCTTAAGATTTCCGTGGACGATCCACCCTTCGTGAGCTGTCGCAATGGCACTGGCTATCTGACTGAAAATCCGCAAGACCTGGTCTTTGCCCATACCAGTTGGGCGGGTTGATAACTCATCGCGGAGACTCGTGCCGGATGTAAGTTCCGTGACCGTGAACAGCGCATTGCTGAGTGCGCCGGACTCGAAGACGCGGATGATGTTCGGGTGGCGCAAGTCGCTGATTGCGCGGACTTGCTGGTGAAAACGACGGGGCAAGTCCTGGTTGTGCCCAGGCGGGAGATTGAATAATTTGACAGCGACATCGCGCTTGAGTTCAGAATGGTAGGCCTGATAAACCTCTGTTCGTTTTCCTCGTCCAATAAGGCGGTGTACGGTAAGGTTATTGAGGCGATCACCGGGTTTGATACGCGGATGATGGTGTTGTTCGCCCATTAACGCATCCCCTGGCGTAGTGTATCAGATCGGGTGGAGGGCAATCTATGGATGGTTGCCCTCCACCACCGTTAGTATACGCTGATCTCGCTAGCGCATGACGCTCTTGATCAGACCAAGCACATCGCTGTAGATTTCCTCAATGGAGCGATTGGCATCAACTGTTTTCACAAGTCCATCATATTTCTTATAATGCGGCATGACGCTGGCTTCAACCTTCGCGTGATCGTTGAGGCGGCGCTCGATGACCTCTGGCCTATCGTCGGTGCGGCCCTCCTGGCGTCCCATGAGCCTTTGGCGAGACACTTCAATTGGCAGCACAAAATCAATCACCAGGTGCAGCTGGTTGCCTGTTTCTGCCAGGAGTTCATCCAGTGCCTGCGCTTGTTCCGCCGTACGAGGAAACCCGTCAAAGATCGCTCCAACTCTTACGTCCGGCTCGTTCAACCGTTCGCGAACCATGCCAATTGTGATCTCGTCAGGGACGAGGTCGCCTTTGGACATGTATTCTTGGGCTTTCAACCCCAGGGGAGTTTGGGCGTTCAGGTGCTGGCGAAAGAGTTCGCCGGTTGAAATCTGAGCCAGTCCAAGCTCAGCGCATACTTTCTTGGCCTGAGTACCTTTGCCGCAGCCTGGCGGGCCAAAGAATACGATAAAGGTAGGTGTCATGGTCGTGTCCTTTATGAAAAGTTTTCCACAATGACGCGGCTCGATTGTACCTTAAGATTGAGCGCAGACAAGCGACGGATCAGAGGAGTTTTGGCTGGTTCGTTTCCTCCGTGCGTGTCTTGGGAGCCGCTACGTTGCGCCGGAGCTTGTATGAGGTGATTTCTTGTTCGGCCCAGGCAACCAGGTGTTTGATAGATGATCGCCAGGCGGCATGTTGCTCGCCAAGACCCAGGTCAGCCTGAGCCTGACATACCAGGTTGAGTATCTTTTCGGTTCCGAGGGAGGCAAACAGGAGAGGAACAAACAGGCGGAAATTGCTCACGGTCGGCGCGATGCACGATTCAGGACATCCTACATCACGCAGTGTGTCTTCGAGCATCTGTTGGCTGAAAATATCCGGTCGTCGGGGCATGTCCTGTCCTCCTGATGGTGAAACATGGGAGTAAGGACAGTGTACGACAGTTCGAGGGGATTGGTAAAGCGCGAAAGAAAAAATGCCCGACGATTACGCCGGGCGTTTGGTGGCGACGGTGTGATTTGAACACACGACCAAGGGCTTATGAGTCCCCTGCTCTACCGCTGAGCTACGTCGCCAGACGCGATGTATTATACCAATCCGTCCCTATGCGTCAATAGTGTTTTGGGCAAGAAATCCACGTTTTTAGGGCTAACGGACGACTTCCCAGGCAAGGTGTGTTAATTCCGGAGCGATCAGTTTTTCCCATGCGAGTTTTACGGCAGCAGGCGACCCAGGCGTCGAGAAAATGACCTTGTTCTGGTACACACCGGCTGTTGCACGTGAGAGCATCGCGGCAGAACCTACCTGTTCGTAGCTGAGCATACGGAACAGTTCGCCAAAGCCCGGAAGCACTTTTTCAAGGCGGCGGCTTAGCACGTCGTAGGTGCGGTCACGTGGGGCAATGCCCGTTCCTCCGTTGAACAGGATAATCTGCGCGTCACTTTTGGCCAATATGTCGAGAACATGGCTGACCTGATCAACCTCGTCCTTGATGAGATGGTACGCGACGACACGGTGCCCTGCAGTTTCAACCTGCTGGCGCAGGTAGGTTACGTTGACATCCGTCTCAGGGGTGCGCGTGTCGCTTACGGTGACAATGGCGACTGCAACGGGACCTTGCTGGTCAGCTATGGCTTTATGCTGTGTGCTGCTGGAATTCATAGAACCTCGCGCAGTGTTTGGAAGTTGGTTAACTCATCATATCAGGGCAAGAAAAACCGGGCAACCTGTTCAGGTGTTGCCCAGCAATGGTTTTCGAATACGCCAATGACCTTGAGCTATAGGGTCAGCAAGTACCGATCGAGTTCCCACCTCGTCACATGAATGCGATATTCGTCCCACTCAGCACGTTTTGCCCGGTCGTAGACGTGATAAATATGCTCGCCGAGAGCTTTTCGCAGTACGTTGTTGCTGGCCAGCTCATCCAGCGCTTCTTCCAAAGTGCCGGGTAAGACATCGACCCCGCGTGCTTCACGTTCTTCGTCAGACCAGTGGAAGACGTCGTCGGTCACGGGTTTCGGTGGTTCTAATTGGTTTACTATACCATCAAGACCGGCTTCCAGCATCACTGCGAACGCCAAATAGGGGTTGCAACTGGGATCCGGGAAACGCAGTTCGATGCGCGTGCTTTGCTCGCGTCCTGGCGAATAACGAGGAACTCGAATCAGCGCGGATCGGTTGCGCTGTGCCCAGCATACGTAGACGGGTGCTTCGTAGCCTGGGGTGAGACGCTTGTAGCTGTTGACAGTCGGGGCAACGATGGCGGCCAGTGCCCGGGCATGTTTCAGTTGGCCCGCTACAAAGTGGCGAGCGGTTTGCGATAGGTGCAGTTCGCCATCCGGGTCATACAGGAGATTCTCGCCCGTTTTTGTGTCCATAATGCTCTGGTGGACGTGCATGCCGCTGCCGTTTTCCCCAAAGATAGGCTTGGGCATGAATGTGGCGAACAGGCCGTGCTTTGCCGCGATTCCCTTCACCGTGTATTTGAACGTCACGGCATTATCTGCAGAGTGTAAGGCGTGTTCGTAGCGGAAGTCGATTTCGTGCTGTCCGATTGCGACCTCATGGTGGGCCATTTCAACATGGATGCGGAGCGCTTCGAGTGCCCTAGTGATGTCGCTGCGCACGCGCTGGGCCTCGTCGCCCGGCGAAAAATCGAAGTATCCACCGACATCGTGGGGGACTGCTTCGCGCCCGTTTTCCCGGAACAGGAAAAATTCAAGCTCTGGTCCCGTGTTATACACAAAACCCATTTCTTCGGCATGCGCTACTGCTCGCTTGAGCGCATAACGGGGATCGCCTTCAAATGGAGTGCTGTCCGGATTGTGTACGTCGCAAATGATGCGTGCGCGAAGACCATGAGGATCGCCGACCGTCCATGGCAGGATGCGAAAGGTCAATGGATCGGGGCGAAGGAACATGTCGGATTCCTGGATGCGGGCAAAACCCTGAATCGATGAACCGTCAAACCAAACTCCGCGCTTGAGAGCTTCCTCAAGCCCCGCACCAGGAATCGTTACGCTTTTAGTTGTTCCAAAGATATCGGTGAATTGCAGGTCGATGAAGAGGACACCCTCAGCCTTGACGGTTTCAAGGACTTCAAGAGCTTTATTGTCCATAGTGAATGCTCCTATTGATGCGCATGATTATGGCGAGATTATAGTAGCGTCCGATGGGCGGGCCAAGCGAGAGATTGTGTATTAAGCACAAAACAATGAGCCGCTTTGGACGGCCCATGTACGATGTGCTTTGTTTTTGCCAGGTGCATTGTGCATATTGCACAGCGCCTCTGAAAACCTATTCGGACAAAAACGCTTGAACACGCTCTGCGGTGTTCAACGAGATACGCTTCGCTGCCCGATCGATGCGCTTGATCAGCCCTGTTAGCACGTCTTTGGAGCCTAATTCGACAAAGGATTCAATGCCCTGGCTGCGCATGTATTGCACCGTCTCCGTCCACCGGACAGTGGACGTTAATTGGGCACCGAGTTCCTCGCGTATATCAGCGGCTGTAACCAGTGGCCGGGCATTGACATTCCCGATGATAGGGATACCTGGAGCCTCAAACGGGGTTGTGTCTAGAACTTGGCGAAATTGCCCGGTAATGGCCGTCATCAAGGGGGAATGGGATGCGACGCTCACGGCCAGTTTGACGACTCGTTTTGCTCCCTTGTCGGTTGCCAGTGGTAATGCCAGGTCAAGTGTATCGGCGTCACCGGAAATAACCAGTTGGCCCGGACAGTTGTCATTGGCGACCACCAGAGGCTTGCCCGTGCGTGCGCTGGTTTCCTCGCAGATATTGGCGACGGTTTCGGCATCAAGTCCCAGGATCGCGGCCATTGCGCCGGGGGAATGGGTTCCTGCTTCCTTCATCAGCCGGCCACGCTCGCGGACCAGCCGCACGCCTTCAGCAAACGGGAGCGCACCCGCTGCAGTGAGCGCGGTTAGTTCTCCGAGGCTATGGCCTGCCACGAAAGCCGGTTGGAAGTCCTCACCGAGTGTTGCCTTGAGTACGCGGACAAGCGCGACGCCCATAACATATAATGCTGGCTGTGTGTTAATGGTGTCATTCAACTTGTCAGCCGGTCCGTTGAAACACAGCTCGCTCAAAGCAAAACCCAGGATGCTATCGGCTTCGGCAAAGACTTCTTGCGCCTGGGGATAAACGCCGATCAGGTCGCGACCCATACCGACTTCTTGGGAACCCTGACCGGGGAAAATGAGTGCGGTCTTTGTCCAATCGGCCATGATCATTTCCTCTTAGAGCAAAAATAAGGGATTCAAATCGCATGCGAGCATTGCTGTTGATTCATAACGCAAAGAGCCGTGCGCGTCCAGGCACGGCTCAAGCGAAATCCGTGGCAAGTGTGTAGATTATTCTTCTTCTTCGACCGGCAATACTTCGCGGCCATTATACGACCCGCACAGGGGGCACACTTCGTGTGCCGGTTTGTACTCGCCGCACTCCTCACATACCACAAGGTGGCGCAGCGAAAGGTGATCGTGTGCACGCCGCTTGTTGCGGCGGGCCTTTGAAACTTTTCGCTTGGGCAGCGGACCCATAGGAATTCTCCTTCGACAATCATTTGTCCGGCGTTCTCGCCGGACAACGTGCAAAATTATAAAGCAGTGTTTGTAGGCCTGTCAAGAGCGGACGTTACTCTGCGACACTGTACCCCAGACGTTCCAGGCCTCTCTGCGCGAGGATACTGTACACCGATTCAGGGTCGGCAGTATCCCTTACGTAGAAATACGAATCTAAAGCTCCTTCGACATCCCCCCGGCTTTCCAGAACCATGCCCCAATAGTACCGACTGCGAACATCGCCCGGCGCAAGCCGTACTGCCGCGCTCAGTTCCGCATAAGCACGGTCGAGCTGATCAAGCCGGTAATATGCCCACCCCACGCTTGCCCCCAGGGAAGCGTTTTGTGGAAAGGCCTGGCGCGCATCTTCCAAAAACGCCAAACCCTTTCGTTCTAAACCGAAGCCTGTGTCCGCGTAGAATTCACCCAGGACCGTCTGCCATCGCATTTCTTCTGGTGCCAACTGCACAGCTACCCAATACCACTGCTCAGCGCCGGGCAAGTCGCCAATCGCCTGCAAAGAGATCGCCACCTCCACTGCAAGTGCAGGGTTGTCAGGCGACAACCAATACGCACGCCGAAAGGATTCAAGGGCAGCGTCAGCGCGATCATGGTGTCGCCAGTGCAACCCCAACACGTAGTGGATCATCGGGTCATTGGGCGACATTGCAAGCGCGCGTTCGATGTCTTCCAACCCGTCGCCACCCTGCCGGTCGCGGGTATAGCCCAAATACGCCAGCGCTAGCGGGTTAATCGCATTCTTGTCCAGCGCACGGTCGAGCATACGCTCGGCAAGTGGCCACTCTTCAAGGGTTACCAGCGTTATCCCTAACCTCGTATAAGCATTAGTCGCAGATGCAGATTCGTATAGGTCCAGTGTCCGGAGCATCTGGGTAGCCGGGTCGGCATATGCAGCATCCGCCGCCGCTTCAATCAGATGATGGCGCGCCTGTTCCGCTGAGTCCGGCATCAATAACAACCCCACATAGAAATGAGCTTCCGCATCGTCTGGGGCGAGTGAAAGGAGTTCTTGCCAGACAAGCCGCGCGTCACCCCATTGGTGCTCAGCCATGTGAGCTTGTGCAAGCATCCGCAGTTCGCCTACCGTCCTCGACGCGCCCACCGGGGTTTCACCTTGCGTGGGCGCGCTTTTCGCAGCAGGGGTGCGAAGCTGAAGAAGTAGAGCATAGGCACAGAGCGCTAAAATCACAGCCGCAGCCATGAGCACTACAACTTTACGTGTGAGCCATGTCCGCGCACCCATGTTTTCGCACTCACCCCGCGCCCGATCACCTGAGGACAGGAACTTCGCTCACTGACATTCAAATCTTTTGATATCGCCAACCATCCAGAGAACTGCCCGGCAAAGGGATTATAGCATACCTGAATACCCGCTCCGCCTGATGCTGGTGATGCGTTGCCATGTCCAACGACGTGCAGCCAATACTCACAAGAAACAAGCGCGATACCCCTGGGGCCATCGCGCTCGCAGGCAAGCAACCTGTTTCAATGAGCGGGAACCGCGTTACTGCTTCGTATTGAGGCGTTTGTCAATCAGGCGTTTGAATGGGTCTGTGCCTGGCTTCACCAGCACCTCGCGCGATCGCCCTCCCGGACGGGGTGCGCCGACAATGCCCAGCTCGTGGAGCAGGTCGACAAGGCGGGCGGCACGAGGGTAACCCAGCCCCAACCGGCGCTGTATCATCGACGCCGAAGCCTCCCCTTCCTGGATGACCAGCTCGATGGCGTCTTCCAACATGGGATCCGTTTCCGCCAGCACTTCACGGCGTGTCATGCCGCGCTCCCACGGGCCAATGGTTACCGGCTCCATCTTGCCCGCCGCGATCTGTTGCTCGTACCAGCCTGTCCAATACTCCACAACCGCGTTAACTTCTTCATCGGATATGTAACAGCCCTGAATTCGTTGCGGCCCTGCCGCATCCGGAGCCAGGAACAACATATCGCCCCGACCCATCAGGCTCTCCGCGCCCGATGTGTCAAGAATCACACGTGAATCCACGCCAGAGGCTACAGCAAAGGAGATCCGGGCGGGGAAGTTCGCCTTGATAAGACCGGTGATCACGTCCACGCTGGGACGCTGGGTGGCAACCATCAGATGAATTCCCACCGCGCGAGCCATCTGGGCCAGCCGCGTGAGTGTGCGTTCTGTTTCGTCAGGGCGTTGCAGCATCAAGTCGCCGATCTCGTCGATGATTATCACAATGTAGGGCAGGTGCTCGTCTTTCCGACGGCGGCCAAGGGCCGAGTTATACGCATCAATGTTGCGGGCCGCTTCCTTTTCCAACAGCTTGTAGCGTCTATCCATCTCACGAGTCGCCCACCGCAAGACGCCAATGATCCGGTCAAGTTCTGTTTCGACCGGGCCGAGCAGGTGGGGGAGGCCGTTGAAGCGTGACAGTTCTACCATCTTAGGATCGAGAAGAACCAGCCGTACCCGTGAAGGCAGGTTGTTCATGACCAGGGCTGTAGTCATCGCTGCCAGCATGATTGATTTGCCTGACCCTGTCGTTCCTGCGATGAGCAAATGTGGCATTGTGGCCAGGTCTGTCACAAATGAGGTGCCGGATGTATCGCGTCCCAGCGGGAGCGCCAAGGGTCGGTTACGATAACGGTAAAACTTTTCAGATTCCAGGACGGGGCGTAAGGCAACAATGCTAGGTTGCCGGTTGGGAACTTCCACGCCCACATACGAATGACCGGGGACCGGGGCTTGAATGCGCAAACGTTTTGCCGAAAGCGCTAGAGACAGATCACCGCTCAGATTGGTAATTTCGCTCACGCGAACACGGTGAAGGACGGTTTCACCATTTTCATCAATCTGTTCGGTAAACGGAGAAACGGCATACTGGGTTACTGTTGGCCCAACTTTTACATCGATGACATCTGTTTCCACATCGAACTCAAGCAGCGTGTTTTTGATGATACGCGCGTTCGTGTTGATCTCGTCCTCAGTCGGTACATTCAACTCGCGATCACTTAGCAACTCTAACGGTGGAAGATCGGCATCGCGCTTCCCAACTTTTCTGATTTCCCGGAAATCTTCGACCGTGAAATAGCGGTCTGCAGGGCCTTCCGTCCTATTGCGCCGCACCCGTGCTCGCGACGCTTTTGGAACCGGGCCGGTTGCCGGGATGAACTCACGCGGTACGACCGACGTTCGCTCACCAGGTTCACCGGGTGACACCAGGCTCCGGCCATTAGCGGCCCCCATTTGCTCACGCGTGCGCTGAGCAATTTCCTGTCGCTCGGCTTTGGTCAGCTTGCGACGCGCGCGTTGTTCCGATGGGATTCCGGCCTGGGTCGAAGGCACGGCAGACGATTCATCGCCTTTGCCCGTCGTACTTGCGCTACCTTTGCCGGGCTGGCGCGATTGGTGCCCACTTGTAGTGGGATCGTCCTTCGTCTGTTGTTGTGACCGGGCACGCTTCCTACGGCGTGCGGTTCTCGAGGGAGGTTGGGCGGCATCACTTTTAGCGGGGGGGGCTTGGTCATGAGATGATCGTTTCCTGGCGCTCCGGGAGCCAGATCGCACATCTTTGGGCAGCTTATCGTCCTGCACGGTGCTATTGCCGTCAACTCCACGATCATCAGGCGGTTGCCTCGCCCAATCCGAGTGGTGGTAGAACGTATCCTCAGAAATGTCGGCATCGAGTTGCTCGATATGCTGCCACAGGCGATCTCGAATCCACTGGAGAACCAGCAAGATATGGCGTGCGCGCAACCGTGCGGCCAAGACCAGGCCACCAATCAACAACACGCCGTAAGCCCCAAGCGCAAACGAGCGCCCAAACCCCGCGAGAAGTGTTGACAGGACCCATCCCAAATAGCCGCCCCCGCCGCCTTCACGTGCCAGCACACGCGGCTCAGGGTCGTTCGCCAGGAGATGAAGGAGAGCCGTAAACGCCGCAAACGAGATTTCAATGGCCAGACTGCGTGCCCAGCCGACATGGATCGTGCGTCCAAATTTGGGCAGCAGAATGATTGCACCCGCCAGCATAACACCCGGCGCTACCAGATATGCGCCGTAACCAAAGAGTTGCCGCAAAAGGGTTGATAATCCGACGGCAAGGGGCGCTTCGGAAGTCGTGTTAAGCAACGCATTGAGCATCACAACGCCCAACACAAGAAGCAATATCGCCACGACCTCATCGGTCCAGGGGGGGCGATTTTCAACGGCTCGTCGCCAGAAACCAGGATCACGTAACGTCTTGGCTGCCCCGACGACGCCCTCGCGAAGGCGCTGGAGCATGGCCTGTCGCCGAACGATGGCGGGGCGCGCCCTGGTGCGGCTCCTCCCTGTGTTCGAGCGTTTCTTAGAAGTACCGGCTTTCTTCTGCTCCGGTTGACGCCCTTTGTTCTGCCTGGGACTACGCTTCGATGCCGATGAATTTTGCGTGGACGATGACCGGCTCTTCCGGCCACCCGCTGGCTTTGGCGTGTTCCGCTTGGAAGACTTAGCCGCTTTAGCGCGCGAAGAAGACGAACGCGTCGTCGATTGCTTTTGACCAGACGTAGAACGACCGCCGTTGGCGGTCTCCTTCTTTGCCATCTACTGAAACACCCTCGTTAGTTTGCAACAGCGTTCCGGCATGCAAGGGTCGCACCCACTCCCAACCTGAAGACTCATTTTAGCACCCGTGTTCTAGGTCTGCAAAGAGTTAACATGGAAAAGCTAACCCGTGTATTGAATATTGATTTTTCACCACTAAATCAGTTAAGATACGCGGCGCACTCACGAATAAGGAGCACAGCTTGCCAAAGCACATTCTGATCGCGCCATCTATCCTGGCTGCCGATTTCACCCGTCTCGGACAGCATATTGCCGAGGCGGATGCAGGCGGGGCTGATTACATTCACGTTGATATCATGGATGGGCGGTTTGTCCCCAATATCACGATGGGGCCGCTCATTGTAAGGGCGGCACGGCGGGTGACTGCAAAACCGCTGGACGTGCACCTCATGATCGTCGAGCCTGAGAAGCACATTTCCGCATTTGCCGACGCCGGCGCAGACAGCATCACTGTCCATGTGGAAACATGCCCGCACTTGCACCGTGTCCTCCAGCAGATCCGCGAAGCCGGGATACGGGTAGGCGTCGCCTTGAATCCACATACGCCGGCGGTCATGATCCAGGAAGTCTTGCCGCTGTTAGACATGGTGCTGGTCATGACCGTCAACCCGGGGTTTGGGGGGCAGACCTTCATCCCTGAGACGCTGGCCAAGATTCGTCAAATCCGTGATCTGATTACACGCACCGGTCACCCGATCGATCTTGAGGTAGACGGCGGGATTGATTCTGTCACCGCTTCACAGGTGGCGGCAAATGGGGCGAACGTGTTGGTGGCGGGAACCGCTGTGTTCAGCGCACAGGAGGGGGTTGCAAGTGCCATCGCCGCGCTGCGCCATAGTGCAGAATCCAGGTAAAACAAAAAAGCCAGCACGCGCTGGCTTCTTGCAGTGCATTGAGAATGTCACAACACGTTCACTTTGTGCGAACTTTAGCATCCTTACTCATGGTCCGAATGCAACGTGCGCACATGTACTTGCTGACCAGGCGGCCATTTTCCATAACCTTGACGCGCTGAATATTCGGCTTGAACTGCCGCTTGGTCTTCCGGTTTGAGTGGCTAACATTGTGACCAAATTGTGGTCCCTTGCCGCAAACTTCACACTTTGCCATAGGAATGCCTCGCGAAGATCTGTTCAAACAAGCGCACGACATGCTACCATAGAGCGAAACGTTATGCAAGGGCGTTACTACAATTGTGACGAGGCGAGCGAATGACGACAAACGAAACGCCGCGAGGAAAAATTGAAATCTCGCCAACGGCGATTGCCACACTGGCCAGCCACGCCGCGCTGCAAACATACGGCGTCGTTGGCATGGCTTCCCCTAACCTGGCTTCGGACATTGCTGCCAGTTTGACGCGTGACCCCAATCGGGGCATTGAAGTGCGGTTTGAGGGAACCCATATCGTGATCGAGGTGTATGTTATTATCGAATACGGCACGCGCATCGCGTCTGTAGCGAATAGCCTGATCAACGGGGTACGCTACGCGGTTGAGCAAAGCACCGGAATTTCCGTAGGCCAGGTGAACGTGCATGTTCAGGGTCTGCGTGTAAGTCGCACTGAATGAAAGCATGGAAATCGTCATGGCACACGACATGTCAACACTCCCCACAGCTCAGGCCCAATGTGACGGTCACACGTTCAAGCGGTTAGCACAGGCAGGACGGGATTGGCTCGACCGGCATCATGCGATCGTGAATCAATTGAACGTCTTCCCCGTACCTGATGGCGACACCGGCACGAATATGCTCATGACCATGCGCAACGCCATCAACGAAACTGAGACTTCGCCAAGCGATCAGATTGGCGTGGTCGCAGCCCAGATCGCGCATGGGGCGATGATGGGTTCGCGCGGCAATTCAGGAACCATCCTATCGCAGTTGTGGCAAGGGTTTGCCTATGTGCTCAAGGACCAACCCTGTTTAACAGCCGAACTCCTGGTTCGCGGCCTGCGCGAAGCAGCCGATACGGCCTATCGCGGTGTCATCAAACCGGTCGAAGGCACCATCTTGACCGTTGCGCGCGAGGCCGCGGAGGAAGCTGAAGCCGCATTGAACGATGCGCACGACATGGTCGAAATACTGGGCCGCGTGGTCGTACGTGCAAAAGACACCCTCGCCCGAACGCCGCAAATGCTACCCATTCTTCAAAAAGCCGGAGTCGTCGATGCGGGGGGGAGTGGGTTGGTATACATTCTCGAGGGTATGTTGCGGCATCTCCAGGGGGAGGAAACCGAGGTCAAAGACACTGCCGTGATTGAAGATGTCGGCGATCTCACCGCCGCGCTGGCCCCTGAAGACGAGCTTGGGTACGGCTACGACGTGCAGTTCATCCTGCAAGGCGAAGATCTCGATGTCGGCGCTGTACGATCGGTCATTGACAGCATGGGGTGGTCAACCCTGGTGGTGGGCAATGAATCCGCCATTAAGGTGCACGTACACGTGCACGACCCCGGCATTCCACTCAGCTATGGGATCAGCCTCGGCACATTGAGTGATATTGTGGTGGAGAATATGCAGGAGCAATATCACGATTACGTTCGCGAACGCGGCCAACAGCATGCCCAACTTGCGACCAACCCATCCGCGCTAATCCCAGATGAACAGGACACCGTTATCGAACTCGATGAAGACGACATAGGGATTGTCAGCGTCGCCTCCGGGGATGGGCTTGCTCGCGTCTTTCGACAGCTCGGTGCAACCGAACTTGTCATGGGCGGACAGACAAATAACCCAAGCACTCAGGAAATCCTGGAGGCCATCCAGCGCGTTCCAACCAAAAAGGTGATTCTCCTGCCTAATAACAAGAATATCATCCTTGCCGCCGAACAAGCAGCCCGACTCGCCACCGATCAAACCGTGATCGTGATCCCCACGCGCAGCATGCCACAAGGGATCAGCGCCATGCTGCCATATGATCCGCAAGGCAACCTGGATGCCGTAACAAGCGCCATGCTCCAGGCGAAAGATGATATCGTTACGGGCGAAATCACGACGGCTACGCGTAGCGTTGAACTCGACGGCGTGAACGTATCCGAAGGACAGATCATCGGGCTTGTTGACGGGACATTGGCTGCGGCGGGGGATGATATTCGCCAGGTGTTGCGCGATATTCTCAAAGAGATGTGCGCAGATGAACGCGAACTGGTCACGCTCTACTATGGCAACGGCGTTCACGAAACTGAAGCACAACAAGTCGCTGACGAATTGGGCACACTATACCCGGAGCAGGAGTTCGAGATCGTTTACGGCGGGCAGGCACATTACCATTACATTCTCAGCGCCGAGTAACTAGTGCGATAACAGGCTGCGCAAGTTGGAGGGCATCCGTTGGGCAAAGTACGGATTGTTACAGACAGTTCGGCCCATTTCCTCAATCCTGAGGTGATCGAGCGCTATCAGATCGAGATCATCCCGCACACGATCCAGTTGGCGAATCACTCTTTTCGCGAAGGGGCCGACCTTGATACCGGGCAGTTTTTCGACCTGGCATCAAGTTGCGAGCGTCCGGCTGTCCTTACGCCTCCCAGCGTGGACGACTTCACTGAGGTTTTCCATCGCCTCAACCAGCAAACGGATCAGATTCTGCCCCTTCTCATGTCGCGCCAGATGAGTAAAGCATGGGACAACGCGCTGCTTGCGAGCAAAACACTACTCGGACGCTGTGAGATCGTTCCAGTAGACTCGATGACAACCTCAGTGGGTCTTGCCATACTGGTTGAGCAAGCGGCCCAGGCAGCGGAAGCCGGCGAATCTCTGGAAGAGGTTGTTCGCATCGTTCGAGCTAAACTGTCTCACGTGTATGCCGCCTTTTTTGTCGATTCGCTGACCTCCTTGCGCCATAACGGTCTTTTGAGTGAAGCTCAGTCAGTCCTGGGAACCATGCTGAATATCAAGCCGTTTCTCACCATCGAAGAGGGCGAGCTAATTCCTATGGAAAAAGTTCGCACCCATGCGGAAGCCATAGACAAATTGATCGAGTTCGTTTCAGAATTTACTGCGCTCGAACAACTCGTGATCCTGCATAGCGCACCGGTTCCACGCGAACACACAAGCCAACTTCACGACCGGCTGGCAATTGAATTTCCAGGACACGAATTTCCAATAGTGCGGTACCGTCCGGGTCTGGCCTCGATGATTGGACTTGATGGGATCGGCGTCGTGGTTTATGAAGGTTTAGACGCCGGGGAAGACCTGTAATGGCACGTATCCTGGTCATGACGGACAGCACATGTGATTTACCGCCAGCGTGGATCAGGCGCTTTGATATACGAGTTGTTCCGACCTATGTTCAGTTCGGGATGGAAAGTTTCGCAGACGACGGAGTCCAGCTCACGCGCCAGGATTTCTATGAGCGGCTTACCACGGTAAAGACCCTGCCGAAAACCGCAGCCCCCCCACCGGGACAGGTTATACAGATCATGCAGCAGGCGTTGCAGGATGCTGATCATGTGATCGCTCTAACTGCTCCGGCATTGCTAAGCGGCATTCACAATACCTTTCGGCTGGCAGCACAAGAAACCGATCCTGCACGTGTCACATTGCTTGACAGCGGATCGGTTAGCATGGGGCAGGGCTGGCAAGTCTTGCTTTCCGCCGAAAAGGCGCACCAGGGGACATCCCCAACCGATATCGCGGACGCTGTTCGGGCTGCACAACCGTATACAGATCTGTGGGCTACCCTCGACACTTTAGAATACTTGCGCCGTAGTGGTCGTGTCGGGTGGGCAACCGCTTTTGTTGGCGATCTATTCCGCATCAAGCCCATGATCCGGCTAAAGGACGGCGTGGTAAGTTCTGTATCCAGGTCTCGCACATCGCGGCGTGCGTTCGATACACTTGTCGCGCACATTCATGAGGCTGCGCCACTGGAACGGCTGGCTATTTTGCACTCCAATCATCGCGAAGGGGCTCAACGTTTGGCGAGGGCGCTAGACGACATTAAACCAGACTACGAGGTCCCGATCGTTGATGTCACACCAGTTCTTGGTGTTCATGTTGGCCCCCGCGCTCTGGGAGTCGCAGTCATCCGTAAAGCACAATAGGGAAATGAATCAATTATGCCTTCGGCGTTAGAAACACTGGTCAAGATACTCAAGCTTGAACAGGAAACCGGTTACCGTGACACAGCGGTCATTGGCGGGTTAAAACGATTTGCGGAGCATTGGGTTGGGGAGGCGCGTCAACAGGCAAAGCGGCCTGAACATCACGCGCTGGTTAACGAGTTGGCCCAACACCTTGCAGTGTACGATCAATTAACGACGGCAGAAGCTCGTCATGAGTCCATCAAATACATGCTCGGTCGCATTACGGGCCGAATACCTGCGCCCGCCAACCTTACTGCGTCAGGGCCAACAGCGGACTCGCCGACCCAAGAAAAACCGGGTAACGAGCAAGTTTCCACAGCCCTGACAACCAAGAGCCTTAAGGCCGCGCCGTCGCCCCCCAAAAAGGAAATAATGACACCCCAAAAAAGAACGCCTTCACCTGCTGCCGCTCAGCGTTCAAGGCCGCCGCGCCGTGCCCGCCGCCCGCAACTGTCGCCTGAAGAAGCTGCCGAACGCTTCGAGGCGCTCAAAACGCCGGTGACTGTTTTGCCCAAAGTCGGGGACAAGATGACGGAGAAGTTGCAGCGCCTGGGCGTGGAGACGGTTGGCGATCTCCTTTTCACATTTCCGCGCCGCTATGACGATTACACGCACATGCGGACGCTAAACAGCCTGCGTCCGGGAGAGGTGACGACGGTCATTGCCTCCGTGCGCTCGGTTGCCAAGAAACAGGGGCGCGGCGGCAGGCCCTATTTGCAGTTCGTGCTGGATGACGGCACGGGTCTTCTTCGCGCTACGTTCTTTGGGCAACTCTGGTTGCAGCGCCAATTTCGACCGGGGAGCATGGTGGTGCTCAGTGGGAAAGTCGATTACTTTCGGGGCGAACCGGTCATGACCAACCCCGAATGGGAAATGCTTGAGCGTGAAAACCTGCACACCAACCGCATTGTCCCCGTTTACCCCCTCACAAAAGGCCTGTCCGCGCGTACGATGCGGAGGCTGGTACGTGAAGCCCTGAGTCAGTGGGGGCCTCTGTTGCCGGATTATTTGCCGGAGAGTGTCGTTGAACGCACCGACCTGCCCGATTTGCAATGGGCGCTCCAGCAAATCCATTTCCCTGACTCGTTCGAGTGGCTAGAACATGCCCGGCGGAGGCTGAGCTTCGACGAATTGTTTATCTTTCAGATGGCAGTCCTGGGTTCGCGGCGAGATTGGCAATCGACGCCGAGTGTGCCGGTGGTGGCATCTGACGAATGGCTGGCAGCGGTTCTGGACGCGCTGCCATTCCAACTCACAGCAGCTCAGGAACGCGCGCTAGATGATATCCGGCGTGATCTGGCACGCAATGTTCCCATGAACCGGCTATTGCAAGGTGACGTGGGATCCGGAAAAACGGTCGTAGCAGCGTTGGCCTTAGCGATTGCTGCCCAAGGTGGTAAGCAAGCGGCTTTGATGGCCCCCACCACTATTCTCGCTGAGCAACATGCCAAAAACATCACGCGGCTGCTCCATACACTGCCGGGTGGAGACTCGACAATTGTCCGGCTCCTTACGGGCAATACATCGGAGGCCGAGCGTCAAGAAATCTATTCCGGATTAGAAGACGGGCGCATTCACATTGTGATCGGCACGCATGCGCTGATTCAATCCAACGTCGTTTTTCACGACCTGGCATTAGTCATCATTGATGAGCAACACCGGTTTGGGGTGGAGCAACGCGGTACATTACGAGGCAAGGGGACGAATCCCCACCTCCTGGTGATGACGGCTACGCCCATTCCGCGCACGCTTGCGCTGACATTGTATGCCGACCTGGACTTGAGCATCATCGATGAGATGCCGCCCGGTCGAACACCGATCGAGACGCGTGTTTTGCAGCCCCCGGAACGAGAGCGCGCCTATGCGTTCATTCGCTCCCAGGTTGACAAAGGCAGGCAGGCATTTATCGTCTACCCGCTGATAGAATCATCTGAAAGCCAGGAGGACGTAGGGGCCGCCGTCGAGGGGTTCGAGCGTCTCCAGCGCGAGATATTCCCGCGCTTTCGGATCGGCCTCTTGCACGGGCGCATGTCTCCTGCGGAGAAAGAATCGATGATGGCCTCGTTCGCAGCCGGTGAGATTGATATACTGGTCACGACCTCGGTCATTGAAGTTGGAATCGATATCCCAAACGCGAGCGTCATTCTCATTGAAAATGCAGAACGGTTTGGGCTTGCCCAACTACACCAATTTAGAGGCCGGGTCGGTCGCGGCGAGCAACCATCGTTCTGCTTGCTGATGGCTGGCACACGTGCCGATGAGGCTCTTCAGCGATTGCATGCGGTGGAGGCCACTTCTGATGGCTTCAAACTGGCTGAAATCGACTGGCAATTGCGCGGAGCTGGGGATTTGCTCGGCGTGCGCCAAAGTGGGATTGGCGCATTTCGGCTTGCCGAACTCATGAACCCGCGCCTGGTCGAGTTGGCCCAGCGTGAAGCCCGTACCGTTTACACCGAAGACCCATATCTGGAACATCCGGAACATCATTTGCTCGCTCAGCGCATTCGGTCTCTGACCAGCCAGCGCGCAGATGTAAGCTGACCAACAACTGTGACGGAATAGAGGGTGCATATGCGTGACAATCACATCTGCTGCGCAGTTCTTCCCGGTTCGTTTAATCCGGTTCATTATGGCCATATTGATATTGCCAAGCGAGCCTTGCGCATGTTTGATGAAGTAATCGTTGCGGTTTACGAGAGTCCGGGCAAGCCCGATCTATTTACGATTCAAGAGCGCGTGGAGCTTGTACGCGAATCGCTCAAAGATGAACCACGGGTGCGGGTTGCATCATACAACAAATTGACTGTAGACTATGCACGAGAGGTGGGCGCACAAGCTATTATAAGAGGATTGCGCGTCTTTTCGGATTTTGAGCTGGAGTTCCGTATGGCACTTGCCAACCGGCGGCTTGCACCGGAAATCGAGATCGTCACATTTATCTCCGCCGAAGAGCATTTGCACATCAGTTCCAGCACGATTCGAGAAATCGCATCGTTAGGGGGAGATGTGTCATCTATGACGCCACCTCATGTTGTCGCCGCATTGCAACGACGCTTCGCAGAGTTGAAAGCGAAAGGTTCAACCTCATCTTTCATGATTAGCCTGGAAGATTGAGCGCGCACCTGAAGGTGGGAGGCATCTGATGGATATTCAGCACCTGGTAGACAGACTGGAAGACCTGATCGATGAGGGGCGGCACGTGCCGTTTAGTAAATTCACGCTTATTGACGAAGAACGTGCCCTGGAAATCATCGACCAGATGCGTATTTCGGTTCCTGAGCAAATTGAAAAAGCATCTCGGCTGATTAACCAGCGTGACCGGTTGCTGGCCCAGGCCAACGAAGAGGCAACCCGCGTCGTTCAACTTGCGCGTGAAAAAAGCGAGGAGATGGTAGGGCGCGACTCCATTGTTCAAAAAGCCAGGAACCAGGCACGCAATATTGTTGAACAGGCGCATCGGGAAGCCTCAGGCATCCGGGCCGACGCTGACGCCTACGTCATTGAAGTACTCAATGCACTAGAAGACCAGCTCCTGCGCAATCTGACTGTAACGCGTAATGGTATTGCCAAGATTAACCAGGAGCGCGAAGTTCGGAACATGGCCCCTCAGCCACTGTCTCCACAGCAGGATGCTGAGGCTAACGTGCCGCTTCATGACGTGACTGGCGTGCCACTCCC
>CAZSXY010000020.1:7724-45180 GCA_964611395.1 uncultured Anaerolineaceae bacterium | reverse complement strand
TGCCCGCCTTCAGGCTGTTCCGCGCTTCCTGTTCGAATACTAACTGCTTAGGCATAGCTTCTCATTCTCCTTGTTCACTAATTATGCAGCAGGTAACACTGTCGCATCGCTTATCATGTGGTTAGAAGCTAACTCCTCCATGTTGTCCCCATCCGATCTGATCATTTCATCGACCGTAAATGGGTGAGCAAGCATCACCAATCAAGCACTCAGTCATTGCAAATTAGCACTCACGACAAAAGAGTGCTAATCCATGCTTGATCTTACCAATGCGGAAAATCGCTGTCAAGCACAATTTAGCACTCAAACACGCCGAGTGCTAACGTGGAGGCGTTAGAAATACATATAAAATTTCGGGGAGTGCATCAGAGGCGACAAAGGCACAAACGCTCTTTATTGTTCGGATGACGAAGGAACCTGCTCGGTTACTCCAACCCCACACGATTGGAGGGCATTCACAAACTTTGCCTGCCGCTGGACGTCATTGCGATCCAGTACGATTTGGTAACCCTGCTGCAAAAACGGCAATGCCAGGTCGCAGCGTCCTAACGATGCGTGTGAATGCCCCAGTTGGTAATAGTCGTCCGGATCGCTTGAACCAAGTTCGATAGCTCGTTCGAGGTTGATCGTCGCTGTCACAAAATCACCATCGCTCCACTGCAACCCGCCGAGGTAGGACAAACACGGAATATTCTCCGGATCAACATCCAAACAGCGACGATAATACTCAAAAGCCCGGTCAAAGTTACCGCTGCGAGTATGCGCGTTTCCGAGGGCAAACAACACCGATGTATCACGCGGATTGGTTTCGAGCGTTCTCACCAAAACCTCGATAGCGCGTTCATGTTCGCCGAGCGCAATATAATTGTTCGCCAGTTCTACGGAAATGTACGGCTGGTTGGGGCCATTTTGGAGCGCGGCCAGATACGGCTGAATCGAGTCTTCCCACTGCCCCTGGTTGGAATACAGCAATCCCATGTTGCGGAATGTATCGGCCAGGGCAATCCCCTCAACATCAAGCTCAAGCGCCCTTTCAAGGTAGTTGAGCGCCACATCATACTGGCCAAGGTCTTGATAAATCTCTCCGAGAAAGGCATATGTCGGCGCATAGCTTTCGTCGAGAGCCTTGGCATGAAGCGCAGAAGCCAACGCCCGACCGTAGTCTTGCAGCCAGTCCAACGCCCTGGCGCGGATGGCCCACCCATCGGGAGCCAGCGGATCGGCGCTAATTGTCCTTTCCGCATATTCCAGCGCCTCAGACAAGCGCTCGGTATCCCGGCCAAAGTTGGAGGAGATAATCAGCGTGTGGGTGACGAGGTAGTGCAATTCTACATCGTTAGGGTTTTCCTCAGCCAATGCCTTGCACTGCTCGATGGCCTCTTCCAGGTCACCCTGGCGATAGGCATTCAGGCAAGATGCCTGCATCGTGAACAAATCAGGTGTCGTGGACGGAGTCGGCGCTGGGGCGATCTGAGTTTGCACCGCCTGCGCGAACTCCTCAATCTCAGGCATCACCTCGGTCCTCACCTGGGTTCGATTCTCCCAGATCAGCCACCCCCCGCCAGCCACCACAACAATGGCCAAGAGCATCATGATCGTACGCCCAGAAAACAAGCGGAGACGGCGGCGCCGTCCCGGTCGGTAGCGCTTGGGAGTCCGCAGATACATGGCACTGGCTCCTAAAAGACCCCAATAGGTTCAGGGGGCACAGGTGTTGGGGGGATGGGCGTTGGGATATCGCTGATATCGTACTCTTCTTCGTAATTCACGCAGGACATCAGCCCTTTGTTGATAAACCCCTTGATCGTTTCATTGGGGCTCATCTGCAAGGCTTCCTGCAAGACCGGCCACGCCTCATCGCAACGTGCCAGCAACGACCAGGCCAGCCCGCGAATGTACCAGCATTCAATCTCCCGTTCATGCAGGGGGATGTTCTGTCCCTCCTGCAACACCGCGCACTGCTCGAAGGACTCGATAGCCCCCTCGTAGTTCCGGCGCGTATACCGCACCATGCCCAGTTGGCGGTGCGCTTCCGCGTAGGTTGGGTCAAGCTGGATAGCCTGTTCGCACGCCTCTTGCGCCAGCGCGTCCTCACGCATGGTGAAATATGTCTCGCACTTGCGCGTATACGCTTTCACGTTGTTGGGTTCCATCGCCAACACCTGGTCGTAGGCGGCAATCGCAGCTTCGTAGTTATCTTGAGCTTTGTAGTAGAGAGCTAATTCGAAATATAGGGCATCAAAACGGGGGTGAATCTGGATCGCTCGTTCATATTGCTGCACAGCAGCATCGAACTCCCCGACAAACGCCAGGCCCAGCGCCAACGCGCGGCGCGCATCCAGGCTATTGGGGTCGAGTTGGACGGCTTCATCGGCCTTCTGAAACGCCTGGTTGGGACGGCCCGCCCCGCGATAGGCCATTGATAGATACGCACGCGCTTCGGCGTAGTTCGGTGCGAGTTGTTCGGCTCGCAGCCCGGCACTAATCGCTTCTTCGGCACGATCATTCTCCAGCAAGGCCAGGGATAACAAGGCCTGGGCACGCGCGTTGTTCGGCTCCAATTCGACCGCTTTTTCGGCGATCGCCAACGCTTCGCCCGCCCGGAACCTGTAAGCTCGCCCGGCATAACTGCGATAGATCAGCATCCGCCCGTACTCAAACAGAATGTCAATGTTGGTTGGAGCCAGGCGAGCCGCTTCTGCATAGTGTTCAATAGCTCGCTCGAGGTCTCCAGCCAGATAGGCACGCTCACCCAGTTGTGCCTGCGTGATTGCATCGAGCGTCGGCGTAGGCTCCGTCCCAACATTAGCCAACACCCAGCTCTGGACACTATTGAACTGCCAGATGACACCTGCCGCCGCTGCCATTGTGATCAGCCAGATAATCAGGAACAGGCGACTACCCTTCCTGCGAGCCTGGCGACCGAAATGCAGATTCGACTTATCGCGCCGAATATACATACGTGTCTCTCCACCTCACGCAACGACCGCACACCCCAACACCCTCCTGCGTTGTACGAAAAAAAACCGGCGAGTCGGCCCCCCCGGTAGTGCATATCGTGCGTTTTGCGCGTCGCCCAAATCCTAACACCCCCATCGTTCCATGTCAAAGTATAGCACCAGCAAAATCCTACTGGTCAATGATTTGCCTATGCCTGTCCGACGCGCCTCAAAAAAGAAAGCCGCATCCCGGCACTGCTTTTGAACCTGTATGTTCAGGTGGGCTGGCCGTCGTAGACGGTAAAAATGCCCTTCACAAAGAGTGTTGGTTCACGATGAGCCGGGACTTGGCTTCACCCAGAAGCATACATCATTCCCGTCATTTCGCGCAAATCGACCGGCATCAACTCGCGCCACACCGATTTGAATTCTGAAAGCGGGTTCCCTTATTTCTGGTGAGACGGAACCCATCCCTGCCAACCACGCGCCTGCCACGCCGCATATAAGGCGATTGCGCCTGCCGTTGCCACGTTCAGGCTGGCCACATGCCCGCGCATCGGCAACATGAGGTGGAGATCGCACGTTTCGCGTACCAGGCGGCGCAGTCCCTCGCCCTCACTGCCCATGACCAGCGCCAACGACCGGTCGAGATCAATTTGTTCTGGCGTTGCTACATCCGGACCAATATCCAGGCCAACCAACCAGATACCTTCCTCTTTCAACCGGCGCATCGCTGTAACCAGGTTTGTCACCATCGCCACATAAAGATGCTCGACTGCGCCGGAAGATGCGCTGACCACAGCCGGCGTCACATCTACGCCACGCCTCTCTTGCAGAATGATGCCATGAACCCCTACAGAATCCGCAACGCGTAGCAATGCCCCCACGTTCTGCGGGTCTTTCAGCAAATCCAGCACCAATAAAAACGGGCGCTCGTTGCGATCCGCGCCGAGCTGGAGCATGTCATCAATTTCGACATAGGGGTATCGAGCAACGCGGAGCGCCACCCCCTGATTGTTCGCATTCTTCGATAGGTCATCAACCACGCGGCGAGGGACGCGTCGCATGTCTACGCCCCGCTGGTGCGCCAGTTCAATGATCGTTTCAACAACGCCTTTATCTTCGATCCCCTCAACGAGCAGAAGTTGCTCAAACTTCCGCCGGCCTGCCCGCAAGCTTTCGAGTACAGGCCACCGCCCGTATAGATATTCAGCCATTGCTGGTCACCCCTTATGTGTCGGAGAATAGCGTGCACAAATGCCCGGCATTGCCTGCCGTAGGCGGGCGGGAGGACGAAGCCCCTCTGAATTGAACATGCCAGCGTCCTAGTCCACTCGCCAGACCGTACCGTCGGGGCGATCTTCCAGCGTCACGCCCAGTTCAGCCAGTTGTGAACGAATGCGGTCAGCAGTGGCAAAGTCTTTGTTTGCCCGCGCCTGCGCCCGCAGATCGATCAGCATCCGGATCAACCCCTCCTCGCGCTCGGCGTTTGCCGTTCCGGTTGACGCGGCCTCGTCGGGAACGATGCCCAGAACATCACCACCTAATTCACGGTACGTCGTGTCAATGGCTTCTAAGATGCTCTTGCTTACCGTCTGCCCGCTGTTTAGCAACGTGTTCACCTCACGCGTCAGGTCATGAAGCGCCGCAAGGCCACCCGGCGCATTGAAGTCATCGTCCATGGCTTCAACGAACTTCTGCCGGATCTGATCCAACACACTCAGGAACGCATTTCCCGCCTCGCCTGAGGGTGCGCTACGCAGCTTCTCACGGGTAAGCCGCACCGCCCCATGAATGCGTTCCCAACCCTTTCTTGCGCCATCCAGCGCCTCTTCGCTAAACACAATTGGGTTCCGGTAATGGCTGGTTAGAATGAACGTGCGCAAGACCTCTGGCCGGTGGAGTTTGAGGGCGTCCTTAATCGTATAGAAGTTGCCCAAACTCTTGGACATCTTGACCGGAATACCGAACTCGTCCGGCACGGTCAGGCTGCCAACCAACATCCAATACCGCGCAAATGGCGCATCGTTCGCGGCTTCACTTTGCGCGATTTCACATTCATTATGAGGAAAGATGTTATCCACACCTCCCCCGTGAATGTCGAACGTCTTCCCCAGGTATTTCATCGACATGGCCGAGCACTCAATGTGCCATCCCGGATAGCCGACTCCCCAGGGGCTATCCCACCGCATGATATGCTCTGGCTCAGCAGCTTTCCACAGGGCAAAATCTTCCGCATGGCGTTTATCGTCCCGCACATCAACGCGCGTCCTTGCCTCCTGCTCGTCCAGGTGGCGGTTGGACAGCTTGCCATATTCAGGCCAGCGAAAGACATCAAAATAAACGTTGCCACGCTCGGTAACGTAGGCATACCCTTTTTCGATCAAGGTTTCAATCATCTTGATCTGTTCAGGTATATGCCCGCTGGCGCGGGGGCTGATGTCCGGACGCACCACGCCCAACTCGTCCATATCCTCAAAATAGCTGCGTGCGTATGCTTCGACGATTTGCATCGGCATAGCTTCAACTTGCCGCGCTTTTTTCAGAATACGATCTTCACCCGAATCGAGCAGATGCCCAACATCGGTCAGATTTTGCACATAGAGCACATCATAGCCGCTATAACGCAAATAGCGCACGACAACGTCAAATGCCACGTACGTCTTGGCATGCCCAACATGCGCATGGTCATAGACTGTTGGGCCACACACGTACATGTTCACCTTGCCTTCGTGCAACGGTTCAAAGGGTTGCTTTTCGCGGTGCAAGACGTTGTAAATTTGCAATGCCATAGCATGTAGTCCTTAGGATAATCTCTTGTGGACAGTGAAGCTTATGGAGAAACCTTTTCGACCTTGCGAACCAGAAGGCACGGGTTTGGAATTATGAGAAAAACCCGGCGTCAGGCCCACCACGCATCGCCCGTACCGATTGCGCCAAGCCTATTCGTATTCTCCACTAGCAAATTGTAGCGCAAACCAACTCGCCCGTTAAGGGCAACTACAAAATACTCGCCAGGAAATTGGCGGCCCGTGATGAACGTTGTACAATGCGAAACAGAATCACCTGTAAGAAGGAGCAACCGTTTGACGATGGGCAGCCTGTTGATCAAGCACGCGGATATTGTTACGCTCGACGCCGAGGGAACGATCTTCCACGACACCGATATACTTATCGAAAACACGCGCATTACCCGTATCGGCAAACTACCTGCTGACACAATGGCTGACGAAACTATCGACGCATCCGGGCATGTTCTGCTCCCCGGTTTCTTCAACGCGCATTGTCACTCGCCGATGACCTTCGAGCGAGGCTGGGCCGAAGATTTGCCTTTTCCCCGCTGGCTTAATGAAAAAATCTGGGTCGCCGAAAGTGCGCTGACGCCTGATGATGTTTACTGGGGCGCAGCGCTTGCCGCCTGCGAAATGATCCGAAGCGGCACAGTCGGATTCAACGATCACTATTTTTACATGGACCGGGTAGCAGATGTCGTCGTCGAAAGCGGCTTGAAAGCCATGCTGACCTGGTGTGTCTTTGGCATCGGCGATGACAAGGAAATCGGCCCCGGAGCCGACTCGCAACTGGCATTCAGCAGTGAATGGCGCGACCGCGCCGAAGGACGCATCCACACATGTCTGGGGCCACACTCGCCATATGTCTGCCCGCCAGAGTTCCTGTCACGCGTGGTCGAACGGGCCGGGGAACTGAACATGGGGATTCATCTGCATGTTGCCGAGTCCCAGGAACAAGTCAAAAAATCGCTTGAGCGGCACGGCATGACGCCTGTTCAGCATCTTCACGCATTGGGCGTCTTCAAGCACCATACAATTGCAGCTCACTGCCTCGCGCTAACCCCGGACGATCAGGCCATTCTCGCCGAAAGCGGTGTGTTTATTCCGCGTACCCCCATCACCTACATGAAGCTCGCAATGCCGATCGGTGTATCCATGACCCAACTGGGCGAAGCGGGCATTGAGCGTATAGCCCTGGGTTCTGACGGCCCGGCGTCCAATGCCGTGATGGATATGTGGGACATCCTCCGGCAAGCTGTCTGGTTGGAAAAGTACCTGCAGCAAGACCCCGAAGCCCTGCCAGGTGACACTGCCTTGCGCATGGCCACACAAAACGGCGCGCAAGCGATGAGCTTCAACGAGAGCGGGATCATTGCGGAAGGTCGCCCCGCCGACCTGATCCTGGTTGATTTTGATCGCCCCCACCTGCGCCCGCGTCATGATGTGATCGCCAGCCTGGTCCATGCAGGACGTGGGGCCGATGTATCACATGTGATCGTGAATGGGAAGCTCTTGATGCGCGACCGCGAACTGCTGACGCTGGATGAAGAACGGATTTTGTACGAGGCGGAACGACGTGCTTTCCAGATGGTCAACCAAGACATGAACCAGGTGCGTGAATATCGCGCCTAGTATGGTGAAGAATGGGGTGGGTTAGAGTGCCCACCCCGCTTGCTCTCAACTGGCCGCGCTACTTTCTCAGCGATCCTTCGGGTTGCGCAAAATACATGCGCCCGGCGTTCGTCACAATATAGCGCGTGATCAACACAGGAATGGTGCGGTCGATGTACCACTTCCCATCCTCAACCACGATCATCGTGCCGTCTTCCAGATACCCCACCCCTTGATCGGGTTCACGTCCCTCCATAACGATATGGACATCGATCACCTCACCGGGCAGGAACACGGCTTTTACGGCGTTCGCTAGCTCGTTGATATTCAAAACAAACACGCCCTGCAGCTCTGCTACCCGGTTCAGGTTAAAATCATTCGTCATCACCGGCACATTGCGTTTCTTAGCCAGCAGAACGAGCTTCTCATCAACTTCGCTAACTCCCTCGATATCGTCGTCGATGATCCGGACGGGCGTCCGGCTGCGCTGTTGGAGTTCGCTCAAGATTTCCAGGCCTCTCTTGCCACGATTCCGCCGCAACACCTCGGCTGAGTCGGCCACGTGTTGCAACTCATGTAGCACAAAACGTGGTATGAGAAGCGCTCCTTGAATAAACCCCGTTTGACTGATATCGAGAATACGACCGTCAATGATCACGCTGGTATCCAGCAGAATATCGCCAGACGAAGTGCCGCCCGACATCATTCGCAGCGCACCAGGATGAGCACGAACCAGTCCGCCGAACAATGAAAACACGTCCTGAGCACGCAACGAAAATATCGTCACGCTGACATATGCCCCAATCACTGCCACAACAGTGGGCAGGACTTGTCCGAAGGGATCGGGCAGAAACGATAGCGGATACGCAAACATCGCCGAAATGCCCATGCCCAACGCCAGCCCAATGAGCGACCCCACCAGGCTTTCGGCAGGCATCTCCATGATCATACGCTGGGCAGCACGCGCAGGGTATGTGGTCACCCAGGGCGTGATAATCAAGCCCGCAAGCGCCCCCATCAGGGAAAATGTCAGGCCGGTTGCCTCAGGTGGCAGATTCAGGGCATCTGATAAATCAGTGCCCAGGAGCGCCCCCAGGAGGGTGCAAACCATCATACCCACGAGGCGCAGGAAAAATTCCAGACTCATGATGATGTCTCCCCGGCCTCCGTCTCGATCGCATCACCTGGATAAAACGAGCGAGTGACGTTCAACGCTCCCCCAACGCGATCGATAATCAGGTGATCGTCGTACACAGGGGCGGGTTGCCGGTCGAGTAAGAGGCCACTTGATAATTCCGGTACCAGGTCTCTCCACACTGCGCGATTGAGTCAGTGCGGAGAGCGCGGCACGTACTTACGCCACACCTAATAAAATGATAGTGTGGCCGACTCCTTAACGACGCATTTACGAACAACGTAAGAGGTAATAATAGCGCACCTCAACCTCACTGCCAATGTAACACGGAAGAGATACCGCCGTCAAAGGGGTTGGCGCGACTCACAAAAACAAAGCGCCCTGGCAAGGCGCTAAGGGAAATCATCGCATATAGGGCAGGTGAGATTCGAACTCACACGAGGTCACCCTCAGCGGATTTTAAGTCCGCGGCGTCTACCGTTCCGCCACTGCCCCATGATTTGCAACACCTCTCAGGCTGCTGCGCCCAAAAGTGTAGCATGAGACTGGCGCTCTCGTCAATGACCATTAAGCGGGTTGGCACACCTTCAAACGCACGGTGAACACACTACCTTTACCGGGAGTGCTCTCAACATGCCATTCGCCTCCCATCAGCTTGACCAGGTTCTGAGTAATTGCCAGGCCCAAACCAGTTCCCGGCTGGCTGATCACATGGTCATTATCGGCCCGCCAGAACTTCGTTCCCAACTTTGCGACCTGCTCTGCCGTCATGCCAACGCCAGTATCTTCCACGCTGACACTCGCCCACTGTTCACCCGCCGTGACCCGCAGCGTAATGATCCCCCCATCGGGCGTGTATTTGTAAGCATTGCTGAGCAGGTTGACCAACACCTGAACAATTCGGCTGTGATCGCCGTTTACGGGGGGTAACGCTTCCGGAACCGCTTCGACAAACTGATGACCCCGTTGCTTGATCTGCTGTATGACGCCTTCTTTCGCTTCGCCGATAGCCGCGAGCAGATCAACGCTCTCGTTCTGAACCTTCAACTGCCCACTTTCGATACGGCTGATGTCGCTCAGGTCGCTGACCAGCACCTTCATCCGGTGAACATTGTTCTTGATCGTTTGGATAAACGTCTGCTGTTGCTCATTCACAGGGCCAGCTACCGCAAGCAGATCAGCGTAACCGCTGATGCTGGTCATGGGAACCTTCAACTCGTGAGCCACAAGGCTGACAAACTCAGATTTTGCCCGGTTCGCTGCCTGAACCGCACTGTACAACCGGCCATTTTCAATAGCAGTCGCCGCCCGATCAGCCAGCCGAGCAACCAATGCCTGGGCATCCTCATCAAACGCATTCGCCCGGTGAGCCACCAGGGTCACAACGCCAATCACCGTGTTTTCGCGGCGAATCGGCACACAAAGAACTGTCTCCTCAGCTTCCGTATCCGGCGGGGACGTTTGAAGCGCCGCCTTTTGCGTCTCAAAAACCTGCTTAAGTAATGGATGGGATGGATCGAGTTCTTTTGCATCAGAGGATTTATCCGGCTCGCCGTAATGTGCCACCAGGCGTATGGTTCCGGCGTCAGCATCATATAACCCCAGACTGGCGCTCTCCGCCCCGCACAACCGCGCCGACCATTCCAGCGTAATCTGCATGACATGAGCCGTATCGAGAGTCTCATTGAGCTGCCGGTCAATCCATTGCAACATCGTCAGCTCTTCCAACCGGTCAGCTAATGCCTGGTCTTTCGCCCCATACAGGCGTGCGTTATCAATAGCAATGGCAGCCTGTGCAGCGAAGGCTTCTAACACTTCAAGATCGCGTTCGGAAAACAAGCCTGTTCGGATGCGATTGTCCACATAGACGACGCCAATAACATTACCCCGTGCCCGCAAGGGGCTGGCCATGATGCTACGCAGAGCATGCGCGACAATGCTGGACTGGCCGGCGTAGCGCGGGTCAGTTTGCGCGTTCGTTGTCAAGACTGGCTTGCCCGTGTTGACTACTTCTCGCGTGATCGTCCGGCTGACAGCAAACTCGCCGCTCTCCAACGTCTCCTGGTCTAAATTACGTGCTACCTGTACGGCCAGTCTGCCATCATCATCCAGCAGCATCAAAAAGCCGCGCTCCGCCTCTGTAAGCTGAATAATGGCGTCCATGACCTGGGCAAGCACGGTCTGCAGGTCAAGGGATGATCCTATCATCCGGCTCACTTCGTAAAGTGCAGCCAAGCGTTCGCGGTGCTCGGCATTTTCATAACTCGCCGCCAGTTCACTAATGACACGTTCCAGCGATGCCAACCGCTCATCCAGGTAGCCGGGGTCTATCATCTGGGCCTGCGCCTGGCTGCGCAATAGCACCAGCGTTTGACGAGCATTAGCAAGCGCTCCGTCTAAGTTTGTGGTTTTGGGCTGAGGTGATCTATCCATGAATGCACCCATTTCATGAGTCAATGTGCTGGAAATAATCGCAATACGGCGCGAGGAAGCACGTGCCACACTGGGGACGACGCGCCTTGCATACCTCACGTCCATGACGAATGAAGTTAAGATGCGCCGGGTAATAATCCTCCGGTGGAATAATCGCTTCAAGCTCCTGGTGTGCCCGGTCTGCATTGGTCTGGCCATCGATCAGTCCGAGTCTTTTTGTAACACGGAGCACATGCGTATCGACCGGAAAAGCGGGTTTGTTAAAGGCAAATAACAAGATGATCGCAGCCGTTTTCGGGCCGATCCCTCTCAGGCCAGTGAGCCACGTCCTGGCCTCGTCCACTGGCATTTCCGCGAGAAAATCAAGCGTGATTTCGCCTCGTTCAGCAGCTATGCGCTGCAACGCTTCCTGAATACGCGGCCCCTTCTGATTGGCCAGCCCAGCAGATCGTATCGTCTCAACCACATCTCCCGGGGGAGCATCCCGCACCGCTTGCCACGCCGGGTAACGCGCCTTCAGCGCATCGAATGCCATGTCACGATTCACATCCGTTGTGCTCTGGCTCAAAATCGTGCTTACCAGCTCATCAACCGGGGATAGGTGTTGTCGCCAAGTGGGATAGCCATACACCTCCCGAAGTCTTTCCGCAATCACCGCGTACTGCTGACGCCGCTGCTCCAGGTCTGCCGGGACACTTGCTTTCCGAGGTTGTTGCACAGGTCGTCTGCTCCATCACTCAGCCCATGTTCTAAGGATACACTGCCAGACCAAATCGGGACGGCTTTTTTATAGATTTTTGGGAATCACGCGCGGGCCTAAACGATCAATTCCTCATAGAGGCGATCCAGGCTCAAATCAGGCACTACAGTTTCACGCGTGCGCAGCGTTAGAGCAGCAGCAGACACACCTAGCCGCATGGCCTCGTCCAGGGGCATATCATTCAAGAGGCCAAAAACTACTGCGGCGGTCAGCGCGTCCCCCACGCCGGTGCCATCAACCACCTGGGTGCGGAGCGCCGGAATATGCCCTGCACTGCTTCCATCGGCGTAAGCCAAACCTTGCTCAGCCAATGTCACAATGGCTATATTCACGCCCCGGTTGACGAGACACTGCGCGGTTTCGATGGCCGATTCACTGGTTGCAGGTGGTACCACACGCTCACACAATACAGCGGCTTCACTGGCGTTTGGAGCGATCATATGGAGACCCGGCAGGTATGGGATAAACTTCGTCGCCAGATCGTGCGATGTTGGGTCAGCGCAGACAGGCACACTGTAACGCCGCGCCCAACGGAACACCGATGCCAGCGCCCTGGGCGTCAGATTTCCGTCAACAATCACCATCGCAGCATTGGCGAACAACGCGCGATGCTGTTGAAGATACGCTGGCGATATGTGGCTCACAATATCATATTCACTGACAGCAACCGCAAGTTGTCCGGCATGGTCAAGAATAGCCATAAAACTCCCGGTGTTTTCATCCGGCAAACGAAGGATGTAGCGGGTATCAACGCCCGCAGCCGCCGTATGTTGTAACAGATAATCACCCGAGTGATCCTGTCCCACCGCCGAGAGCAAAATCGTGGGAACCTCTAGCCGGGCAAGGTTTTCGGCTATATTCCGTGCGACTCCGCCAACGCTGTTGCGGACGTTTCCCAGATTTGACACACCCATCCGGAGCGATTCGCAAGGGCGTCCCTTGATATCGATTCCGCTTGCACCGATCACCAGCACGGGCCGGTCTAGATCCATGTGATTGCTCCTTAAGGATGGGGGTAACCCCCGTTCGAACCTGGAAAATCGCCCAACATTAGCCTGATTGTGCCGCACCCTCACTGCGGCGTCAATGTAAACTATGACGAGGAGCTTAGCTGCCCGCCGCCGTCCTTGCCTGCACAGAACGTGTGCGGTCTGCCACTTGCCAGCACGCGGATCACGGACTATAAAAGTGTCAGAGAATTGTCAAGAACTTGGCAATCACAAATCAGCCTACAACAGGGAGTATCAACGGATGAGTACAGGTTTTGACAGTTCGACAAGCCCTGAGCCAACGCTCGAAGACCTTATGCAACTGGGTATTCAGGCTGCCCGGCAAGGCAACAAGGCCAGTGCGCGCCTGTTTTTTCAACAGGTTCTCGACGCCGACAAACATAACGAGCGGGCGTGGCTATGGATGGCTTACGTAGCCGAAACGCATGAGGAGCGCGTTCGCTTTCTCAACACGGTTTTGCAGATCAACCCCAACAATACCACAGCGCGCAGCGAGCTAGAAAAAATGCGTCGCAGACTTGAGTCCAGCAATACACTGGTGTTACGCTATGGCTTCATGGGTCTGGCGGTCGTGTTGGTTCTATTTGCGATTGCACTATTGCTGCTCATTGTATTCTGATTGGCACCGTTTTCAGTCGCGTTCATCACTGATGACCAGCCGCCACGGGTCTAACAACGGGCAAAACCGGGGCGCGGCTATGGCCTCTGGCCTTGTTTGTCTTGCCGGTATAAGATAGACAAACTACCGGTACCAGCACGGGATGCCCACAGCGAGGGATCACTGCCTTGACGAATCAGGAGACCCACGACTTACTGCGCACAGCTATCCAGGCGGCCCGTGCCGGCAACCACATCGTCGCGCGGGGCATTTTGCAGCAAGTTATCGAGCAAGACCCGGACAATGAGCTTGCGTGGATATGGATGGCGTCGGTAGCGGAGTCGACCAACGAACGTCGTGAATGCCTCCTGCGCGTACTCGAAATCAACCCGGCGAATGAGCGTGCCCGGATCGCCCTGCAGCGCCTCCAACAGGCAGCCACACCGCCCGCGCCACACCCCGGTCCAACCCGGCCCGCTCCCCCATCACCAACTCCGGATTCAAGGCAAACACCGAGACCAGACAGCCTTGTGGAGCCAGAGCGCACAGCATTGCTCGATGGCCAACCCCCACGTAAGAAAACCACATTGCCAGCCGGGATATTCTGGATTGTCACGATCCTGTCGGTGATGGTGCTCACTCTAGCCATCCTCTTTGTGTGGTTTGAGACACAGGACGACGAGGCAGCAGAATCGAGCCGCCCAACTGCAACCATGACAGCGCCACCCACTGTGAGCAATGGCCAGGTTTCCGGATTCCGGACGCCCACGCCGGTTGGCGGCGTATTACGCACTCTGCCACCACGCGAGACCATGCCCCCCACCTGGACGCCAACGGCCACATGGACGCCCTCACCCACCCCAATGCCAACCAGCACCCCCTATCCGTTGAACAGCTTTACGCTCGTTGTTTCAGTCCAGGACGGGGAACAAGGACTCTGGACGCTCCATACATTGCGGGCAGATGGAACCCAAGAGCGTCGCGTTTCTATTACACTGGACGCGACAAGTGCGGATAACCCACTGTCTTTGATAGAAGCATTTGATGCCGACATCGCGCCGGACGGCCAGCAAATCGTGTTCACCGGCCATGTGTCCGAATCGCATCTTGAAGACAATACGCTTATCAGCCGGGAATTCGAGGAACTGTTCATCGTTTCAGTAGCAGGCGGAAAGGCACGCCGCCTCACCACCTTCGAAGCGCCCGCCGCCAGGGATGCGGCCTGGTCGCCGGATGGGGAAACAATTGCATTCGCTTCGAACTTCGACGGCGACTATGATATTTACCTGGTTGATGTCACAACAGGCAACACGGAAGCACGCACCCGCAACGACGCGCTCGATCGCGAACCGGCCTGGTCGCCGGATGGCCGGTGGCTTGTGTTCTCATCCGACCGCGCCGGTCCCGGCGCGACCGAAATCTGGCGCATGCCTGCCGAAGGTGGCGCGATCAAACAACTCACCGAAAATGTCAACAGCAGTTTTTCACCGGCCTGGTCGCCAGACGGCACGTCGATTGTATTTTTGTCAAATCGCAGGGTCAACACCGATCTATACGTTATGACCGCCGATGGCGCGGGTGAACGATCGCTGATCGTGCGGGACGCTGACACCGAAGAACGCGATCCCGCATGGTCCCCGGATGGCCAATGGATCGTTTTCAGCTCGAATCGGGAAGGGCCATTCTTCGATCTGTTCTTGATTCGGCCAGACGGTTCCGATCTGCGCCGGATCGCAGCCGCAGATGGTGACATGCGCTTTGCAAGGTGGCATCCGGTAATCGACACGACACTCCGATAGGCCGCACAAGGCAATGCGGCAACATGCAACCGCACAGTGGGAGTACGATGAACAAACCAGACCCCGATCCCCAGGTTGACGATCTGCTCAAACAGGGCATAGAAGCCGCTCATGATGGCAACAAGGCCGTTGCGCGGGCATTGTTGGAGCAAGTCGTGCAACTCGACGAGCGCAACGAAAAAGCCTGGTTCTGGCTGGCCGCCGTCACTGATGATCTGCATGAGAAACGTGTCTGCCTGACCAATGTCATTGTCATCAATCCAGGCAACAAACGCGCTCAGGAACTCCTGGCACGCCTTGAAGGAACCGCTGTTGATGAGCGCACCGCACTTGTGGGCAAGACAAAAAGCATAAGCAAACCGGTCGTCTACCTGGCAATCGGTTTGGGCGTGGTCGCCATTGCCGTTCTGCTCATCGTAGTGGTTCTGATGCTTGGCGACAGCGATACATCAGGTTCAGAATCTTTGCCGACCATCGCCAATTCGGATGCTTCTGGAAACGGCGACACGGGAGCTACTACTGCGGAAACAGCCAGCGCCGATCACACGCCCGGTTCCCAGACAGGGAGTCTCTCTACGCGCACCGTTACACCTCCACCACCGACCTGGACACCTGTCCCAACCAAAACGCCGGTTCCCGACGTTCTCCCCACCCTGTTCCCGCCGCCGCCAACCGGTCTGCCGGGCCAAATCATCATGCGCTCCGGACAAGTTCCCGGCGATCCCGATAACCAGCCCATCGTCCTGGTGAAGCCAGACGGAAGCGAACAGCACGTTATTACACCGGGCAACACACGCGGCCATGCTCCGGCGCTATCACCGGACGGCAGGCAATTTGCTTACGTCATGTACGCGCCGGGTACGCGCGAATTCTTGCTGCAACTGAACAACGTGCACGGTACATTCCCACGACCTGCGAGCAGCTATTGGGCAGGAATCCCAACGCTCCAAAACCAGGGGGCGCCCGCCTGGTCGCCGGATGGCGCGTGGCTCGCGTTCTCAGCACGCGGGCTGGGCGCGATCACGCCAGACTTATTCCGGGTTCTGCTGGCAGACCCCGCCGGTGATCCGGAGGCGCTGGAACGCCTGACCGAGGATGATGCCATCGAAAGCTGGCCGGCCTACTCCCCTGTTGGAAACCGAATCGTGTACGCCGCCGACCTGAGCAGGCTCGACTTCAACGCGTCAACCGAACTCCGGATTCTCGATCTCGAAACACGTCAAATCACGAATCTGACCGATAACGGCTCCGAGTTGATCGAAGCAGCGCCGGACTGGTCTCCGGATGGGCAGTTCATTGTATTCCATGCAGCACCCGCCGGTAGCACAGATACCGATATTTACCGGATTCACGTAAGCGACGGCCCCGCAGAAAAAATCATCGATAGTGATAGCCAGGACATCCAGCCGCGCTATTCACCGGACGGAAATTATCTCGTTTTTTCGTCCAACCGGACGGGAAACTGGGACGTTTTCGTCTATGATTTCGCGACCGAGACGCTGTACCAGCTAACCACATCGCCACACACAGATGTGGCCAACGATTGGGGGCCTTAAACAATCGCAGCCGCCTCAACATCTATCCCTCAAAATGGCAAACGCCCCGTAGGCGTCCTGTCGCCCATTGATAGACCATGATAGAATGAAAGCGCACGAAACGAATGGCTGCGTCATACAAGGGGGAGACGCGAGCATGGGCCTTTCATCGGACCTACTGAACGCACCCAAAGAATTCTTGCAGTTTTTCAAGGCAGGCAAGGAAGCGGCCAAACAAGGGGATAAAGCCAAGGCGCACGCGCTATTCCGAAAAGCCATCGAAATCGACCCTTACCACGAACAGGTATGGCTTTGGTTGGCCAGCGTCGTAGAGACCGATGATGACAGGCGCGTCTGCTTCGAAAACGTGCTGGAATTGAACCCTTCTAACCCCACAGCCCGCATGCAACTCCGCAAGCTGGCAGAAAAAGCCATCCAGGACGCAATCGATGCCGGCAAAAAACAGAGCGGCGCTTCACGCCGCCGTACGATATTCCGCCTGGCTCTACTGGTGCTGATCATCGCCGCGAGCACAACCGCTGCTGCAGTCTGGGGGTTGATTTAGCTCCTGATCACCCGCGCCGCCGTCCACCAGGAACTAAATATCGTTGAACCGATAACCAACGCCGCGCGATGTCAAGATATAAAGCGGCTTTTGCGGGTCTAGTTCGATTTTTTGCCGCAGGTAATGAATGTACAATTTGAGGCTGTCGATGGCGTCGCCATATTCAGGCCCCCACGCCTCACGCACCAATTCCGAACGCGTGATCACCCGCCCGGCATTCCGCGCCAGCACCCCCAACAGATTAAACTCTTTGGGCGTCAAGTGAACTAGTTCCCCACGTACCCGAACCTCGCGGCTGATAAAATTAATGCGCAAATTCCCGCCATCAAAAACAAGTTCTTTCGAAACCGAGGTCTGTGGCACCCGGCGCAAATGCGCCCGAATGCGTGCGACCAGTTCGTCACTGTCATAGGGTTTGACGATGTAATCATCCGCCCCCATCTCAAGCCCGCGAACAATATCGCGCACATCATCTTTGGCTGTGAGGAACAGGATCGGGACGTCTGATAGTTCACGCAGGCGGCGACAGACCTCCCACCCGTCCATACCCGGCATCATGATATCCAGCAGAATGAGATCGGGATGCGTCCGGTAAGCTGCCCGCAGACCATCATCGGCCCGGTACGCTTTTACGACCTCGAACCCGCGCCGCTCAAGCAGGATACCAATAAGGTCTACCGTCATCTTCTCATCGTCGATAACCAGGATTTTCTCGGCCATCTAATATATCCTTATTGCCGGATAAACCCACTGGAAAAGCGCCGTATCTGAACAGGCTGATCGAAACGGTTAGTTTTTTCTAATGCACTGTACCACGCGCGTTCCCTGGGTGCAAATCCCGTTCGCTCATTTCAACCGGCCAGCACGGCCCGCAATCGCTGTTCAAACTCACTCAAAATGATCGCCGTTGCACCCCACACCTTATACCCGTTCACGTTATACCAGGGCACACGGAAAACACCTTCTCCGAACGGCCAATCCTCGACCACTTCTCGAGAATCGTCGAGCAACCAATCAAGGGGGAAGTCGATGACCTCCACCACTTCTGTCCGATCCGGCTGCCAGGCGGGGTATCCAGACATCATCCCGACAAAAGGGAGCACCTCAAAATCGCTGGGGGGGGATATAAATGCAGGACAAGCGTCCAATGACGTCGATTGGCTCCTGGACGCCCAGTTCTTCGCGTGCTTCACGCAGGGCTGTTTCAAGGGGTGTTTCGCCGTCTTCACGCGAACCGCCCGGCAAACTGATCTGTCCACTATGCACATCATGCGGATTCGTAGTTCGACGTATTAAGGCAAACGCCAGGCTACCGTGATAAGTATACAGCAACACCAACACGCTGGCCTGGCGTGCCTGGCCTGACTTCTGGCTGCTTCGACTCAACGCGCGCGGCTGCGGAGCCATTCGACGATGGGCTGCGCGAACATCGAAATCATCCAGCGCTAATGCAGCCCGCACATGGCTCAGATCAAGACTCGTCATGATCCCGGTACCACGCCCGGCGTTTGCGAAGCGAAATGCCGGCATCTGTCTCGTCACGTGTCGTGGTACGCACCCGCCCGCGAGGGTCGATGTGAATCTGACCCGCTTGTTGCAGCCGGGCGAATTCCTCCGGTGTGATATCTGGTGCGGGTTCGCCCCCAAGCCGTTCGAGGCGCGCTCCCAGATCATCGGTCGTTGGCTTATCAGGCGCTTTAGGATCAGAATTATCTGTATCGTCGGCGCGCGTCAGTACCTCATCCGAAACATCATCAAGCGGTGGCAACGTATTGTCGTTCTCGGCCATTCTTTTACCCTTTTGTATCGTTCTCGTTCTCGTCTGCTTCGAGCGTCACATGCCCCAAGCTCGCCAGATCATCCAGTGACACCCCGTGTTCGCCTGCATCTCCTTCGCGATGCAAAGTTCCACACACCAGGCACTCGGGGTTGCGCGGCACACTTACCCACTCCGCAGTATACGGGAGCGCCAGACGTCCCTCATAGATTTCAAGGTATGTATTCGCCAGGATTACCGTGTTAGCAGGAAATTTGCGATGAATGGATGTGTCTTCGAGCAGGTGATTCAGCGCCATATCGGATTGCGTTGCGGCAACGCGAACCACGTGAATCCACAAACCGGGTTCCGCGGCCAGCGTTCCATCTGGCCCGATCATCCCGTAATCCAATTCTTCATCGCTGGCAGGATCGGCCAGCCCCTCGCGCAAATGCTCGGCCCAGCACGCATAACACGGCCCCTCATCGGGATAGATAATGCACACATCCCCACCTTCGCCGCGCTCGTACACACCGGCGTATACAGCCGGCAGGCCGTGTTCGATGCAAACCTGGTTGATGTCGTATTTCGGAGCTTCCTTGTCCACGCCAGCAACCACAACATCCGCACCCTGGAGCAATTCTAGATGGTCTTCTACCCGGCCCACAACCGCCTGAATCTGTGCGGCGGGATTCCGTTGTTTGATCAGGTCGGCTACAGCCTCGACCTTTGGTCGGCCAACAGACCGCAAATCGGCTGCATGGCGGACTACATTGGCAGGCTCCAGCACATCATCATCTATCAACACAAACCGTCCGACCCCACTCATTGCCAGGCTAACCGCGACAAAGCTGCCCCCTGATCCCAAACCAACGATCCCTGCCGTTTGAGTGCGCAAGAACGCCAGGACGTCATCCCCCAGCAGGTGAGCTACACGATCCCAACCCATCACACGCCTTCCTCTTTGACTGTCTTTTCAATATGCCATACAAGCTCAATCAACGTCCGCTTCGAATCCCATTCCCATCCTGGCATCTGCGTCATCATCACGGGTTGCGATGAATCGTATAGCTTCTCAAACACATCTTCTTCGTCATCAACGGATACAAGAGGGGCAACGCGAACAGCAGGTCTTGATGCAGGGTAATCGACGGGCGTCACGACGATGATCACGCGCTGGCTGCCCGGTTTATACACCGAAAAACAAATTTCATATGGCGGGATGCCATCAGCATCCCAACGCACAACATCGACCGCATAACCGGCATCCCGCAGCAGATCATACTCTTGCTCGAACCGCCGCGAGTGGAGCAGGTGCCATGCTACAGGAGGCAACCCCGGCAGCCGGTCATCTGGCCACACAACCGGCGTCACCGGCATAAAGTGCCGCGTCCGCTTGCTCATGTACCAGAAATCGATACGAATCAACCATCCTTCGTTCTCACAACGCCGGATAATCGCGCCCGGTTCATCAGGAGGAGTCGAATCGGCTTCGGGCGCTTCCTCGCCATCTACCACCGGCGCATCCGCATCCTCTGCCACCGGTTCTTTGTTTGCAGTGTCCACTTCCCCGGCAGCAGAGAGCGGGTACATGGTCACAATGGGTGCAACAATGTGCTCGACAGCCGTTTCGGAGTCGGCAATCATGTGGCGAGCGGTCCTGGCATCCCCATCGGACGGCTCAACCATCGTGCCCGGTTGCTTGTGCCAGTCACCGACGTGTTTCAGTGGCGCATCCCACTTGGCGGCCAGCGCACTACCGTAGGAGGAGCGACGCAGCGTGCGGATCGCTTCCCAATTGACATATAACCAGTGGAAAACGTCCCCCTGCCAATCATCCCCTTGCTCGAACATACCCCACTCGCGTATGGCATGTTCGCCTGGGCTGATTGTGTCGAGGATATAAATATCCGGCTCCAATCGTCCAGATTGCGGCACAACCAAACCCACCATCGCCTCCCCTGTTTCCGGTTCAGGGTACAGTAATGCCCCACGTACAATCTTCTCGATGACGCGCTCGGCAACAATCACACGTGGCACATCACGGGCAATCTCTGGCAATTGATCGGACTTCATCGCCTTCTCCTCTGGTACCGGCCACCCTTCTGGGGACGCATGCGCTCTTCAATGCCGGGCCAGATGCCCGTCGCACGCCACGTGTAATAAGCGTACAACCATTGAATGGCCCAGCCGGCTACGGTAACAGCCGTAGATGTTGACGGATTCCAGCCGTAGGTCACACCATCTCGCGGGTTAAAAAGACAAAGCTGCCCGTCTTCGAATTGATGCTTCTCACTATAAACAAGCGGTTTGACGACATAGGCCTCGGCGGGACGATTCGGATATCCTTCAACGTACACTATCTTGAGCGTGTGAATGCGTTCAGGGATTCCCTTGAGGTTGATCTCCACATCGCCGATCCAGTACAGATCGCCGCTGCGGGGCACCACGAGCCGAAACGTGTCCGCGAATGTGGCACGCATCATCTCGACCTCTAGCTGCAGTCGCTTAGAGACCCGCCGTTTCGTCCCCCACCAGGGAGTCTTCGCCATTGATTACAACTCCTCCAACACTACTTCCCGTGTACGCCTTAACACATCCTGCTTGAGCGCCTCATCGAGCACCCGGTCGAACCACTCGCCCCGGCTCCCAGATACAAGCGCCTCGGAACCGCGATCGCGCCGCTCACCCACACCCGGCGATTCTTCGGATTCTCCTACCCGCGCACCAGCTACGAACGAGAAGTTGAAAACCGTGATCACCGTTTTGCCGGAACGCACTCGTAACCCCCAGCGCTGCCCCGCAAACCGGTGAGGGTTCGCAATCTGCAACCGGCATCCGGGCATGACAAGCCGCGGCCTGTCATGCACATCAAACGTAAAATCATCAGAAAAGCGCTCACGAGCGAGGTCATCGGATAATGTGAAAACAAACGAATGCGGCCTGGGTACGCCTGTCCGGGCAACCACGAAGGGCCGAATGGCGTGGGCGTCCTTCAGAGAAACTTCTCGAAAACATACGAGGGGCCTCACCCCACCGAGACGGTAAACGAGTATGCCCGCAGCCAATATTTCCAGGCCCGGATCAAGATCGTGTTCGGGGATATCACCAGTGTCACCCTCGCCAAGCACCCAGGGCACAGGTGTTCGCCCGTGCGAGACAAGCCCCACCAGGCCGCCGAGCACCATCGTTCCCCAAAAGTACACAGCCTCCACAAATAGAAACCCGAACAAAGCCACAGTGGCATAGGCAATAGCCCGCCAGGTACGCCCGTTTATGATCAACACGATCAAGAATAGTGCAAATGCGCCTGCAACAACCGACACGGCGGCCATAAACAAGCTCATTCGGCGGCGAGGTCTATCGCCGTTGGATTCAGGCTCCATGATGCCCTCGAACAATGCCCCGGACGCCCAGGCTACGGCACGCAATCACTGGTGCCGCCAAACTCCACTGCTATGAACTGCGCTCATCATTCCTGCCCTTCCAGCAAGTCGGACAGGCTCATAGCCTGTAGCGATTGTTCCTCAAGCGCCATCCGGAGTTCGGGCGAGATTTCGCCATCGCTCTCGATGAGGCGGCGAATTTCCGGGACGCCGGACTGATCCCATTCAAACGGATGCTCGGCCAACAACACCCCTTCGGTTTGCAGGCGTAAGCTCCACGCACCGGGCACGGGTTCCTTCCCTCTGAGCGGAAACCAGGTGTCCGGCAACAATGTATTGCGACCCCTGGTGAGATCGTAATACGCCTCATCGGCGTAACGCAGCCGCCCTTTGCCATCAACCAGTTCAAACCGCACCGAGCCTCGCGCCGCATAGGGGAGCCACAATTCAGCAAATGGCCGCAAGTAATGCGTATCGCTCATGACCGGACCATTGCGTACCAGTGTGGGTTCGGTCTGACTACGATACGCCAGGAGGCCAATATCCGTTACATTGACATAGTCGGCTCCCCCCATATAACCGGCTCGCCGGGATGCGTGCCGCGCAGTCCTTGAAGTAGTCACGGGGGCCGGCGGACGCCGGTGCAGAGCCATCGCCGTTCTACGTTTTGTCGAGCTTTCTCCAGGTGAAAACAGCCCGAACCCAACGAAAAGGACGAGCAAAACCAAGAATACCAGGAAAACCATCATACCCATAACCAGTTGCCGTATCTCAACTCTCGCGATATTGGCGACTTTGTTGCCTGAGCAATTCTTCCAGGCTCAGGGGAAGTGATTCATCATCTTCGGGCGTGCGCCACACGCGGTCACGCAGCAACTCCCCATCCGGCCCTACCATTGCCTGGCGCATCGCCAACGAATCAGCCACGTTGAAATGATGAATGCCCAGTGCGCCACCATCAATCATGACATGCGCTGACCACCCACCCGCTTGCAACTCGTTCGCGCGCTTGCGGATCGGGAACCGATAGTCGGGAACCAGGATGTTCTCGCCAACCTGGAGCCATTTCTCTTCCTCAAAAGCATACTGCAGCGCTCCATTGCCATCACGCAACTCGAAACGCACCAGTGCTACACGATCACCCAACATATCGGGGACAGCCACAAGTGCAAAGGGGCGCACCCCGTCATCATCGAGCGAGACGAAACGACCGCGCCGCAAAGACATGCCATCCGGTCGTTGTTCATCAACGATCAGGCCGATATCAAGCAGATGGATCGCTTTCTCGCGATTTGGAAGCCCGTAGGTCCGTGCCATAGCCTCAAGAGCCACCTCAGTGGGCCTGTTGCCCGGCTCATCACGCTGCAGCAAACCTCTCACCCAGCGCAAAGGGAGAAGGTTCCAGGTCGCAGCCACGATCCCCAGGTAGGCGGCCAACAATGCCATGCCTGCCGCAGGAGGAATGTCTCCCATCAGAAGTGTCAAGACGAGCGCAAAACCCACGATGAGCAGCCAGGTTACTGTGCCGCGTTTACTTTGTCGATACATAGCGCCTACCTTTTGAATCAGCCCGATCATAGCACGAGATTAAGATACGGACAGACCAAATTCTTGGGGGGCATCGCCGCAGCCTTAAATAACTACGAAGATGCTGAGAGGAAGTTTCATTGATGTACAACCGCACAAACGAGCCTAGACAAAGAAAAGAGCCTTTGGTACAATCGCTCCCGTCACAGAATTCGAAACTGGGAAAGACTGGAGATTTCCGTTGGCCAATCACAAGTCTGCCCTCAAGCGTGTTCGCAGCTCAGAGAAAAAACGCCAGCGCAACCGCGTTTTCCGTTCCCGCGCGCGCACTGAGATCAAGAAAGCGCGTACCCTTATGGAAAGTGGCGATCTGGAAAACGCCCGCAAAGCAGCGCTGGAAGCGGTTCGTACGCTGGACAGGGCCGCGGTTAAGGGCATTCTGCACCGCAATAATGCCGCCCGCCGCAAGAGCCGTCTCATGAAGCAATTGGCGCGTCTTGAGGCCGAACAATCCTGACGTTTTGCCGGGCACATCGCCGGCGGGAGGCATCCAAAGATCGGGATGCCTTTTTGTGTTTATACGATAAAGCTCCTGGATATGTTCAGGAGCCTTTTTCATTATGCCTGCGGGGCGATAACGCGGGTAACGCAATCAATCAGGGTGGCGGTTCCTGTGATTGATCGGTGTCATCTGGCACGACAAGGCGATAGCCCACGCCGCGCACGGTTGTTATAAATTTGGGCTGGCGCGGGTTGGGTTCAACCGCTTTCCGCAACCACCGGATGTGCACATCTAATGTGCGCGTATCGCCCATGTAATCCGTTTTCCAGACGTGCTGCATAATCTCTTTGCGCTCAAGCGTCTGGTTCAAGTTACTCATGAACAGCTTCATCAACTCGACCAGCTTCGGTGTGAGTTTCTTCTCCGTCCAGGGTGTGACCAACGTCTGATTGTCGGCATTCAAGCTGAACGGGCCTACCTCGACAATTTTCCCCTTGGTTGGTACGGTAAATCGATCGATGCGGTTGATCAATTTGCGTGCGGTAAACGGGGGGCTAAGCAAAACATCAGCCGCGCTTTCACCTGAAGACGCCTCTTTTGCCCGAATATGAATGATCGGCGTTTGTTCCAGATTCGCCCGCAGCCGCGCACAGATTCGATTGCCAGATGTGCGCATCGAAACGGCATCAAGTACGATGATATTGGGAGAGTGCTCAAGAGCAAACGCCAGGCCTTGCTTGCCGGTATGCGCAATACGTACCTGGTATTTTCGCTTGAGAGATGGCGCAAACGATGCCGAGTTCTTGCGCGCACTCTCTATCAACAGGACTCTGACCGTCTTCATGCACCCCCCCTCGGCAAAAGTGCGTGTGGAGCGAACGGGCTTTCGGATATCAGATCGCAGGTAGTGGGCCTGGAGGTTTTAACATAATCTCACCCGCGATTATAGTGATTGACGAAAAGATGACAACATCAGCCACCCCGGCCATCCTGTATCCCCTGGACAAGGCTGGACTCTACGCCGACCTCTCAGTACGCCGAATCCCCACAGATGGGGGCCTTTGTGCCGCCTGCCCCCATATATAGCACTCAAGACCTGCACTTGTGACGACTGATGGGTCTCCGTTCATTTCCAGGCGTTTCTTAACACTCGGCAAATGGTGTTTTCCCTCAAAATTCCAACATGTCAAATTCATGCGGGACACTTCATCTGGTGCATTTTCGCGTTTGGCCGATCATTTCCAGATACGCGGAACGCCTGATTGCGTTATAGTTACGCTGTACTTTGTGGTGTATGTGTGGCGCAGGCGACACTTGCGAGCGAGTCCATCGTATTCCATCCTACTGAGAATGGCAATTGGCTATGACCCCTGAGAATGAAAAACCGCCCTCAGCGTACCTTCGGGACGTTTCGAGGTCTTCACAACTCCTGGCCATTCAGCAGGCACTGGATATCGACCACCTTCTGCGATTGGCTATCGAAATTCAACAGATACCGGCTCCAACATTCGCCGAGCATGAACGGGCGCAGTTCGTGGCTGACCGTGTTATGAAATTCGGACTGGAGAATGTTGTGTTGGACGACCTGGCCAACGTCTATGGGTGCTGGCCTGGCACTGATCCGGAACGCCCCGCCTTGATGGTCTCCGCCCATACAGATACCGTCTTTCCGCCAGATACCGACTTGAGCGTTAAACGTACCCCAGGGCGAATCTATGGCCCAGGCATTGGCGATAACAGCCTGGGTGTAGCATCCATCCTGGTCTTGCTTGAGTTGCTCGCCACGCTTGACGTGCATCCGGAAGCTGACATCTGGTTCGTAGCGAACAGCAGGGAAGAAGGACTCGGCAACCTGGACGGCATGCGGGCAGTATGGCAGGCTCTCTCCGGCAAGCTCGGCGCAGGGATAGTCGTTGAGGGAATGGCGCTCGGACGCATCTATCATGCCGGTATTGCGGTTCGTCGCCTGTGCATTTCGTGCCAGGCACCGGGCGGCCATAGCTGGCTTCATTTTGGTCAGCCCAACGCAATCCACCGTCTCATCAACCTCGGCACACAGATCATCGCCCTCAAGCCGCCATCCTCTCCGCGCACCACGTACAATATCGGGTTGATACGCGGGGGACATTCGGTCAACAGTCTTGCGACAGACGCCGAATTCACGATCGACTTGCGATCTGAATCGCCAAAAGACCTGCACGCGCTCGAACAAAAGATCATGGATTGGGTGGAGCAAGAAAAGTCGGACGACGTTTCGTTCCACACGGCCATTGTCGGCGATCGCCCTGCAGGCCGCATTGACACCAACCACCCCCTTGTACAAATGGCCACCGCTTCATTAGAGACCATCGGCTATCCCGCGATCTACGAAAAGGGCAGCACCGATGCCAATATATTGTTGGCCAGTGGGCTACCAACGGTCACAATCGGCATCACGCACGGCGGCCACGCCCACCGTATAGACGAGTTCATTGAACCCAGAGCACTTGCTCAGGGGTTTTGGCAATTCGCGCTGCTGGTACTGGCCGCCGCACAGTGGCCCCACTGGCAACCACCCTCAGCCTGACAGGTAGCCGAAATCACCGCGTGAGGGAATCAAAATCTCTCATGCCAGGCACAGGCGATCTACCGGTGTAGCAGCACATCATCAGGCAAGCAAAACCAACGGCGGGGGGCTAGCCAGGCAAACGCTCGTCGGGTCATTCCATGGCGTGAACTAAACTGGAATCGCCCGTTTGGTATTACTCGGAACTGCTGCGTACAATAGAGGCTGTTGCGCGTATCACCCATAACCTTCAGTTCCCTGGAGACTCGCATGCCTAACCAACCCCCTGGGCGTCGCACCGAAAGCCTATTCGACAACCGCTACCGGTATGATTACATCTACCCGCGCGGTCGCTCTGGTGAGACGTTGCGAGCCTATGACACTCATGACAACGATCGCCCGGTCGTGATCAAGCGCCCAGCGCCTCATGATGCTCCCCCGATGCGTGCCGGGCAAGAAGTGAGCATCCGAACTGAAAAACAAGCCCTTGAACGGCTCTCCGGTCATCCGGTCCTGGTCGAACTACGCGGCAGCGGCACGTTTCGAGTTGGGGGGCATACCCACGAATACATTGTCATGGACATGGCGGAAGGCCAGATCGTCGAAGACATGGTGTTGGAATCAGCCGCAAAAGGCCAATTCCTCCCAGAACTCGAAATACTGGTCATCGTAGATCGCCTCCTCGATCTGTTGGGGCACGCGCACGACAAGCAGGTCGTTTACAACGACGTAGATGCCAAACACTTGTTTTGGGATCGTGACACCTATCAACTTAAAGTCATTGACTGGGGCAACGCCGTTTTTCTTGACGAACCTGGAGCGCTCCCAACCGTAACCCGGTCAACCGACATTTACCAGGTGGGCGAACTCCTGTACTTCATTTTCACGGGCGGGAACCGGCTGGCAACCGAAATGGACGAAGAAGGGGGGCAGTTCTACGTCCAGTTCGGTCAAAACACCGAGCACATCTCGCCGCGATTGCAGGCGATCATCACACGAGCCGTACATCCAGACCCGCGTCGCCGTTTTGGCACGATCATGGAATTGCGGCACGCGCTGGCCGAATATCGCCAACCGCTCCAAAAGGCACGTGATGACGTTGTGTCCCGCGTGCGCCGGCGCGTGCGCCCCACCGCCAGCCAGGAAGAATTGCATGCGCTCGGCGAGGAATTGAGCGCCGCGTTCGAACTCGACCCAGGGTTTCCCGACGCAGTCGCGCTGGGCAATGAGATTCAACAGTTCATCCGCCAGATTCAGGTACAGGCCGATCTCGATGCCATCCGCATCTACCTTGAGAGCGGGAACTGGTCGCGCGCGCTGTCGCTCTTGAACGACCTGTTACCCGAAGCGGACCCCACCCACGAACCGCTGATCCGGTTTCTCATTGACGCATCAGCGACGCTGGACAATTTATCCGTTGCGCCGCCGCCAACCGGCTTTGTCCAGGCACTTAACTTGTTATTCGAGGGTAACGCGCCGGAAGCCGGACACATACTACTAACCACCCCGGAAGTCCGCATCAACGCTCGTGAAGCCCAGTGGCTGCTGGCCGAACAACTGGACACCCACCTTGAGGATGTTACTTTGCTCCGGCCACATGTGCTCAAGCTCCGCCGCCTCCTGGAATCCCAGCCAGAAGTCGACGATCTGCTTGACGCCATCGAACAGATCGACTCATTGCTCGCCGGCCATCCCTTGCGCGGGTTAACCGGCCTGAGAGTGATTTATGAGCAAGTAGCAGATGTCCTCACACATCTGGATGTCGCTGCCGACTCGCTATCCTTGCCAGAAGCCACCAAGCAGGCTATTCAGGCGAGCGCGGCACGTGCCAGACATGCAGCAGACAAGCTGTCCACCGAACTAGACAACGTAGGCCTGCTTGTCTATAGCGACCCAACGCATGCGGGAGAGTGTCTCCACCGGGCCGCACTAATCGACCCAACCTCGCCCCATTTCGCCATGCTCCACGATTACTTTGACGAGGTTCACCAGGCGGTTGAAGCGCTTCAACAGTTCCGGCCTCGTCAGGATGGCGCGAATCTGCACGAATGGTTTGCGGACGTTCAACAGTTTCTGCAACCCTATCTCGATGACCTGCCGGACAAGCGCCTGCACGCCACCGCCGATGCCATACACCAAACCGCCGACAATTGGGTCACCATCGTGAATTACCTGGCACTGGGTCGCCGTCGCCCCACCATTGATCTCTTGCGCACGGCGGCGGAAGATATTCGCCCCGTCAACGAGCACATCGCCGCCTGGTTTGGCGACCTGGCAAATCGCCTGCCCGACATCGGTTTCGTGGAGCAACTCAGCCCCAATGAAGCATTGGCCGTTGAACTGATCAACGGCTGGCGAGCCTGGGATCGTGGAGACGCGCTGGCAGCCGCGCAGGCCGGGCGCACCGCGTACGGCAAAGCGCGAACCGACGGCGAACGCATGGCCGCCAACCGGCTGGTTCGCTTGAGTGAATTGTTGGACGGGTGGTTACGTGACGGCGGACTTCAAGACGCCTCACGCACCGATCAGACCGAATCGCAGACCCTGGCCTTGCTCTTGAGCGAAGAAGAACGCGAACGGCACAGGTTTGCCGAACAGATGCCCAATACAGGAGTCTACCTGCGCACAATGGAACGCGGCATTGTCGCATTCATGAGACAGAGCAGCAGCGCGGGCTGGCGTGCGCTCTACTTGCATTATATTCTGCGCAGCGCACTGGCTTTACAGGAAGATGAACTCGACGAGGCAGAATTCTGGCGCAATGCCGCCCAGACGTGTTTCGAAGACGCGCGAACCCACCTGGTTTTCCAGCTCCTTGACCGCACCTTGACCGGAAAACGCCTGGTTCAAAATGCTCAAGAAGCTCTCAACGCAGTTGTGCGACCAAGCGATCTTAGCGCCGTGCGCAGCGCATTGAACGCACCATTAGCCGGAGAAATGCTTGCCGGGGCGCTACAAGCAATCGATCTGATTGAAGAAGCCCTGCGCAGTTGGTCGGACGGGGAATTCTACGCGGCCCGGTTATCTCTAGATCATGCCCTCGAACACATTGAGCCAACAATCGAAAACGCCGGCCTTCAAATTGAACCCTTTGTCGAATGGTTGGTCGGGCTGAGAGACACCGCAGCAGAACTGCAACAGGCTCGCCTGAGCATTGAAGAAGGGGCGCTCACTACCAGCCCCGATCCCGACCCGGCGCTGGCCGAAGCCCTGGCAAGCATCGTCACCGCCACGCTTGACACACTAGGTCCAGATCATGCCCACCAGGTCCGGCAGTGGGAGGACATGTACCAGGCCGTCCTGGAAACATACACCACACAGCGCCTGGTGAGGCGCGAGAAACTCGCGGCCTTTGACCGTCATTTTGCCTCGTTGTTCATCGCGCGGCATCCCGCCTACCCACTCTTTCGTCACTGGCGGGCGCTTGTCGAGCAGTTACCGCCCGATGAGCCAGAAGATGATATGATCCAGCTTGACGAAATGGATTCGGACGAGCGGGCCGCTGCGCCAGCATTTCTTGAAGAAATGCCTTCAGAGACTGCGCCGCCCGAAGCGGCCACCGAGCGCCCCAGTGGTGACTGGCCGTGGAACCGGATCATTGCAGCCGCCTTGCTGATTTTGATAGCAGCAGCGGCGATAGCCTTCCTGCGCGGGGCAACCGATGAAGATGCCCCCGTACAAACACGCCGACCCCAACCGACAGTGGCCATAGGGACGGCGCCGGGCGTAGCTCTACGCGACACGCAAGTCGCGTCAGCTCTTTCGCCGACGGTCGCCGCGCCAACCGCAACGGTTATGCTGGTTGAAGTCAGCGAGACACCAACAACGATTCCGGCAACTGATACGCCGAGTCCGACCGCTACGCCGCCTACCCTGACCGCCACGAACACGCCACAACCAACCCCTGAACCGACATCATCGCCAACTATTGCCGTTACTGGGACGGCCATTCCGACGAGCGTGGCTACCGCCGTGCCCCCTACCGTCGCCAGTCCGGCTATTCCGTCCGCAACATCCAGTTATAATGTGCTTGCTGCTTTAGCAAGTCTCCCGTCCGACGCCATTCCCGGCGAAGCTGGCGCGTTCGTGCCAAATGATGATGGAAGCTGGACACTCACGACATCAGGCGTTGCCGCGCAAGAAATCTTAATCGAGTTTTCGCCCGAACTACTGAGCGCGATGTTCCAGCCGGGCGCCGCCAATACACTCCGCCGGGCAGATGCAGTTCTGGAAATGGTAAGCTACAATCAGAGCGCGCTAAGCAGTGGCGACGTAGCGTTCGGTTTAGGCGCAGCAACCACCAGCAACGAGCGCACCATCGGGCTGGTTCAATATCTCGACACCAACCTGATCAGTCTGGGCTTGAATCAAAACGGGCGGTTTCGTTCATCGACGCAGTTCCCGCAACAGGGGAATCAGTTTGAGCTTTCCATCCGGCGAACCAATGAGACGACATTGAGCTTTTTTGTCAATGATCGCTTGTTGGGTGACTCGGTATTCTTATTCCCGCAAGGGGAACCTATCACATTATCGTTGTTCGTGGCGGGCCGCGATGTGGCCATCACGATTCGCTCATTCGAGATCGACTTCAGTCCGCGCGACGAGATTCCATAACCACGCCGAACCCATTGTATTGGAATACATAGCATGAATGGATCGCCGTCATTGTTAGGTGACCTGTACCGTATCGGAAACTATATTGATACCTATGCTCCCGGCCACTATGCGCGTGTGCTGGAGGCTGAAGACCGCCGCGTGAAACAGCCGGTTGCATTCAAAGTGATGCGCCCCGAACATCTTTCCGACGACAGCACGCCCCGCTGGGAAGCACGCGCCTTTATCAACGAAGCCGACCTCTTGACGAAGCTGGAACACGCGCCAGCGGTGGTGACCCTGTGCGACTGCGGGTACATATCCGCCCGGAAGGAACGCCCTGAGGGCGGCGAGATTATTTCATATGGCACGGATGTGTCGGCGTTCCGCGAGGGTCTATATGCCGCGCTCGCCCGGCGCTGGCGACCGTATCTGGCGTTGGAGCTATTGCCCCGGCACCATAACTTGTTCTACTTGATGAAACCAAACTCAAGTAACGGGCGCTGGCGGTTGCCAACCGAAGAAGGGATTGATCTGGCGCTCCAGTTTGCCGAATTTCTCCACACCGCGCACGAGCAACACATAGTCTATCTTGACCACAAGCTGGAACACGTGTATTGGGATGGCACGACACTCCGCGTCATCGATCTGAATAGTTCTCAGTTGATTGAGACAGGCACCCACACGCTCAGCCAATTCCTGGCGCAGGACGTCCACAATCTCTGCGTGGGGATTCTGTATCCGGTCTTCACGGGGCTTTCGCCCCAAAAAGGTGCCCTAAAGCCGCAACCTGCTTCTCAAGACGAAGTCCAGCAACGGTATGCAGACGTTGATCACCTTGATTTTGCCGTCGAACCAACGCTTAGCCCCAGTTTGCAAGAGCTTCTTCAAAAAGGGGCCCGGCAAGAACTGGCCGACATTGACGCCTTCATCATGGGGCTGGGGCGTGTAGCCGCACGCCACGGGTGGGATTTGCCCGGCACGCGTACGATTCCCGCCTTGCGCGAGGCTCGAAATCAGTTGCGGGCCAGCCTTGCCGATCTGCGTCGCGGGCAGGACACGCTGCGCGCCGCCCGCGAACAACTGCTGGAAGCGGTGATCCTTGACGACATTAACGAGGATATGGAAGCCGAATTGCGACGAATTCTGGCTCAGATCAACGAAGCATTGAACCACAGGGTGATTCCATAAGCACCCCATGAACTGACTGCGAAGGAGACCTGATGGCCGATTTACGAGAGCAATTGGAACGTCTGCGCCGCCAATTGGACGCGTTGCCTTCGAGCGCCACAGCAAGCGAAATCGCCCAGCTTGAAAGTGAAGCGCGCGCATTACTCGCGCACAGCAAAAATACCCAATACGAAGCGGAAGCGCGTGAGCTTTTCACGCTTCTTGCCCATCGCAGCGCCCCGCCGTCGCCAGAAGCCGCAACCGTCCGCAACCTGCTTCGTCGTGCCCGCATACGCATCGAAATTGCGGGCAACGAAGATGATATCGACGAAGCCATTGATATCCTGGCCGAAGCGCTCGAACACGACCCAAATCATTCCGAAATACACGAATTGTTACGGGAGGCTGCCGACCGAAGCCCCCATCTTCAACTCAAAGTGCAGGGCCTCCTGGAGCGGTATGGGCTGGATCTTCCCGCCACACCATCTGCACGGGCCGAGCAAATCTCACCTGCTCCCGCGCCGCCTACAGATGCCGACCAACCCGAACCGGATAAACCAGCCAGCGCTGGCATCTCGCACACGCTTTCTGACGTGTCCGAAGCATACTATTCCGGCGATTACCAGCGCACCGTTGATCTGGCCAATCAAATCCTGTCACAGGACCCGAACAACACGCAGGCGCAAGACTATCGCCAGAAAGCCGAAGACAATCTGTTACGCGGTGTGGTGCCCGACCATCGCATTCCGTTTGATGCGCGCATCGCCTATAACCGGGCCAATTCGCTGGTGCGTGCCGGCAACTATGATGAAGCTGAGCGCCTATACCGCGAGGCCCGCGATCTCGCTACACGCGCAGGAATCACCAACTGGTCAGATGTGGAGCAGGCATTACTGGATATTCAAGACCTCGCGCTTGCTCGCGAACTCCTGGCCGAAGGCGATCGCTTGCTGGCTGCCGATGACTGGGAAGGCGCGCTGCAAAAATACGAAGGCGCGCTGCGTGTTGTCCCCAACGATCCATTGGCCCAGGAACGAATCGACATGGTGCGCAACGTGCGCCAACAGTTTGATCAGGCGACGGTTCAACTCAATATGAGCAGTGGTGCGCTCAGTGAGCGTGCGCGTGAGCTACAGCAATTGCTGAATACGGTGGCAAGCCTGCGCCAGTTGCTCCCCGGCAGCGATCGCCTGAAGGCGCTAACTCGTGATATCGAAGACCGGATCGATAACATCATCGCCCAACTGTACAGTCAGGCTCAGGGCGCACTCACACGCATGGAATCTGTATCTATTCTGGACGAGCGTTTGCGCCTTGCCTCCGACGCTGTGCGAGCGTTAGAAGCAGCATCCGGCCTGGCACCGGCAAACGAAGATATCACAGATTTGTTGCAGCGTGCCCGCCAGGCCGAGGCCGACATGGGGGAAGCCCGGCATGTCATCGAACGCGCATCTGCGCTTGTAGCCCAAAATTATGAGAATGAGCTGAGTCAAGCCCGCACCATGCTGGCCGGTTTGCGCGGCTATGCGCAAGACCCACGCTACCGAATGATCGTCTCCGACCTGCTGGCGCGGCACCTGGAACGCGCCGAGGCGGCACTCGATGACCATGATCCTCAGACCGCGCAACGGTGGCTTGACATCGCCAAAGACGACCCGTTCCGTATACTGGGCCGCAGAACCGACATTTTGCGACTGGAAGCCGAGGTGCGGCATATGCGCCGCCGGCAATACAGCATCTATGCGATGGCGGCAGTGGTGATCATGATCATTCTGGCCGCTGTTGCCCTGGCAACCGAGTCCACGTGGCAGCCGATCATCAATCCGCCGACACACACCCCGACGCGCACGCCAACCATCACGCCGACGGCAACCACGACACCAACCGTCACGCCAACTTTTACGCCCACGTTCACGCCCAGCATTACGCCATCATCAACATGGACGGCCACGCCAAGCAGCACACCTACTCACACGTGGACACCCACGCCAAGCCACACGCCCACCCACACATGGACGCCCAGCATTACGCCTACCCCAAGTGACACGCCGACGCGCACGCCAACCCCAACGCTTACGTGGACGCCCAGCATCACGCCCACGCCAAGCATACTATGCCTGGTTTTTGCGGGAAGTGAGGCCGTGAACGTGCGTGCCCAGCCAGACCCGATCTCCAGACGTATTTTCACGATGGAGTTGGGGCAACCTTTAGAAGTGCTGGAGCAGTTGTTGGGAGTTGATAACCAACGGTGGTTTAAGGTCCGGTTTCAGATCGAGCAATCCAAGATTGAGGGATGGGTCCGGGCAGACCTGGTGCAGCAAATCTCGGACGCACCTTGCCCGACGTTCGGGGCCACTAGCCGATAAAAAGCTTCCGACAAAAAAGGAGCCACGCACCTGGAAGCGTGGCTGCTTGTGGGTCGTACAAGACTTGAACTTGTGACCTCGTCGATGTCAACGACGCGCTCTAGCCAACTGAGCTAACGACCCAAGACGGTTTTAATTATAGTGACGCACAAGTAATTTGACAAGGGTGTAATGAGAACTTCTTAAAGAAAAAGCGTCCCCTGGTCAATCGAACTACAGTGTTTTTCGGGCACATGCTATAATTCGCCCGGCTGCACCACCTGGAAGCAGGACTCCGCCATGCGAGAGACGATTCAAAACGCACTCCCAACCATTACGATAGCCATGCTCGGGCTTGCGTTGCTCCTGTTTCTACTCTCGCTGCGATTGTTCCGGCGCAGCCGCACCGATGTTTATTGGCGACGGCGGCGAGAGGCAGGGCAACGGGGCTGGCGCATCTTCGTGCTGGCCTTCACCCTAACCATTCTGGGCAGCGCCTCTTGCATCCTCACATTGGTGGTCGGCGCATGGGGGGAAGATAATCCATCGTCCACTTCCACCCAGGCGATCACCGTCCAGGATCGGACAACATCACCCGCGCCTACCGTCGACGGAACCAGCAACACACCAACACCTGACAATGCTACCACAGCAGAGCAAATTCCGACCCCAACCCCATTAACTCCGGTGTTTGTCGTCATCACCGCAACACCCAACTATACACCAACGGCGACGCCCTTCCCGACCTTCACACCGCAGTTTACTCCGATCATGTCGAGTGTAACACCACAACCGGGAGCCAGCCTGCGCATCACCGCTCTCGACGACCAGATTACCGACACACTCCGACCGATCAGCCCACGTACCTCGTTCGATGCGGGAACAAAGCGCATCTACCTGTTTGTGGAATACAGCGACATGAGCGAGGGTGTGCTCTGGCGACGCGAACTCTACAAAGACGGCGTGCAGTTATCTGCCCATTCCTACCTGTGGGGTCTCGAACGTGACGGAGAGGGTTATTTCTTTTTTGGGCAGGATACCGGCTTCGAGCCTGGCAATTACGAAATCCGGCTGTATATTGGCGAAACGACAACCCCGGCCAGCGTCATGCCTTTTACCATCGTGCCAACGCCATAACCCGCACCCATGAGTCGCCTGGCAAAGAGCCTTCACCATGGCAAACATCCCGCCGTTGTGATCATGCTGCTGGCGTGTGGCGGCCTTGCCCTGCGCCTCATGGTGCTCATCCACGCAGGGTGGCGCTACGACTACGACGAAGGCATGGTTGGTTTGCAGGCATTGCGCATTCTACGCGGCGCTCGCCCTGTTTTTCATCCCGGCCAGCCCTACCTGGCGGCCCTTGAGTCCTACCTGATCGCCCCATTATTCGCCATCTTCGGAGCCAACGCCGTAACGCTCAAGGTCGTGCCCTGGTTGCTATCGGGCCTCTACATCGGGAGCACGGGCTGGTTGGGCTGGCGCGTCTTTGATCGCCAGGTTGGGGCATTGAGCGGCCTGCTTGCGGCAGTGGCTCCTACGTACCTGCTCATCACCGGCATGAAAACCTGGGGGGCAACCGCCGAGACACTCGTCTTGGGCAACCTGGCTTTAGTAGCGGCCACATACATACTCGATCCACAACGACCTCCTTCCGCCCAAGACCGGGCCACCAAAGCGCTAGGACTCATGCTGGGGGTCGCATTTTGGGTGTCCTGGCTGATTAGCTTCTATGCCATTCCTGTTCTCATAGTGCTGTTCCTGTGGGGACGAACACCGCTACGGCGCAACTGGAAGCCAGCGATTTTGCTCTTTCTTGCCGGGAGTGCGCCGTTTTGGTCATATAACCTCACCCACCAATTCGCCACGTTTCAGTATTTGCTCGGTGATCAGGGTGACACCTGGGCGAAGCTGGGTGATGTGCTCGATCACCTGTTGTACGACCTCGCGCCACGCATGGTGAGCGGCGATCCGGGCTGGCACATACTAAGCTGGCCTGCCATCTGGTGGCTGCAAATCGTCTATGAAGGCGGGTTGGTAGGTTTATGGTGGTGGGTCTGGTTCGGTCCCTGGAAGGGCAACAATCGCCCTGCCCGCGTGTTGTTAGCACTATTCGCCGCGGGCGTGCCCCTGATCTACAGCCTGAGCGGATACGGGAACCATGCGCTCAACGAGTTTGGCTTTGATGCCACAGGACGTTATGTGCTGATGATCCATTCGGTGATGCCCATCGGTGTAGCAGCGCTGGGCATGGGCTTGATCAGAAGATCGGCGATCATAAAGCCGCTTGCGACCGCGATGATCGCCAGCGTCCTAGGCCTGAATCTGCTTGGTGCAGTACGAACAAACCCGAACCAGGCATTTGTTTCGCCCTATTACACCCGCCAACCAGCCACGCTTGCCCCGCTGATCGAGTTCCTTGATCAGGAACATATCCAGCATGTTTGGACGGACGTCG
>CAZSXY010000020.1:0-7624 GCA_964611395.1 uncultured Anaerolineaceae bacterium | reverse complement strand
CCGCTGATCGAGTTCCTTGATCAGGAACATATCCAGCATGTTTGGACGGACGTCGGAATTGCGCATGTGCTGATGTTTGAAACGGGCGAGCGCATCCTCGCCGCCGACTGGTTCGATATTTACGGCGCGAAGGGCCTGGTGCGCTTTCCAGAGGTTCCCGTCGAAATTTATCAGGCAAAGCGGGTTGCTTTCGTAGAAGTGGTACTACCCGCACAGAATGACACGCGCTTCGAGCAGGCATTCCGCGACGCCGGAATACCGTATCGCCGCATTCGTGTGACTCCCGATCTGCTGGTGATCATCCCCGATACGCCCATTGACCCGGCCCTGGTTGATGAGGGGCTAGGCTACCAGTTCTAGGGCGCGATTGCCAACAGCAAAGACCGTCTATCGGCGTATCGCCCGATGCATGTTGCACTCTTTGAACATCCTCTTGTTCACCAGGGGCTGGATCAGGATTATCATGTCTCGTGATCCCTTCTCCTCCAGGAGAGGCCACAACCTCCAGGACTACATCCTGAAAACCCAACGATGATCCATCCGGACGAAACGCCTCAACGGTTAGCAAATGCTTGCGCTGGCCGGTGGCCGTCCACGAGACCTGCGCCAGAAGCGTCGCTTGCCCCGGTGGGCTGGCCATCACTTCGCCAATCACAACTGCGTCCATGCGAAATTCCACACGGGCTACACCACCGTTAGCGTCCTGGGCAATTGCGACAAGCTCAACTTGTGCGCCCTCGGCATACATACTGCCGTTGAGCGGCACCAGGATCACCACCAGTGGTTCACCGTGCAGTTGCTCTCTGAGGTCTTTCGTCTCCGTGCTAAGATTGCACGCCGTGCCTGTCAGCATCACCAGCACAAGGATGACAAGCAAACGCAAAGACGTTCGATACCTGCCCATCAAAATCTCCTGTCGGAGCGATCAAACCAACCGCGGCCCATAGTGAGTTGGACGCACTCGGTAGCAGGCCGCATGTAGTGCATTGGCTTGCGCAAACGCACGCCGCATTGAATTATACTCCACGCGTGGAACACGCTCATCTTGTTCGACGCCCGGCTGCGTCAATCCCCTATCCTGGCTTCGGGGTATCCGATCAGTGGCCTACCACTTTTCCAAAGCCTTGCTTAACGTTTCAACCAGCCATTCCTCATAGATGGCTAAATCAAGCTATTGCACATAGCCATCTTGAGGCAATTCTTGTCGTTTTTCAACCCAACCCTAACCCACAAACAGGCCAAACTAAGCTACAATTATATCCAGTTCGATGGCGCAGTTATCCCAGGAGACATTCGTGCCTGAACCCCGGCTGTCAGATCAGAAAACTACCGGAACCTCGAATTCTTCTCACCGTCCGCTGAATCAGCATCCAACTAAGTACGCTATTCGACGCAAAGGAAGCCGCTACAACATCTTTGGCCCCGAAGGTCGGGTTTTCACAAAATACCAGAGCGCGCGCATTGCTGGCCCCCGGTGGGAGGAACTGACGCATACGCCCTGGCCGCATCAAAGCTCAGCCTACCAACCGGGCATGAGACTTTGGCAATTGGGACTCATCCATCGCCAAGATGTCGGCAAGACGCGTGTCACAACGAAACACAAAGCGGACACGAGAAAACAGCAACCGGGTGAAACCACTTCACCAGCCCGGCAGCCCCATGCCGCAAATCGCCAGGACAAAGTGTGGGTAGTGCTGGAACCCAAGCGCGTGCCCGTTAGCGCCGTTCTGCCGGTGGATACCCCCCTGGCGTTGCCAGCCCCCCGCATTGACGTTAAGAAGCAAGACCAGATGATCCGGGCATTGCGCCACAACCCAAAGCTGTTGTTCAACCCGGCCATTCGCCAGGCACTGCAACGTGAGGTGGAATATCACCGCCCATATGCACGTTGGGCGCAAAAGTTGCTGCAACTGCTGGCCCGCTACGAGGCTCGCCAGCGCCATCGCCAACAAAGAACGTCACCTGCTGCCGATGCCATCCTTGCCAAGCATATTGCCTGGCAGGAGCAGCAGATGGAAGAAAAAACCGTCGCCAGCACGACTTGATGCTGGCAGGCGTCCCAGGGGCGGGCAGGCCATCTGCCCGTTTTTGATTCGCACGCGACTGATCGGCTATAGTTTCCTCTGTCGTCCAACAGCCATTTATGCGCTTAGTGCTCACGTCCAAGAGGAAGCCGTGTAAACCAGATGCCTTCACCAGTAGTCCTCCGACCCACCCATATCCACGACGCCGAAGAACTCCGCAAACAATGCTGGCCAGACCGGCCCCCACAGGCCATTAGTACGTTGCTTCACCGCGCGGAAAAATTACTCGCTCAGCGACGCGGGCTGGGAGCTGTAGCCCTTTGGGACGATGTGATCTGCGGTTTCGGTATGTTGACTATCTGGCCCCAGACAGCCGAAATCAGCGATCTGGTCGTGTCACCGGCTCATCGAAGTAACGGAATTGGATCAGAGATCATCCGGTTCCTGGCCCAACATGCAGCGGCCATGGGAGCACCCATACTGGAGATCGGCGTGGCGTGCTCGAATCCCCGGGCGCTGGCGCTTTACCGCCGGTTGGGATTCGTCGATCATCACATGATAGAAGTCGATCTTGGGAATGGCCCAGAGGCTGTGTTGTACCTGCACAAGCAACTCTTATCGCCCCAGAATCATCACTCTGAGTTGGCCCCCAGGTAAAGCGCACGAACGGCGGGGTCTTCCGGATCGGGGTAATCAAAACGGTCAATCAGCGTGCCCAGCGAGTAGTCCGTAACCAGGCGCGTGCCTAACAACAGTTCCTGCAATACAATGTCGATGACCAGCAACAACCGCCCAAAGTGGATGTACTGTCCCCGCAGCGCTGTGAATAATGTCGCAAAAACGCGTTCGCGCAATTCTTCATTGAGGATGCCGCTGCCCGGCCACCCAATTTGCCAGTCGTGCTGGTAAGCTCCAATCGAGAGGACGTCCGATCGTAAACGCACCAATTGGTCAATAGCCGCTTTGCGAGCCGCTGCATCAACCAGCCGTCCGGTTCCACGAAAAGGCGCATTGCTGAGCGAAACATATACTTTTCCCGGCTCAGTAACACGCACCATCAGCCCCAGACCTTTATTTTCAATCCCCAACGCCCGCGCCAATGCAGCAGCGCAACGCGTGTAATAGGTTATTAGGTTCTGGTGTTCAACGTGCCGGTCAATACGCCATAACAATGACAAATAATCACTGAAATCAAGCGGTAATTGCGGCGGTCGAAGCGGGCTATAGGGTGATGTAAGCTGATTAACGCGATGAACATCATCGATGCGATTCATGCAAAATCATCCTCTGCATGTGGAGGCGGCCAGCCGCTAGCAACTACCACCGGCACGCCTCCATCCTATTCAACCAGAAGCCAACAGACCGCAACGTTCTGTCACAGCCTAATGGGTATAACGCCCACGCGCAAGGTTGATCAGATCGACCAACATGCCGTATGCCGTTGTGGTCGGGTCTGTATCACCCTCAACCAGCGTCAGTTCATGCAGGGTGTCCGTCTGAAACGACACGGCGCTACTCGTCCGGCTCACCTGACTGAGCGGATCGGAAACCGGCAACCGTACCGGTCGTACGCTCGCCTGCACCGCGTCCCCCTGCCGCACCGCCTCACAGACCAGCTTGATATGTTCGCCAGCCTGAACCGCCGCCTGCGCGTCACGGGGTGTAACGCCCATGATACCCGTGCGATCGACATCCTGGGGACGCAGGTCGGCTCCCATCAGCACGTTAGCCAGTACGACAATCTTTACCGCAGCATCCCACCCTTCCAGATCGGTCGAAGGGTCGGCTTCGGCGACACCGATGGCTTGCGCCTCAGCGAGTGCGTTGTCAAAGGAGACACCCTGCTCCAGCCTCGTCAGCACGAAATTAGTGGTGCTGTTCAATATCCCCCGAATGCGATAAATCGTGGTAGCCAGTAGCGCTTCCCGGCCCATACCCAGGACGGGCGCACCATCCATCACCGTGCTTTCGAAAAAGAAACCCACACTCTTCTGCTGGGCGAGCGCTCTCAATTCACGATACGCATACGCGACCGGTCCTTTGTTTGCGGTAACAACATGGCATCCCCTGTTCAGCGCCGCCCGAACATAATCTGTGGCCGGCAAGCCAGTGCGTGGATTCAACCACGTTGCCTCCATCACGAGATCGGCAGGGCACTGCGCTATCAGCGCCATCGTATCGGCCACGACAGCGCCCGTATGCAGCGCATCCAACGACTCATTTCGTTCGACCAGGGCTAAAGCCGCCTGCAAATCCAGGCCATCAGGGTTGATCGCCCGGCCATGTGAGTGCGTCGCAATTCCGGTGACCGAAAACGTGATCCCATACGCCTGCCGCACTATAGACTGCTTTTTCACCAATAACCGAGCGAGTGCCTGCCCAACATTGCCAAAACCAAGCAGCGCAATACGAAGATGCATCATACAAACTCTCTCGCCGAACTATGAGGATCGCTCCAACACCCGATACAATCGGCGTTCATTATACTCGATTCACATCTTAACGCCGGATGATGGTTTTTTGCGATATGCATCGTAACTATGATAGGATTGTGCATGTCAAACTCTCATCAAGAGCGGTGGAGGGACCGGCCCTGAGAAACCGCGGCAACCACCCGCCACCTGTGTGGGCAGGTGCCAATTCCGTCAGAGGCAGTCTGGGAGATGAGGGGCATAGTGTTTGGGCACAATGCCCCTTGCTATTCAAGGGGCGTTTTCTGTGCGAGCATGACGCCGCTATTCGCTACACGCGAGACAGTATCGAAAGTCAGGACAAGTTTCATGACGCACCAAGACCCACCATTTACGAACCGGCGCTATCTCGACGCCATCGAAGACCACGTGCTTATCTTCGACGGCGCAATGGGAACGAGCATTCAGCAGTACAACCTTACTGCAGATGATTTTGGCGGCGAGTCATACGACGGCTGTAACGATTACCTCGTCATCACCCGACCGGATGTTATCGAAGCCATCCACGCATCATTCCTGGCCGTGGGCAGTGAAGTAATCGAGACCAATACATTTCGCTCCAACCGGATCACCCTGGCCGAGTACGGGTTGCAAGACCGTGTCATCGAGATAAACCAGGTCGCTGCCGCGATCGCCCGACGCGTGACCGATCGCTTTACCGCAGAAACAGGAATCGCCCGCTTCGTCGCCGGAAGCATGGGGCCGTCAGGTATGCTGCCCAGTGCCGACGATCCCGACCTGAGCAACATCACGTTTGACGAACTGGCGAGCGTCTTCTATGAGCAGGCCCAGGGGCTGGTCGAAGGCGGCGTCGATGTCTTGCTATTGGAAACCAGCCAGGACATTCTGGAAGTACGCGCTGCCGTCGTCGGCATCAACCGCTACTTTGCCGACGCCAACGTGCGAATCCCGCTCCAGGCCCAGATCACGCTGGACACCAGCGGTCGCATGCTGTTCGGCACGGACATTGCCAGCGCCTTGACAACGCTCGAAGCGCTTCCTATCGACGTGATCGGCATCAATTGCTCCACCGGGCCGGAACACATGGCCCAACCCATCAAGTATCTGGTTGAGCACAGCACAAAACCAATCAGTGTGCTACCCAACGCCGGGCTTCCGCTCAATGTGGAGGGTGAGGCCGTGTACCCCATGCAGCCTGACCCGTTCGCAGAGATGCTCAGCGAGTTTGTCACCTGGGGAGTGAGTGTGGTAGGCGGGTGTTGCGGCACGACACCTGAACATCTCGAAAAACTGGTGCGCCAGGTTCAAGGCAGTGAGCACCCACACCGCCAACCGGCCAAACGCCAGCCGCTACGCGAACCCGCTGCGTCAAGCGGAATGCGAGCGATTGCCCTGCGCCAATCGCCTCCACCCACCCTGATCGGGGAGCGCGTCAACAGCCAGGGGAGCCGAAAAATCAAGCGTTTGCTGCTCGAAGAAGATTATGACGCCATCGTCGAAGTCGCCAAGCAGCAGGTAGAAGCAGGCGCGCACATCCTTGATGTGTGCGTCGCCCTGACCGAGCGCGACGATGAAGTCGCTCAGATGAAAGAAGTCGTCAAACGCCTGACGTTGGCCGTCGACGTACCCCTTATGATCGACTCAACTGAGCCAGAAGTCATCGACGCCGCGTTGAGCATTTACCCTGGGCGCGGATTGATCAACAGCATCAACCTGGAAAACGGGCGCGAGCGGGTCAATGCCGTTTTGCCGATTGCGCTGAAGCATGGTGCTGTCGTGGTCGCCCTGACGATCGACGAGCAGGGAATGGCAAAAACGGCTGCACGCAAAGTGGAGATTGCGCGAAAAATCCACGAGATCGCCGTCAACGAATTTGGGCTGGCCCCTGAAGACCTCATCTTCGACCCGCTGACGTTCACCCTGGCCACCGGCGATCCGGAAATGGCCGGTAGCGCCATCGAAACGATTGAAGGAATCCGCCGCATCAAAGCCGAGTTACCAGGCACTTTGACGTCGCTGGGCATCAGCAATGTGTCGTTTGGGCTTGGCAAACCGGCGCGAGCCGTCCTGACCAGCGTATTCCTGTATCACTGTGTCGAGGCGGGCCTGGATATGGCGATTGTCAACCCTGCCCATATCACGCCTTATGCGGAAATCCCCGACGAGCTACGCCGGCTGGCCGATGCCCTGGTCTTCAATGAGCATCCCGCAGCGCTGACGGAGTTCATCCAGTACTTTGAAAAACACGATGTCGCTGTTGGCGATGACACACAAACCGATCCCACCGAAGGCATGACGGCGGAAGAAGCCCTGCACTGGCAAATCGTCCATCGCAAGAAGGAAGGCGTCGAAGCGCTGATCGACCAGTGCCTGACACAACAGGACGCAGTCGGCGTACTTAACACCGTGTTGTTGCCCGCCATGAAGGAAGTCGGTGACAAGTTTGGCGCAGGCGAGTTGATTCTACCCTTCGTGCTGCAAAGCGCCGAGGTCATGAAAAAGTCTGTTGCGTACCTGGAAAACTACCTGGAGAAGCAGGAAGGCGTCACCAAGGGCACAATCGTTCTGGCCACTGTGTACGGTGATGTGCACGACATCGGGAAAAATCTAGTCCGCACCATCCTCAGCAACAACGGTTACACGATCCACGACCTCGGCAAACAAACGCCCGCAAATGTGATCATCGATGCGGCTATCGAGCACAAGGCCGACGCCATCGGGTTGAGCGCGCTCCTGGTGAGCACGTCCAAGCAAATGCCTCTCATCATCAATGAACTGGCGCGGCGGGGCTTGGAGATTCCAGTTCTAATCGGCGGCGCGGCGATCAACCGGGCGTTTGGGCAGCGCATTCTGTTTCTGAACGACAGCGGGGAACCATACAGCGCCGGGGTGTTCTATTGCAAGGATGCCTTCGAAGGTCTCGAAGTCATGGAACAACTGGTTGTACCAGAAAAACACGACGCGTTGATCCAGCGCACCATCCATGAGGCTTACCAGGAAATAGGCAAAAGACGTCCCCCCATCCGAGACCGCCGCACACCAGGAACCCAATCCACTGTAAAACCGGCACCGGATATCCCCGCACCGCCATTCTGGGGAACGCGTGCCATTCTGGACATCCCACTTGAGTCCGTATTTCCCTTCATCCATAAACCGGAACTATTCCGC
>CAZSXY010000019.1:0-46634 GCA_964611395.1 uncultured Anaerolineaceae bacterium | reverse complement strand
GCTGAACGACCGGTTTGGGCAGGGATTGCTGGTCGTACAGGATGACCGCAATACGGATCCAGATGGTAACCAGAACTTCAAGTTGGTATCCTGGAGTTCTATTTCCGACGCGTTCAAGCTAAATGTTGACACAAGCTGGAACCCGCGCTCGGTGGGCGTCGATAGCCCGTAATACAGCAGAACTACGCCCTGATCCCATTTGAGAAACTGCTTCTCCTGCCCCTCAGGGTGGCGCGATGCAGGTGCGCCTGCTCTAAACAAACCAGCGTGCGTGGCACGCGCCGCGCACAGCCGCCCGTAACCAGACGAAAGTCAACGATAGTGCAAGCTGCCTCATGGGGCTGAGGCGGGCTGCTGATCTTCCAACGCCAGATACAATTTTTCGGCGGAGATAGGCATTTCCAGAATGCGCACGCCAACCGCATTGGCCACCGCGTTAGCAATCGCCGGAGCCGTCGGAACCATGGAGTGCTCTCCTATGCCGCGTGCGCCCCAAGGGCCATCATCTTGAGGGACTTCGACGATAATCGGGATGATCTCAAACGGGATATCAACCGATGTCGCGATACGGTAATCGACAAAACTGCTATTCGCAACTGTGCCGTGTTTGAACTGCAAGCCCTCAAATAGCGCGGTGCTGGCTCCCTGGACTGCGCCGCCCTCGATCTGGGCGCGTACCTGATCGGGATTGATCGCTTTGCCGACATCAAACGCCGCAGCGATTCGCAGGATGGTGACCTGCCCGGTGAGCGTATCCACTTCAAGATCAACCGCCTGGCAGCCGGTGGTGTAATGCACGACGGAGCGCGGCCCCTGCCCGGTTTCCGGGTCGAGTCCGGTCACATAGGATGGCATGAAGTTGCCATGACCGACGATCGGCCCGCCGCGCCACCCCTGATCATCCGGCTTGGGCAGCCCATACACGACCATCTTTTGCAGCGGCAGGGTTTCCTCAGAGCGATACGAGATGACGACACCATCCTTGATGTCCAGGTGTTCTACGTCCTCGCCCCAGTGTTCAGCCGCCAGCTCAAGCACCTGGCGGCGGGCATCCTGCGCGGCGGCGACAACGGCATTGCCCATCGACCACGTCAACCGGCTGGCGACCGTCTGCCACTCATAAGGGCTGTACTGGGTATCAATAGGGCCATGGATGCGAATCCACTCAAGCGGCACGCCGAGCGTCGCGGCAGCCATCTGCGCCATGACGGTGAACGACCCCTGGCCGATCTCCTGCCCGCCGATGCCGATAGTGACGGTGGCGTCTTCATTGAAGCGCACCCAGGCCGATGATCCGGCGTTAGGGGGCATCGCGGGCGCTTTCCACATGATCGCCAGCCCCTTGCCGCGCCGTTTGTGGGGTGCGCTGGCGGGTTCGTCCCGGCCCCAGTTGATCGCTTCTGTCGCTTTTTCGATGCACATCGACAAACCAATCGGGTGCATCGCAGAGCCGGTCGCAATGATCGAACCTTCGCGGACGCAATTCTTCAACCGGAACTCGGCTTTGTCCATGCCGAGCTTCTCGGCCAGCAGGTCGATGATCTGCTCAATGCCCCAGTGGATTTCGGGCATGCCAAAGCCCCGAAACGCCCCGCCTACCGGGTGGTTGGTATACACGCAATAGGAATCGGCGTGCACATGCGGGATTTCATAGGGCCCGGTGGAGGAGTAGCCAGTCGCGCGCGTGATATTCACGCCATATTCGGCGTAAGCGCCCGCGTCCCAGAAGTACTCGGTTTTCATCGCCAGGATTTTGCCGTCGCTGGTCGCGCCGATTTTCGTCCGGGCGATCAAACCCTGCCGCACGAACGTGGTGAAGAATTCCTCCTCGCGCGTCAGGCGTAGCTTGACCGGGTGTCCCGGCACTTTCTGGGCCATGATGACGGCCAGCGCCTCCATCGTCACGCCCGCTTTGCAGCCAAAGCCCCCGCCGACGTAAGGGGCGATCACGCGCACGCTGCTTTGCGAAATGCCGAGCGACTCGGCGATCAGGTTACGCTGGGCAAACGGCGATTGGCTGCTGGTCCACAACGTGATCTCGCCACGTTGATCGACCTGTGCGATCGCCACATGCGGCTCAATCGGCACATGTTGCACGTGCGGAACCTTGAACTCGCGTTCGACGATGGCGTCACACGCTGCCCACGCCGCTTCGGGGTCGCCCTTGCGAATCTTGAAGTGGTTGGCAATATTGGTGCCCGCTTTGGGGAAGATGAAGTCGGGGACCTCATATTCGCCCAGGTCGGGATGGATCAGCGGCGCATCGGGTTCCATCCCCCGGCGCGGATCCAATACTGGTTCGAGTACCTCGTATTCCACCTCGACCTGTTTGCAGGCCGCCTCGGCAATTTCTTCACTGGTTGCGATCACACCGGCCACCGGATCGCCCACATACCGCACGCGATCCCGGCAAAAGATGTAGCGATCTTTCAGGTACAGGCCAATTTGTTTGGGCGCGTCGTTGCCGGTTACCACCGCTTTGACGCCGGGCATCGCCAGCGCCTTACTCACGTCGATGCGCTTGATCAGCGCGTGGGGGTGCGGGCTGCGCACAATGCGCCCGAACAGCAGGCCGGGGCCAAACTGCAAATCGTCGGCGAATAGCGCTTCGCCCGTCACCTTCTCCAGTGCGTCAATGCGTTTCACGCTGGTTCCAACCGGCGCTGAGGGATTAGTGGTCTGCATGTTAACCTCCTGCCCTGGCCGCGTCTTTGATCGCTTCGATAATGCGCACATAGCCCGTGCAGCGGCACAGATTGCCACGCAGCGCGTCTTTGATTTCGGCTTCGGTGGGATCGGGGTTGCGATTCAGCAGCGCGCGCGCCGCGATCAAAATTCCCGGCGTGCAGAATCCGCATTGCGTGCCGGTGTGCTCGATGAACGCCTGTTGGAGCGGCTCCAACGGCCCATCCCGCGCCAGGCCTTCGACGGTGATCACTTCTGCGCCGTCGATCTCAACTGCCAAGACCATGCAGGCGTTGACCGGCTCGCCGTTCAGCAGCACTGTACACGCGCCGCATTCACCGGTGGCACAGCCGTTTTTTGTGCCGGTGAGTCCCAATTGCTCACGGAGAAACGCGAGCAGCGTGATATGCGAGTGAACGAGCGCTATTTCTGACGCACCATTGACCGTAAATGAGATTTGATGTGTCGCCATCTAGCGCTCCCTTCGTAACTGAATCCACACGTCATCCAACGCGCAACGTGTGAGATGGCAGGACATCGCTTTGCGGTAGCGTGCCGACCCGCGCAGATCGTCAATCGGCTGCGCCGCGGCCTCGGCTGCACGCGCGGCCTGGGCGAGCGTGCTTTCTGTGATGGGACGCTCAGCGAGAATCGCTTCGGCTTCATGGACGCGAATCGGCGTCGGCGCAACGGACGCCAGCGCGATCCGGAAGCGGTAGCCGGATGGGGCGCTGGCATCGGGATAGCCCATGACTGCCACGCCCACAATCGCCAGATCGCCACCGGCGTTGCGGCCCAGCTTGATATAGCGCCCAACCCAACCGGGGGGTGCAATCGGGATGTCGATGCGAGTCAGGAATTCGCCCGCTTGCAGTGCAGTCCTGCGCACGCCCAGGAAAAACTCGTTGGCCGGAATCACCCGTTCGCCGTCCGGCCCCCAGGTCACACAGGACGCTTCAAGCACCAGTGCCGTGGGCGCGGTGTCGGCGGCGGGTGAGGCGTTACACAGGTTGCCGCCCATCGTCGCGCGCGTCCGCAACTGGTACGAGGCGACGCTTTCAATCGCCTGGACGAGCAGGGGATAGTGTGTGATGACAGCGGGGTGCGCGGCGATGGCGTTCATGCTGGCCGCCGCGCCGACTTTCAGCCCGGTCTCAGGATCAAAACTGATCGCGGTCATGCCGGGCAACTGCTTGACATCAACCACGATTGGTGGGGATAACACACCGTCCCGCATCTGCACCAGGATATCCGTGCCGCCCATCAGCAGACGGGCATTAGCGCCGTGTTGCAGGAGCAACCGGGTCACTTCGACCGGATCGCTGGCGCGGATATAGTCGAAGGGGGGCAATCCCGGGCTGGGCATTGCCAGAGTTGACGGTGTTTCTGTGTCTACTTCTGCGGGCACCGGCATACGCAGTCTCCAAACTTCGTCAGTTCAAACGACTTCTTTTTCTCCATCAGGGCGTCGTAGCGCTCGTCATCCACAAACGCGACGATGCGCGCGATGCTGGCTTCGCCATCCACGAATCGCCAGGGAAAGCAACCGATAGTGACGCGCTCGTTGAGCAACAGGTCGATATCACCGCCCACACATTCGGCGTGGATGATGCCGTGCGGGAACAACTCGATGTGCATCAACTGGTACTTGTCGTCGGTGAAGACATCCGCCAGCCCTTTACCGTACTTTGCCTGGAAGTGGGCGTCGGCTTCCTTAGCCTGGCGCGGCATCCAGGTGCGGATGATGGTGTTCATCGGGTGATCCGCGCTGCCGCAGTCTACGGCGAGCCACTTGATCTTTTTCTCCACACACCATTCACCGAACTCACGATCCGGGCCGGGGTGCTTGACCATGTAGCGCACTTCGTCGGCACCTGGCTGATCCCATCCATAGCGATGGTAGCCGGTATGGATGATCAAGATGTCACCCTCTTTGACCTCGACACGTTCCTCGACCATCGCCGACGTATAAATGTCGTAATCGCCTACGGCATCCGACAGATCGACGATCACGCCGGGGCCAGCGAGAAAGTCGAAGTCCAGGCTGGCGATATCCTTGCCGGGGGTGTAGAAGTGAATTTCGCCATCGAGGTGCGTTCCCAGGTGATTCGAGTGCGTCACGATCTGGCCGTTTGCGCCGTTCGGGGCGAGGCGCTTGAAGTATTTCACCTGCAGCGGCTCGTAGGTCGGCCAGGGGGGTGTGGCGATACCGAGGGGAATGGAAAGGTCAACAATCTTCATGATCTGTATCATCCTTTGACGTTGCTAATGATTTTTTACTTCACGCGAAGGGCTTGCGCCCTCATTAGATAGTGAGACTGGTCGGTCTGGTGAGCTATGGCGTCCGGCAGCCCCACCTTACCAGCTTTTGATGGCTTCGAAAGCGTCGGCAAAGCATTGCGCAGGCGCACGCAATACGCCTGCGCCCACCATGCCGATCCCCGGCATTTTGTGGGCGATGCCGGTATTCAGCTTGGGCAGAATCCCGGTTTCCATGATCAGGCGCACATCCATCCCAACCGGCGTGCCCCGGAACCCCAGGGCCGGAATCGTGAAATGCTCGTGCTCCGCAAAGCAGATTTCGTACATCTCGCGTGTGGTATTGATCGCGTCCTGGGCTGTGCCGCCGACGAAGCTCGCAATGGCCGGTGACGCCGCCATTGCAAACCCGCCAAACCCCGCGGTTTCCGTGATGGTGCTATCGCCGATGTCGGGATTCGCGTCGTCCGCCGTGAAGCCGGGCAGGTACAGGCCCTCGACCATTCCGGCAGGCGCGACGAACCAGCGTTCCGGGTCGCCGGAGAGCCGGATGCCGAAATCCGTGCCGTTGCGCGCCATCACGGTGACAATCGTCGAGCCGGTGATGCCCTCCGCCGGTTCGAGCATTGCTTTGGCCGCTGGCATAGATAGATTGAGGAAGAAATGATCGTTGTCGTCGATGAACGCGAACACCTGCGCCAACCGCTCTTGATCCGCGCACGTCCGCGCCAGGGCAGGCGCGAGCGCCCGCAGCAGCAGCGAAGTCCCGGCCCGGTTGCGGTTGTGGCACTCATCGCCCATGTGCAACGCCTGGGCGATCAGACCGCGCAGGTCGATGGGACCCGATTCCTGCACCGCATCGGCCAGCGTAGGGTAGAGTACATCGGCCATCCAGTGCAGCCGGGCATAGACTTCCTCGCCATACGCGCCGTAGCGCAGCACTTTACCCAGTCCCTCGTTCAGCGTACAGTAAGCGTGGTTGCCATATTCGGCGTTTTCGATGATCCAGACCGGCATCGACGGCGAAACGACCCCCGCCATCGGCCCGACGGCGTGGTGGTGGTGGCAGGGATCAAACACGATCTCTCCGCTGGCGGCCATGTGCGCCGCTTGTTCTGGCGTGTCGACCAGGCCCTCGTATACCAGCGCGCCCATCACTGCGCCGCGCGTGGGGCCGCACATGCGCTCCCAGGCAATCGGCGGCCCGGCGTGCAGGATCATGTTGTCGGTCATGCCTGGGATCACGTCACGCGCGATCCCCAATCCGACGATCACGGGACGCCCGGTCATGATGCGGCGAATCGTCTCGGCGTTCGCCTCGTCGATGGCAACGCCTGTCCGGGTATGGGTGAGCCGGGGCACACCATCGGGCGGCGGACTCCAGTCCACATCGATCACCGGTAGCTGCTGCTCGCGCAGGCTCTCCGCGAACGATGCCAGCCCCACATTGATCACGGATAGCGGCGCGTTGAAAAACGCACTAAGCCGGTCGGCAGACGAGACCATACACCTTCACTCCATACTCATCGCGCACCGGTGCCCAGCTCACTGTGAGTTTTGCACCGGGTTTGATCTCTTCGGTGTCGGCGTCGATAGCGATCAGCGCCATCGCCCGCACCTTGTTGGTGAATTCGATCACGCCGAGCACGCGCCCGCGTTCGTCGAAGCCCCAGGGCAATTGCTCGATGATCGTAAACGTGAGCAGCTTTGCTTTGTCGGAGGGCGCGAACTTGTCAAATTCCCGCGCGCCGCAGTTGGTGCACCGGTAGTGGTGCGGGTACATCACATGCCCGCATGATTGACATTTGTATGCCGTGATCATGATTCCCTCCTCAACACCAGGGCGACCACATTGTTGCCAAAGCCACCGAAATTCAAGGCGAACCCGGTTTGAGCATCTTTCACCTGACGTTCACCGGCTTCGCTGCGCAATTGCCAGACCAGCTCAACCGCCTGCGCGACGCCGGTTGCGCCGACTGGATGGCCCCTCGCTTTCAGTCCGCCGGAGGGGTTGATCGGCAGTGTGCCGCCGAGGCGCGTTTCACCCGCCGCCAGCGCTTGCGCGCCTTCGCCCTTCTCAAAGAATCCGGCATGTTCGCTTTCCGCGATTTCGAGAATGGTGAAGGCGTCGTGCAGTTCGGCCACATCCACGTCAGCGGGAGCGCACCCCGCCCTCTCGAATGCTTTTTGAGCGGCGATAGTTACCGCCCGCAAATCGGTCGGGTCTTTGCGCTCGTGGAGCGCGTGCGTGTCGGTGGCCTGTCCGATCCCCGCAATGGTGATCGGGGGCTTGCTGTTCAGCTTTTGCGCAATTTCGGGCGTGGTGAGCAGCACGGCGGCGGCCCCGTCGCTGACCGGGCAGCAATCGTACAACCGCAGTGGATCGGCGACGATGGGATTGCCCACGATGGAATCGGGGTGCGTCAGAATGCCTTCCAGCGTGATCTTCATGTGAATGTGGGCGTAAGGATTGAGCAGGCCGTGCTCGTGGTTTTTGATCGCAACCTGGGCCAGATGTTCCGGCGTGACGCCATATTTTTTCATGTACAGGCGGGCAAACATCCCGGCCATCGCGGGCAAGGATACGCCATAGATGTACTCGGATTCGGGCTGTGACATACACGCCACGACATCCGTCGCGCGCGGGCCGATCACCTCGCGCATCTTCTCACCGCCGACCACCAACACCACATCTGCCATGCCCGATGCAATCGCCTGGTAGCCGTGTTTGATCGCGGAACCGCCTGACGCCGGGCCGTTTTCGATCCGCTCGGCGGCAGCGGGATACAGGCTGAGTTTGTCCACGAGCGCGCTGGCAACCGACACCTGGTGGTTAAACAGCCCGGAGGCCATATTGCCCACATATACGGCATCGACCGGATGATCACCCAGCCCCGCATCGTCCATCGCGCGCAGTCCAGCCATCGCCAGCATGTCAACCAGCGTGTCTTCGTCCCGGCGCTCAAAGCGGATCATACCCGCACCGGCAATTACGACGGGTTTCATAGGGCCTCCCTCCTCTTTGCGCCCAGGATTTTCTCGGTGATATCGTCCTCGCTGGCGACGATGATCTCACGTTCGGCCACTTCCATCAGGTCTTGTGGAACCGGACGCTCACCGACGACCAGGCGGTGTTTCGCGTTGAAGTACATCTCGCGCGTCAACGCATAGGGGGCGGCCCCGCCAAGTTCATGCTGACCTTCGCGCGGTTCCAGGCCATATTCGATCATCCAGCGCCGGAACCCGATCGGGCTTTCGGCGGTAATCAACACTTCTTGCTGTCCCAGATATTCGATGTGGTGCTCCATTTTGGCGGCGAACAAATGCGCCCCAATGCGCAGCCCGCGCTCAATGGCCAGCGTGTGCAGACTGATGCCCAGTTCGGGGGAGTACATTCGGCTGTTCACCAGCCCCACAAGCAACCCGTCGATCTGGCCGATGATGCAGAATACATCCCGGTAACGGAAGCGGTACCAGGCCAGCAATTCAGCATACAGCCGCGCCCCCACGACATCGTAGTAATCGCGGGGAATATCCAGCGTGGGGCGGATGGCAGGCAGCAGCTTTGGCACGTCCTCGCGGAATACCTGCCGGACGACCATCTTGCTCCCTGTGGCCAGCGTAATCACCTTGGCCGGGTAGGGTGGCATGGGCGTATCTGGCGGTCGCAGATACCTTTCAAGTTCCATATCTATTCGCATAAGAAAAACCCTTTGTCTGAATGACGCTTAACGATGGGAGCATGCGCCGGTGAAACGCGCCCCCATCAAAAAATATGCCGCTAGTGCCCTCTGGACGTTGCGATGAAGGCTGCCAGTTGTGAAGCATCCGCGTTACTGTCCAGCAGGATAGTGCCCGCCGCTGCGAACGCTTGCGCCTGCCGGGTGAGGTTTTGCGGATCGCCGTCCGTGCCGGTTAACGCGCCGACAACCAGTAGTTCCCTGCCGTCGCTGGCCGCGATCTTGCGTGCCTGCTGAATGGCGGGGGCTAACTCGCTGGCCGGATCGGGGTGCGCGCCATAGCCCAACACGAGGTCGAGTTGGATCACCGCCACTTCGGGGTCAGCCGCTTCTTGCAGCAGGCGGCGAATGCGCAGGTCGTTGTCGATCATCGGGTGCGGACGCCCAACGGTGAATTCTTCCTCGCCCAGGTCGAGCGCACAATGCCCCTGGCTCCGGTTTGAGTCTGGCAACTTGAAAGCCGGTTTCAGCGGCCCGTTAGACCACACATCGCCAACGGCGACGCTCCAGATGCGCATGGCTTCTTCGCAGAGGGTGCCCCCGCTGAACAACCCGCGTAAATAACGCTGTCCGGGGCCGAGACGCGCTGCCAGTTCATCCGCCTGGGCACGCAGTGCGGTTCGTTGTTTTGCCAGTTGGGCCTGCACCGTTGATAGATCGCCACCGGTTACCAGCGCGGCGGCAGTCAGGGCCGCTTCCTGTAGCGTGCGGGTTAGATGGATCGCTGGTGAAGGCGCTTGGGGTAGCTCGTCCGCGCCCATGAAGATAACGACGGCGGGTTTATCGCTGGCCGCGAGCCGGTTCAATATCGTCTCGCTCACCGCCGGAGACGGCAGCTTCGAGATGGCGACGATGACCTGGGTTGCGGGATCGGCTTGGAGAGCTTCGGTGGCGTGCAGCATCATCAACCCGCCAACCGCATCAGAAAGATCGCGCCCACCGACGCCGATACCCTGGGTGAGGCCAACACCCTGACGGGCCAGCAGCGTGCTGACCTCTTGCAGACCGGTTCCGGCAGCGGAAATGATGCCCACCGGCCCCGGCGGCACGACATTCGCAAAGCCGAGCGCCGCGCCATTAATGATCGCCGTGCCCGCGCCCGGCCCCATGAGCAGCAGCCCGTGTTCGACCGCGTAGCGTTTAAGGGCCACCTCGTCTTCGAGCGACACGTTATCGCTAAAGAGCAGGACGTGCAGTCCCTGCCGCAGTGCGCTCCACGCTTCGGCGGCGGCGTATACACCCGCGACCGAGATCACGACCAGATTCGCGTCCGGTTGCGCGCGCACTGCACTGCGCAGCGTGCGGGGACGATGCAATTCGCCCCCTGTTGTTGCGGGGCGTTTCGTAAGCAGCTTTTCTGCTACGGCCAACGCATCACCCAGCGCCGCCTCGTCGCCTTTGATCATCACGATGAGATCGGTTGGCCCGGCGGCTTGTGCTTCGGCGGTAAGGGGGCTGATTTGCTGCAAGAGGCCTTTGTTGGCCTCCGTGCCCATCACAAGCGCTGCATCGTCGATGCCGGGGAGAGCGCGAAGATCGCGGGCAATATTCATGAGGGAAACAGAATCAAAATACTGGCTGGCTTTAATGAAATATCGAATGCTCACGAGCGGCTCCTGCTGCCTGGCGAAAAGTTATTTTGGTCTTTCGAACGCGTTCCCAATCGAAAGCTGGACCCTCGGCTTGGCACCATTGGAATCGTCATTTTAGTACAATTTAGATTCCCCTGCTGTATCGGCGAAATCATATTCAGGCAAGCTGCCCCACCGGAGCGGATCATCGATGAGGGTGAAACCACAGCTAATTGGTTCATCGATCGGCGCTTGATGAAGCGGTTGATGTTGTTGTAAGCTGAGAGAAAAGTTTCGGCTCCAGTTGTGTAGGTAAGGAGGACGTGATGTCTCAGCTACCGAACGATACCGCCGTCGTCACAACCGTCGCGATCCTTGACCGGCTCTTTCCACCACCTCGCGCGTTTACCATTCGTCTGTGGGATTGCACCGAACTGCCAGGCACTGGACATGCCAACTTTCGTCTCGTGCTCAATCACCCAGGGGCGCTGCGGCGCATGCTCACCCCACCGCTTGAACTCTCACTCGGCGAAGCATTCATCTACGGTGATTTCGACATCGAAGGAGACATCACCGCTGCCGTGTCGCTGCTCGAAAAGTTGTTCGGGCAGGGGCCATCTATTCGCGACCTGTTCACGCTGATCCGCCAGCTTCGCTCCCTGCCGAAGTCCAGCCGGGATCGATTGGCAGGACGCAGGGCTGCCCGCCTGCGAGGTGCTCAGCACTCGCCTGACCGTGACCAGGCCGCCATTCAATATCATTATGACGTCGGCAACGAGTTTTATGCCCTCTGGCTCGACCGCCACTTGCAGTACTCGTGTGCCTATTTTCACACCGGCACCGAAGACCTGGATACGGCTCAAGAACAAAAGATGGCCCACATCTGTCGCAAACTACGCCTCCGGCCTGACGATTACCTGCTGGACATCGGCTGTGGCTGGGGCGGCCTGGTCATCTACGCCGCCCAACATTACGGAGTCCGCGCGCTGGGCATCACACTCAGTCCCCGCCAGGTCGCCTATGCCACCGAGCGGATTGCACGTGCGGGGCTGGCGGATCGGGTCCGTGTCGAACTCCGTGATTACCGCGATCCCGACCTGGGAACATTCGATAAGATCGCCAGTGTGGGGATGTTCGAACATGTGGGGCGCAGCAAGCTTCCGGAATACTTTGCGCACGCCTACTACCTGCTCAAACCCGGTGGGCTGTTTCTCAATCATGGCATCTCGATCCGTTCACCCCTGAAATTCGTGCTCGACGCCGATCGTTTCAAGGTTCGCACCAAACGCCAGTCCATCGGGCAACGGCTGGTGGAGCGCTTCATTCTGGGCGATGGGGCGTTTATCAGGCGCTACGTCTTCCCTGATGGTGAGGTGAATCCGGTCAGCGAAGTCAACCTGGTGGCCGAACAGGCAGGCTTCGAACTCCGCGATGTGGAGAACCTGCGGGAGCATTACGCCCTGACCTTACGCCGCTGGGTTGAGCGGCTGGAAGCTCACCGCGAAGAGGCCATTCGCCTGACCAACGAAGTCACCTACCGCGTGTGGCGACTGTATATGTCAGGGGTCACATACGGGTTCGAGCACGGAGAAAATAATGTCAACCAGACGCTGCTTGCCAAGCCGGATGATGGGGATAGCGGCCTGCCACTCACCCGCGCTGACCTGTACTCCACAAGGGAAGCGCAGGCGGAATTGGCGATGATGGGACGGTGAAAATCACTCTGGAATGTGTTGCGCGGCCAGCGTGATCAGCTCGTCTTGGATCGTGTTGTTCCCCGGTTGTTCACACGCGACAACGACCATCATCGGCGTTGTCGCGTGGCCTGTTCACCCGTTATAAATGGGTCTGTAGTGCTGGTTTGACGCAGACTCAGGGCAAAATTTCGCGGTCATGCGCGAATCCTACAAACCGCATGAAATTACCTCAGCGAAATGCCCGAATTCATTTCGGAAACTCCCCCAAAAGACTGATCATCTCTTCGGCGCAAGACGCTTTATAGGCTACTTGCCCAAAACGGGGCGGGGTGCATAGGGCAGTTTACCGGAAGGTGTCGCCAGAGATGCGTCTGCCAGGATTACAAGGGTAAATCTTGTACGTTTTTCACGTTCCCATCTTGAAACAACTGTCATACCATGAAAATGCAAAGGAATACTTTGCATCATCCGCACGGTGAAGTTTTCCCAGAGCATTTCTGTGCGCCGGTATGAACCCCGGCGTAATAGGCCCGTATCGTTTTCACCTCGTCAGGCGTGTGAGAATCTTCTCAGGCATGCGTGTGAGCATGCCCGTTGTGTGTCCGGTAGAGCCGAGTTGCCCAGGGGGAAATCATGATGACAACCAGCATTCGGACAGATCTGTCACCCCAAAACCCATACGGTTTGGAACACGACGCCTGTGCCCTGATCATGAGTGTGCGCAAGCGCGGCGAAAGTACGTATGGCACGCTCAAACGGGCACTCGGTGCGCTGGCCTATATGGGACACCGCACCGGTTTTGTCGAAGGCGAAGGCGATGGGGCCGGTGTTCAGACCGACATTCCCCGCCGCCTGTGGGCCAGGGTGTTGAGCCAGGTGGGATTACGCGCAGCGCTGGCCACCGATCCCGGTTTTTGGGTCGGTCACCTGTTCATCGCGCCTGATCTGGACCCCGATGTTGCACGCGATGAAATCAGCCGGCATTTTCAGGCGGCAGGGTTGAACTTGCTGGTAGAGCGGCCCGGACGGGTGCGTTTTGAGGTGTTGGGGCGACAGGCCCGCGAGGGCGTACCGGTGTTCTGGCAGATTGCGGGACACGCGGAAGTTGCTGATCTGGAGGCGCGATTGTTCCGGGTGCAAAACGAATTGGAACAGCGCCTGCCGGTGCATTTTGCGTCGCTTAGCTCAGCCACTGTGGTGTATAAAGCGCGTGGATCGGTGGAGATGCTGGCGCAGTATTACCCCGATCTACAAGATCGCGACTACCACACCGCTATGGTGTTGTGCCATGCCCGCTATTCGACCAATACCGTGTCGACGTTTGAGCGCGTCCAGCCGTTTGCGCTCCTGGGTCATAATGGCGAGATCAACACGATCAGCCGTCTCCGTCAGGAAGCCCGGCAACTCGGCGTACACCTGGCTCCGGGGAACTCCGATTCGCAGGATGTCGACCGGTTGTTGCATGCGCTGTGTGTGGAGGATGGCTTAGACCCGGTCGAAGCGATGGAAGTTATGTTCCCGCCCGTCCCTTATGAACTGGATCAGATGCCTTCGGCCTGGCGAGCGGTCTACCGGCGACTTCGCCACGCGTTTGGCCCCTTCGCCCAGGGACCGGCGGCCATTGTGGCCCGCTATGGCGATATGGTGGTGGGCAGTGTGGATGCATTGGGGTTGCGCCCGTTATGGTTTGTCGAAACGGAAAAAGAATACTTCCTGTCATCCGAGCGCGGGGTGGTTCGCCTGGAGACGATGGTTCGCGAGCCGCGCCCGCTGGCTCCCGGTGAAAAGCTCGCCATGCAGGTGGTGCGCGGCCAGCGCGTTAACCTGTTTGAGCATGCCGCCATTCGCCGCCATGTCATGGACATGATGTTTCGCCGTGAAGCCCCACAGGCTGCTAAACGGTATTGGGGTGGCTGGGATCACGCGCCGTCCGGAGATTCTGGCGCGTCACCCGTTGAGTCAGCGCTCTCGCCGCTGGCCATGCAGCAGATAGCCCTGGCGGTTGAAACTCAGATCGCTGAACACGCTGTCCCTCTGCCGTTTGTCGCCGATTTCCCCTGGCGTCGTCCCCATGCGTTGCGGACGGTCGATGCCACCGTTCTGGCGGCTGCCGGCTGGAACCGCGAGCATCTGCAGGTGATCGAGGCGCTGGCCGACCAGGGCAAAGACCTGGTTGGTTCGCTCGGCCATGATGGGCCACTGGCCGCGCTGAGCCAGCAACGGGTCAATCTGGCCGATTATTACAAAGAAACGGTTGCCGTGGTGACCAATCCGGCCATTGACCGGGAACGGGAATCGGAAGTGTTTTCCACCCGGACGCTGGTCGGCGCTCGTCCGGCGCTTGGCCTGGCTTCCCTCCCCGATGCAGTGCTGGTAGAACTGGAAACGCCGCTGCTGTCTGGCGGGCATCCAGCGTTGGGACATCCGGACATCGCACGGGCGGTGGCCGAAGCTGCCGGGTCGCTGGCCCTGGATGACCTGCTGGGCCGTTTCGGTGATCGCTGTACGTGGCTGACAATGGGCGTGCATCATGGCGAGGACGTGTCTGTGGCGCTCAACCGGCTGGCGAGCATGGCGGTTCAGGCGGTGCGTGAGGGGGCACAATGCTTGGTTCTCGATGATACGGAGATGATCGAAGAGGGGCTAGGCTGGCTTGACCCGCACCTGACAACCAGTGTGGTTGACAACGCGCTGTGCCGGGCAGAAGCGGATGGCGGTGGTAACCTGCGGCGGCAGGCAGGGCTTGTTGTGCGGAGTGCGAGCCTCCGCACCTTGCACGATTTGCTCCTGATGATCGGCTTTGGCGCAGATGCGATCAATCCTTACGCCATGCTGGTCGTGGCAGTGGGTGCAAACAAGCCCCAAACCGCCGTTAGGGACGAAACCGAGATGATCGCTCGCCAGCGCCGGTTATTCGAGACGCTTACGAAGGGCTTCGAAAAAGTCATATCAACGATGGGCTGCCACGAACTGCGCGGATACGGGCGGGTATGCAGTGCGATCGGGTTGGCCCCCAGCCTGGCGGATACGCTGGGTGCGCCCAACTATTTTGGGAGCGAAAGCGCGGGGCTGAACTGGGACCGGTTGAATCATGAAGCGTCGGTTCGGGGGGCCGAGCTACGCGGGGAAGCCCCGGCGCGATTGGCCCGTGTTGATCGTTTGTACCCCAAATTTTGGAAGAAGGCCCAAGCCCTGGCGAGCGGCGACCTGTCGTTGCATGAGTTCGTGCACTTTTACGACGAACTGACGGCCAAGACCCCGGTGGCTTTGCGCCATGTGATGGGGATCAAAACCGCGCCAACGGCGATTGATCCCGATAGTGTGGACTTGAGCACCGGCGATCATGATCTGCCGGTGTTGATCAGCGCCATGTCGTTCGGGTCACAGGGCGAACTGGCCTACCGCGCATATGCTGACGCCGCCGTGCGGCTCAATATTTTGTGCATCAACGGTGAGGGCGGCGAACTGCCCGATCTGCTGGATGGACGCTACAAGCGCAATCGCGGCCAGCAGGTGGCTTCGGGTCGCTTTGGGGTGAACGCGCAATTTCTCAATTCATGCTGCGTGATCGAGATCAAAGTTGGGCAGGGGGCCAAGCCCGGTGAGGGGGGCATGCTGCCAGCCCACAAAGTTACGCCTGAGGTGGCCCAGGCTCGCCGGACGAACCCGTATGTGCCGTTGATTTCGCCTTCCAATAACCATGATATTTACTCCATCGAAGACCTGGCCCAACTGATCGAGGAACTCAAAACGGTTAATCCGCAGGCCCGTGTTTCGGTCAAGATTCCAGTGGTGCCCGGCGTGGGTGTGATCGCCGTGGGGGTGGCGAAGGCCGGAGCGGATATCATCAACCTGACGGGATATGACGGCGGCACGGGGGCGGCACGCAAACACGCGCTCCAGTACGTCGGGCTGCCAGCTGAAATCGGCGTCGTGCAGGTTCACCGGGCGTTGATCGATGCCGGGCTGCGCCACCGGGTCGAGTTATGGTGCGATGGGGGTATGAAATCCGGCTCCGACGCCTTCAAGATGATTTTGTTGGGGGCGAATCGCGTCGGGTTTGCGACGATGGCAATGGTGGCGATGGGATGCACGATCTGTCGCCAGTGTAACGAGGGCACGTGCCACGTGGGGATTACCACGCATATCAAGACCTCCGACGAAGCACGCGAGTTAGGTCTCAAGCGCTTCGAACCACGCGATGCCAGTATGGCCAGGGACAACATTGATCGCATGTTTCGGGCCATCGCAACCGAACTGCGGCAGTTGACGGCGGCGGTCGGGACCACGCGCTTGCAAGACCTGGTTGGGCGGGCCGACTTGTTAGAGCAGGTACGTGCCCACGATCGGATCGATCTGTCGCCGGTGTTTGTGCATGTGCCGTTCAAAGCTCGCCCACCCGTCGAAGCGGGTGTGGGCCGCCGTCTGACCCGCCCGCGCAATACGTTGACCAAGATGCTGACCGACGTGGTGGTGCAGGCCGTGTTGGATGATGCGGGTGAGGTGACCTATCAAGATGAAGTCATGGCGCATGACCGGGCGTTAGGGTCGCATCTGGCAGGGGCGATTGTGCGCGATCCGGCGCTTGAGCAGCGCACCAAGGTGGTGCATCTCAAGTTCGGGCCATCGTCGGTGGCGGGGAATGGCTTTGCTGCGTGGACGATTGGCCAGTTGGACATCTTGATCGAGGGCGGCGCACAGGACGGCGTGGCGAAGGGGGCCAATGGCGGTCGCGTCGCCATCATGAAAGGGGTGAATCACAAGGGCTTGCGTCTTGATGGTAGCGTTGGCAAAAGCTTTGCTTACGGCGCTCAACGCGGCGTGATGATCGTACAGGGCGACGCCGACACACGAGCCTGTGTACGGCTGTCCGGTGCGGACGTGATCTTCGGCGGCGAACTCACGCGCCCGGTGGATGACACCGCCGGAGTCAGCGGCACGTATGCGAACCTTAAAGGGTTCGCCTGTGAATACATGACATCCGGGCGGGTGCTGATCATGGGCGATCCCGGCCCTTACGCCTTCGCCGGGATGACCGGCGGAGTCGTATACCAGCACCTAAGCCGCGAACTGGGGCTGGACGAAGACGCAATCCGTCGCCGGGTGGCACGTGGCGCAAAGGTCAATCTGGTGCCGCTTGATGACGATGACCTGATCCAGGTGCAGGAGTTGCTGGCGCATTATATTGCGGCGCTGGACGAGACCGACCAGCATGATGTGGCCGACCGTATACGTGCGCTCCGCCAGCCGTATCTCCTGTTCGATCGTTTCATTAAGATCATTCCGCAATATATCTCCGGTCAACGCCAGCCGGGCCTGTCAGGCACACTTTCCACCCAATGACTTGTGGAGAGGTCATTTCCGCTTTGCATGAACTGGAAGTGAGTCTGGAGTGATGAGTCTAGAGCCACGAGCGACGGTATCGTAGCTCATTTCTCGTTGGGCCTATGACCCATCACGCATGACTTATTACTCGCCCCTCAGCATCCCCGCAGGTTGTGCACGATCCGCTGTGTGCTCCGTTAGAAATTATCGTATCGTAGTGTTCATGATGTCTTATCCCGCGCAGCAGGACAGCATCGCCACATCTTTTTCGAAGGTCTGCGCCGCCAGCTTTAACCCTTCCACCATGGTCAAATAGGGGAAGAAGGCATCCGTCAGGTCTTGAATGGTCATGCCGGCTTTGATGGCGATGACCGCAGCTTGAATCACTTCGCCAGCGTCTGGTGCCAGCACGTGTGCCCCCAACAGCCGGTTCGTCGTCGCATCCGAGACCAGCTTGACCAGGCCGCGTGTGTCGCGGTTGGCTAACGCACGCGGGACATATTCCAGCGCCAGAACGGACGTGTTTACCGCATAGCCTGCTTCTCCCGCTTCACGTTCGGTTAAGCCAACTGACGCAACCGCCGGGTCGGTGAACGTCACGCGCGGCAACACGCGCGTATCGTACACGCGACCCGCCCCATTGAGCGCATTGTCGACGGCCAGCGTGCCGCTGTAAGCCGCGACATAGACGAACATGTCTCGCCCGGTGACGTCGCCTGCCGCATAGACAAAGGGGTTGGTCGTGCGCAGGTGATCGTCCACGACGATTTCACCGCGCTGGCCCAATGTGATCCCGGCCTCCGCCAGCCCCATGCCACCGGTGCTGGCGCGACGACCTGTCGCCATCAGCAGCGCTTCAGCCTCGAACCGCAGGTTGTCGCCTTCGCGTTCGGCGGTGAGCCGGTAACCGTGTGTGGTTTTGTCCACTCGTGTGATGTTGACCCCGGTCACGATGACTATGCCTTCTTCTCCCAAATAACCGGCCAGCGCATCGCTGATTTCCGGTTCTTCGAAGGGGGTGATCGCGGGCATGACTTCCAACACAGTGATCTGTGTGCCAAAGCGGGCGTAGACCTGCGCCAGCTCCAACCCTACGGCATTCGCCCCGACAACGATCATGGAAGCCGGGCGCTCGGTCAGCGCCAGCGCGGCGGTGCTGTCCAGATAGCCCGCTTCTTTCAAACCGGGAATCGGCGGCACCCACGGGCGCGCCCCGGTGGTGATGATGATCTTGCCCGGTGTGTAAACGGTGGGGCCTGAGCCATTGCCCGCCGGTGAAATCTCGACGCGATTTTCGCCCAGCAACCTGGCCCATCCCTGGATATAGGTGACGTTGGGATAAGCGGCGAGCACATCGACATACTTGGCCTGGCGAAGTTCGCCGACCAGTTCATCCTTTTGGGCGACGACGGCGCTCCAATCACCGGCAGCGCTCGCGCGGGCCACGCCTGAAAAAGGGTGGTGTCCGGCGCGGTGGTGCAGTTCGGCGGCGCGGATGATCGTCTTGGAGGGCACGCAGCCCACATTGACGCATGTGCCCCCAATGGTTCCTGCTTCGACGAGCGCCACGCGCTTGCCCAGTTCGGCCCCTCTGATCGCAGCCGCAAAGCCTGCCGATCCGCCGCCAATGACCATCAGGTCGAAGTCGACAGCCTCGCCGTCGTTGCCGGGAGACGCCGGGTTGAGGTCGCGCCGCCGTTTCATGCTGGCGCGATACCCCGCATCCTGCACCGCGTTGACCAGGGCTTCGCCTGATACATCGCTGCTGGCCTTGATAGTTGCCTGGGCGGCTTTCCAATCCGGCACATCAACGTCTTTGACGCCGGGGATCAACTGCAATGCTTTGGTGACGTGCATCGCGCAACTGGCGCACGTCATCCCTTGCACATCGAGGGTGATCTCTTGCAGTTCTTCAGCTTTTGACATGGTTGTTCTCCTGTGGTTACGGTGAATCGCGCCAGGCTATGAGGGCGTGACGCCGGTTTGGACGAGATGGCAAATGCACGCCCGCATCCTGACATCTTCGGGCAAGTGCTGCCCGGCTTCGTGTAATGCCTTTAACTCATCGCGGATTCGCTCTAAATCGCGAATCCGACTCTCGATGTCGTCAATCTGGCGACAGATCAGGTCCATCACATGGCTGCAAGGCGGTTCGTTGCGTTCCCGAAACGCCAGGATTTCCGCGATCTCATCCAGCGCGAAATCCAATGCGCGCGCCCGGCGGATGAAATGCAGGCGCTCCACGTCCTCGTCGGTATACACGCGATAACCGTTGTCCGCACGCTGTGGTTCAGGGAGCAGTCCGATATCCTCATAATAGCGGATGGTCTTGCTTGACACCCCGGTGCGTGCGCTTAGTTCGCCAATTTGAAGCATTTTCATCACCTCAATATGTTCAATCTTACACCTTCCAGTGGCTGGAATGTCAAGTGTGTTGCTTGAGTTGCGTGGCCAGCGCATCAAAACGGGGATAACGGGGCCGTTGCCAGGGAGAGATCGCATGTCTGAGAACCCTGTGGCGCGTTGCCCGATCCCAGAGGAGCAGGGCGCTGCGCTCACAAATGGCTCTCACATGTATGAAGTTACCGCAGGGTATTCCGTCGCATGACACGTTTGGCCGTGTGTTCGCGGTTCTGGACGCCAGAGTATTTCAGCTGTGTTGTGCACGCTGGGTTGAGACGGTATCGCGGGTCACTGAGGGGCAGGCGGTGGCGATTGACGGCAAAACTGCCCGCCGCAGCCATTATGCGCTATCGTCTTCCACTTCTCCGATGTCCTCGTCGTCCAGATCATCCGGCAGCGTGATGGTCTGGATGTGGCCAAATGTTTTGATCAGCGCATCGAGTTGTTCCATATCCATACCGGGGATGTATGGAATCAACCCTTTCTGATACGCTTCAAGCTGGATGGGAAACGGTGCTCTGCGTGCATCGACGGGGAAACCATCCACCGAAATCATCCACACCATCGGGTTTTCCTCAACCATGCTGGAGAGCATCCATTCCGGCGTAAACCACGACATTTCCACGGCATCGCGCACATCCTTGGCCTTGTTACCCCCGGTGCTCGTCGCCACCCCGAACAGTTTGCACAACTCGGTAGCGGAGAGGTGCGGGTCTTGGGATTTGTCGAACAGGAAGTTCACCTGCCCCAGCGCATAGACAATGCCGCATGCCCAGCTTTTGACACGCCCGCTGCTGAGCGGCGAGGGGCGCTTGCGGGCCAGCTTGGCCGCCAGCTTGCGGGCCAACCCGGCATATTCCTCGTTGAGATGTGCCCGGCAGACTTCATCGGTCAGGGCGGTGATCTCGTCGTATTTTGCTTGCATGATCTTCGGGATTTTTTCGCTCATGGTGCCTCTCCGCGCACAAAGTGGTTTTCAATCGCCCCAAATAAGGGCGCGTTCTCATGATCGCGCGGGTCGGGTTCCGGGTTGCCGTGCTTGCCCACGCAGACGCGCGCGAAAGGACGCAATTGAGCTTACAATTTTAGTGCATTGCGTCGAACCCTGCCATTCAATGACGTTGCGCACGCGGTCACGGTCTCCCCGAATCGTTCTGTGGAAACGGGGTGCGCGATCGTGCATGCCGTGCAGGTCAATAAGCACCCCACTTATCAACTGCCTCGAAGAAGGCCAGCACGTTCTCCCAGCGGAACTCCGGTTCGAGGTCGTAGGCCGGGCTGAGGATCAGGCCCCCGCCCGCGCCGACTGTCGTGATCCGTTCGTAGACTTCCTGCTGGATGTCAGCGGGTGTGCCCCAGGCCCAGCGCTGCGGCGTCCCAACCGTGCCCCAAAATGCCAGGCGATCACCGAACTGGCGCTTGAGGCGAAGCGGGTCCATCACGTCGGGTTGGATGGGGTTCAACACATTCACGCCGATCTCAATCAAGTCGGGGATGATCGGCTCGATGTTGCCGTCGCTGTGCCAGAAGATGAACAGGTCGGGGTTGACTGCGCGACAGGCGTCGATGATGGTTTGCACACGCGGTTTGAAGTAGCGCCGCCACATCGCGGGGCTGATCAGCATGCGGGTTGGCTCGGCTACGTCGTCATCCAGGGCGAGGATGTCGATGCCGGCCCGCGTCAGCGCCAGCGCCAGGGCGATATGCATCGCGGTGAGCTGTTCCAGCAGGTAGTCCACCAGCGGCGGATTCGCGATCAGGTCGATCATGAACTGCTCGAATCCGCGCATGCGCCAGGCTGTCTCAAACAACTCGCCGCCCAGGTGCGGAGGCGTGGCCATCACGGCATAACCCTGGTCATGAAGGCGTTCTACCGCGCGCCGGAGGCGGTCGGGCTTGACCTGCCGCATGAAATCCGGTAACGGTGCGTCGGCAAGCTGCGCGATAGTGTGCGCGTCGCCAAGTGGCGCATCGCGCTCGATTTCCGGGTGGTAGCCCCAGTCGTGGTAGGTGCGGAGGATATCGCGCGTGCCGACATAGGTGTCACGAGGCAAGGAACGGAGATAGCGCAAGAAGTCCGCCTGTTGGTGTGGCGGATCGATGCGCACAAAGCGAACCTCACAGTCGAACAACTCCCCCGCTTCACGATCCGGGTGTTGCGGGAACGACCAGGGGTAGAAGTTGACCATCTTAGGAATGCGGTCAGGCTGCTCGCCGCGAAGTACGGCCCGTATGCGCTCGCGCGGGTTCATGCGACCTTCCTTCCCTGAGAGGAACGCTTTAGCTTTGCCTGAACTGGGAGTTATGCATGGTGAGTTTGGCGGCATAACCCCTGACTCACGACTCATAACTCCCTACTCAGCACCCATGCCGCTGAAGCTCATCAGGCTCCATGCTCACCGTAAATGCCGGACAGACAGGGATATTATAGTATAGGTGAGCCAGCACAGGGACCGCATTGGTTGGCGTATGCGCGTGTAAGCGCTGATTCCCATCGCTAAGCGTCCAGGGCTGCCCGCAACCGCAACACAAGGGCACGCACTGCCGTGACGCCGGACGCGCCCGCCCTCACCAGCGCACTACCCACGATGAATCCGTCCACCAGATTATTCATCATCCGCGCCTGGTCTGGCTGGCTGATGCCGAAGCCCAACACGAGCGGTTTGTCTGTCTGCGCGCGCACGCGCTCGACAAAATCGGTCAGGCCCGGCGGGAGCGCGGCCCGTGCGCCGGTCACTCCCGTGACCGAGACGAGGTAGATAAACCCGCTTGCGCGTTCCGCGACCAGAGCAATGCGCCCTTCGTTGCTGGTCGGGGCCAAAAAGAACACGAGCGCCAGCCCTTCGCGTGCGCAAACGTCGCTCAGCAGTTCTGCCTCTTCTGGCGGCAAATCCGGCACGATCAGCCCGTCCGCTCCGGCGGCTTTGGTATCCCGCGCAAATGCATCCAGGCCATACGCCAGTAACGGGTTCAGGTAGCCCATTAGCAGCATGGGCTGGCGCAATCCCCGCGCCCGCAGTTCGCGCACGGCTTCTATGCAGCGCCTGACCGTGATCCCGTTTTGCAGCGCGACCTGGGTCGCCGCCTGGATCGTCGGGCCGTCGGCCAGGGGATCGCTAAACGGGATGCCGATCTCAAAGCCGTCCGCGCCTGCTGCCGCCATCGCCATAATCGCGTCGAGCGATGCTTCATAAGTCGGGTAGCCGATGGGGTAGTAGGGCAGGAACGCCGCGCGTTGCTGCGCCTTTGCCTCCGCAAACATGGCTGCGATGGCGTCGATCCCGGTCTGTAGAGTCGTCTCGCTCATTCCTCACCGCCCAACTCATGGATAACCGTGTCCAGGTCTTTATCACCGCGTCCGGACAGGTTGATCAGAATAATTGCGTCTTCCGGCATCTGCGGCGCGCGCTTGATCGCTTCGGCGACGGCGTGTGCACTTTCCAACGCCGGGATGATGCCTTCGAGCTGGCTCAACACCTGGAACGCCTCCAATGCCTCCGCATCCGTCGCCAGCGTGTAACACGCCCGCTTGATCTGGCGCAGGTAGGCATGCTCCGGCCCGACAGAAGCGTAATCCAACCCGGCGGAGATGCTGTGCGTGTTCATGATCTGCCCGTCGGCGTCTTGCAGCACGAACGAGCGTGTCCCATGCAGCACGCCGGGCCGTCCGACGTTGGGATCGGCGAAGCGCGCAGCATGTTCCCCGCTGGCGATCCCGCGCCCGCCCGCCTCGACGCCGATCAGGTCAACCGCCTCGTCATGGCGGAAGGCGCGGAACAGCCCAATGGCGTTGCTGCCGCCGCCTACACACGCGATGCATACATCCGGCAGTCGCCCCACCTGTTCCAACATTTGCGCCCGCGCCTCGATCCCGATCACGCTCTGAAACTCGCGCACGATGAGGGGGTACGGATGCGGCCCCAGCGCGGAACCCAGCAGGTAATGTGTCGTGTGGACGTTGGTCACCCAGTCGCGGATGGCCTCGTTGATCGCGTCTTTCAGCGTCTTGCTGCCGCTCTCGACCGGGATCACTTCCGCGCCGAGTAGTTTCATGCGGAACACGTTGGGTCGCTGCCGGGCGATGTCCACCGTGCCCATATACACGTGACATTCCATCCCCAACAACGCGCAGGCCGTTGCCGTAGCGACGCCATGCTGTCCCGCGCCCGTCTCGGCGACGATGCGGTGTTTGGCCATCCGCTGCGCGAGAAGGGCCTGGCCGAGCGCATTGTTGATCTTGTGCGCGCCGGTATGCGCCAAATCCTCGCGCTTGAGGTAGATTTGCGCCCCGCCGAGGTGCCTGCTCAGCCGCCGGGCGTAGGTGAGCGGCGTCGGACGGCCTGTATAGGTGGCTTGCAGTTCCGCCAACCGCCGTTGGAACGCCGGATCATTCATCGCCGAGTCGAAGGCTTCGGTCAGTTCCTCCAGCGCCGGGATCACCGTCTCCGGCACGAACCGCCCGCCATATTCGCCATAGTACCCGCGCGCGTCCGGCACCTCGGCAACATCTGCGCGGATTCCGTTGTGTCCTTGCATCATGATTATTTCTCCACTGATCGCACGGCGTCAACAAACACGCGCACGCGCTCCTGCACTTTGATTCCCGGCTGGCTGCCCTCGACGCCGCTGGCGACATCCACGCCCCAACATGGGATCGCGCGCACGCGGCCCGCGATATTCTCCGGTTTCAGGCCGCCTGCCAGCATCAGACGCGGCGCAATTTCCTTGACCGCCAATGCGACTTCAACGCTCGCTTGCTCACCTGTGCCACCATACAGTTCCTTATGATAGGCGTCCAGCAGCAGCGACGGCAATCGCGCATCATCCGGCGCATGGCGCAGAAAGTCTGCGGCCAGTTCGAGGGCTTCATCCCGGTTGCGGGGGCGAATGGCCTTGTAGGCGCGTCCCTGCAACGCTGCCACCACGTCCGGCGACTCGTCGCCGCTGAGTTGCGCGGCGTCCAGCCCGGCAGCGTCCATGATGCGCGCGATCGCGTCCGCGTCTTCGTTGACAAACACCCCGATCAGCGTCGGGCACAGGTCGCCCAGTTCCGCCCGCAGCCCGTCAGTGATCCATCGCGCGGCCTGGGGTTCGATGTAGCGCGGGCTGGGCGGGTAGCAGTTCAGGCCGAGCATATCCGCCCCGGCAGAGGCGCACATCAGCGCGTTGTCGAGCGTGGTCACGCCGCAGATTTTGATCTTGATCACGATTCTGCCTTTCTCGGCTGGCGGCTGAGTTCGCGCACTTTCGCCGCGATATCCCCGGATTTTACCAACGCTTCACCGACCAGCACCGCATGCGCTCCTGCGCGCCCCATCTCTCGGACATCCGCGCCGGTGGCGATCCCGCTTTCGGCCACCAGCGTTACCGCATCCGGGACCAATCGCGCCAGCCGCGCGGTGGTGCGCAGGTTTACCTTGAACGTCTTGAGATTGCGGTTGTTGATGCCGAGCAGCGGGGGGGTGATCCGCAGCGCCCGTTCGAGTTCGTCTTCGTTATGAACTTCGACCAGCGCCGCCATGCCCAGGTCAAGCGCCAGGGCATGGAGTTCAGCAAGCTGCGCGTCTTCTAGGGCGGCAACGATCAGCAGGATTGCGTCCGCGCCAGCGGCGCGGCCTTCGTACACCTGGTACAGATCGATTACAAAGTCTTTCCGCAGCACCGGCACATTGATCGCACCGCGCACGGCCGTCAGGTGATCGAGCTGGCCCAGGAAAAACACCTCGTCGGTCAGGACGGAGATCGCCGCCGCGCCATGTTCGGCGTAGGTAGTCCCCAACCCGACCGGATCGAAATCTTCGATCAGCACCCCTTTCGACGGCGAAGCGTGCTTGACCTCCGCGATCAGCGCAACGGTTTCCTGGTTTAGCGCGGATAGCATGTCGCGCGGTGGCGCAGCAGACCGGGCGGCACCCACGATGTCTCGCAGGGGGACGCGTGCTTTGCGCGCTGCAAGTTCCGCGACTTTGTGATCGAGGATTTTGTCGAGCACGGTGCGCGTGCGGACAAAACGGTTATCCATTCGCCAGTTCCTGGCTATAGGCGATCAGCGCGTCGAGCTTTTCGAGCGCCGCGCCGCTGTCGATCACGCTGGCGGCCAGCGCGATGCCCTCTGCCATGTCTGGGGCGCGCCCCGCTGCCACCAGCGCGGCCCCGGCGTTCAGCAGCACGACATCGCGCTTGGCGGAGTCTACCTCGCCGCTCAGGATGCCGCGCAGTATGGCTGCATTTTCGGGCGCGTCGCCGCCGAGCAGTTCGGAGATGTGCGCCGTCTTCAGATCGTAATCCAGCGGATTCAACTCGTAGGTGTGAACTGCGCCGTTTTCGTAGTGGCTGACGCGGTTTGGCCCGGTAGTCGTCAATTCGTCGAGATTACCGTAACCGCACACCACAATCGCCACCGTCGCGCCGAGCGCACCCAGCACATTCGCCAGGAACTCGGTCAAATCCGGGGTGAAGACGCCCATCAACTGCCGCTGCGCGCCCGCCGGGTTGGTGAGCGGCCCCAGGATGTTGAAGATCGTACGCACGCCCATCTGGCGGCGCGGGCCGATGGCATATTTCATGGCGGGGTGTAACCGGGGCGCAAACAGGAAGCCGATCCCGATCGCGTCCACGCACTGGCCGACTTGCTCCGGCGTCAGGTCGAGATTCACGCCCAATTCGGCCAGCACGTCCGCGCTGCCGCATTTGCTGGTCGAGGCGCGGTTGCCGTGCTTGGCGATCCGTACCCCCGCACCCGCCGCCACAAACGCTACCGTCGTGCTGATGTTGAACGTGCCGGACTTGTCGCCGCCTGTGCCACACGTATCGAGGAGGTCGCCGTCGGTCTTGATCGGCACGCGCACGGCGTTGGCGCGCATGGCGCGGGCGCTGCCGAGAATCTCGGCTTCCGTCTCCCCTTTCATCCGCAGCCCCATCAGGTAGGCCCCGATCTGCGCGTCGGTGGCGTCGCCTTGCATGATCTGGTTCATCACCGCTTCGGCTTCCTCAGCCTGGAGGTGTCCGTACCGGCTGATGATCTCAATGGCGCGTTGAATATCAATCGTCATGATGTCACCTCTCTGGTACTGCATTACAGGCGGTTTTCCAGGAAATTCTTCAAGATGCGCATCCCAAACCGGGTCAAAATGCTCTCCGGGTGAAACTGCACGCCCACAATGGGATACTCCTTGTGCCGTACGCCCATCACCTCGCCTGTTTCGGTGAAGGCCGTGACTATCAGCGCCTCTGGCAGCGGCTCCTCGACGATCAGGCTGTGGTAGCGTGTTGCCTCGAATGGGCTGGGCACACCGGTGAACAGGTCGGTGTTTTTGTGGTAGATCATGCTGGTTTTGCCGTGCATCAAACGCGGCGCGCGCACGACTCGCCCGCCGAATACCTGCCCGACACACTGGTGCCCTAGGCAGACACCCAGGAGCGGTATGGTCGGCCCCAACTCGCGGATCACATCCATCGAGACGCCGCCATCGTCAGGTGTGCCCGGCCCCGGCGAGATCACGATGTGCGTCGGTTCCATGGCCCTGATCTCGTCCAGCGTGATCCGGTCGTTGCGGGCAACGCGCAAGTCCGCGCCCAATTCGCCCATTTCCTGCACGAGGTTGTAGGTAAAACTGTCGTAGTTATCGATTACCAGGATCATCGTTTTTACTCCCTCGAAAGTAGGAGCGCTCCTACATGAGTCCCTCTTCGGCATGGGTGATGGCCACCGCAATCGCCCGCGCTTTGTTCACCGTCTCGTCATATTCGCGCGCCGGGTTGCTGTCGGCCACAATCCCGGCTCCTGACTGGAAATACACCGTGTCATCGCGCATCATCATCGTGCGGATCGTGATGCAGGTGTCCATCGAGCCATCGAAACTGAAATAGCCTACTGCGCCACCGTAGGGGCCGCGCCGCGTGCCTTCCAATTCCTCGATGATCTCCATGGCGCGTACTTTGGGCGCGCCGCTGAGCGTCCCCGCCGGAAACGTCGCGCGCAGCAAATCGAAGGCGTCCATACCGGCGCGGATTTGACCCTGCACCTGGCTGACGATGTGCATGACATGCGAATAACGCTCGATATACATCATGTTCGGCACGCGGACGGTGCCAAACTCGCACACACGGCCCAGGTCGTTGCGGCCCAGATCTACGAGCATGACATGTTCGGCGCGTTCCTTGTCGTCGGCGAGCAATTCTTCCGCCAGGGCGTTATCTTCTTCCTCATCGTCGCCGCGCGGGCGCGTCCCAGCGATAGGCCGTACCATCGCGGTGCTGTCTTCCAGCCGCACCATCATCTCCGGTGATGCACCGATCAAGCTGAAATCGTCGCTAAAACGTAAGAAAAACATGTAGGGGGAGGGGTTGAGCGCGCGCAGCACCCGGTAGATGGTGAATGGGGCGGCGGTGGTGCGGCGGCTGAAGCGCTGCGATAGCACGATCTGGAACGCATCTCCGGCGGCGATGTATTCTTTCGCGGCGCGGACGTTGGCCTCGAACTGTTCGCGCGTCATGTTCGATTGCAGGTCACCGTCAAGCGGTTCAGGTAGCTTGTCCTCGTCCAGGTATAGCAGCGGACCGGCCAGCGCGTCGATGATCTGGTCGATACGCTCCACGGCGTGATCATACGCCGCGTTGGGATCGCCGGTGTTGTGCGCGTTGGACAGCACAATCAGTTGGTGCTTGACATGGTCGAAGATCACCAGCGTGTTTACCAGCAGGAACACGGTATCTGGCACGTTTAGATCGTCGATGGTCGTGTCCGGCAGGCGCTCGAAATAGCGCACAATGTCGTAGCTGAGATAACCCACCGCGCCGCCGACGAAGCGCGGCAGCCCCTCAAGCCGCACGGGCCGGACACGCTCAAATTCACGCCCGATCACATGTAGGGGGTCTTCACCGGGTTCGAGTGTGCGCGTGGCCGTCTCACCGTGTCGCATTGTGGTGACGACGTTGTCCTGCACAGTGAGCATCCCTTTGGGATTCACGCCGAGGAAAGAATAGCGCCCGACCTGTTCACCGCCTTCGACGCTTTCGAGCAGGAATGACGCCGCGCCGGCTTGCGCCAGCTTGAGATAGACGGAAACCGGCGTTTCCAGGTCGGCCAGCAGCGTCCGGTACACGGGAACCAGATCGCCCTGTTTGAACAATTGGCAGACTGTCGCGCGGTCGGGGACGGTTTGCGTGCGAGCGCGGAGTGTCGTCGGTGCAAAAGCCATCGGTCGCTCTCCTGTGATCATCCTGACAAAAAATCTCCCTTCGCCATCAAGGACGAGAAGGGAGATTCCCGCGGTGCCACCTTGGTTAAGCGACCTGCCCCTAAAAACAAAAAATCCACGGTGCACGCAGATTTTGCTTGGAAGGGGAAGCCAGCTTCACTCGTTTTGAGGTACGGACACGATCAGCGCGCCCATGCACCGGGCGAATCGCATCGATACCCCTCACCCTGATAACGGTGGTGTCTCCGGCACGGGCTACTTGTCAGTACGACGTTCGACCGGCAGCTCCCTGGGCCATTCCACCCCTGCGCCTGTATCGCCTTCACAGCACCCGGCGACTCTCTGAACACCGCTTTGGTGTGTACTCTTCCAGATCAACGCTTTTACAATTTTACGATTGTTATCTCAAAAAATAGCAGGGAAACGCGCTGTTGTCAAGCAACGTGCGGCTGGCGATCCGGCCATAAACATGCCTGCCTGCCGTGACTTTCCCCGGACATTAGATAACCCGATAGACAAGTTTTGCGGGCTCAAGCGTGTTTGCGGGAATGTTTCCTCGCGCTTATAATCCGAGCCACGTTAGCAGCGATTGGTGGCCCACGCAATAATGTCCGTTGTAGACGATGTAAAAGCCCGTCTCGACATTGTTGACGTTGTGTCCGGTTACGTGAACCTACAAAAGGCAGGGCGCAACTTCAAGGCGTTGTGCCCTTTTCATCAGGAAAAAACGCCGTCGTTCGTAGTGTTCCCGGATACCCAGACATGGCGTTGTTTTGGCGCGTGCAGTGAAGGCGGCGATGTCTTCAGCTTTGTCATGAAAACGGAGGGCTGGGACTTCGGTGATGCGTTGCGCGAGTTGGCCAAGCGCGCTGGCGTTGAACTTGCCTCGCCAACCCCAGAACAAACACAACAACAGGCCGAAGTCGAACGTCTGCAAGGCCTGATCGAAGAGACGGCCCGGTTCTTCCACGAACGGTTGATCGAATCCCCTGACGCACAGCTTGCCCGCGAGTATGTGGTCGGGCGTGGGTTGAGCGCCGAGACGGTGGCGGCGTTCCAATTGGGATATGCGCCCGATGACTGGCGACAGGCGCTGCACCATTTGCAGATGCTGGGATATTCGCAGGATGAGATCATCGATTCCGGGGTGGCCATTCGCAACGAGCGCGGCAACGTCTACGATCGCTTCCGGGATCGCCTGGTGATCCCGATTCGCGATGCGCGCGGGCGAACCGTCGGGTTTGGCGCGCGTGCGCTGGCCGGGGATGCTGTGCCCAAGTATCTCAACTCACCCCAAAACCCGCTGTTCGACAAAAGCCGTTTGCTGTACGGCCTGGATATGGCCCGGCGCGCGATCCGGGAAACGGAAACCGCCGTGATCGTCGAAGGGTATATGGACGTGATGCAGGCGTACCAGGCGGGCTTTGCGAATGTGGTTGCCCAGATGGGCACGGCGCTCACCGAAGACCAGCTTCGCCAGTTGAGCCGCTATGCCCGGCGGTTGATCCTGGCCCTGGACCCGGATGCTGCCGGTATGAGCGCCACGATGCGCGGGTTGAATGTCGCGCGCGAGACGCTCGACCGCGACGGGGGGGTGACTTTTGATCCGCGTGGCATGATGCGTTACACTGGCAAGTTGGCGTTGGATATTCGCGTGGTCAGCCTGCCGGAGGGGAACGATCCTGACGACCTGATCCGCGAAGAGCCGGATGCCTGGGTGACACTGCTGGAACAGGCGATCCCCGTGGCCGAGTATGTCATTCAGCGGGGGACGGCGCACCTGACCGCTCATTCGTCCTACCAGGAACGCGAGCAGGTGGCACGCGAACTACTGCCCATCCTGATGGCCACGGAGAGCGATCTCCAGCGCAGCGGCAACATTCAGGCCCTGGCGCGTCGTGTTCACATCGATGAACGGATACTGATCCAGTGGTCTCAGCGGCAGCGAACTGCGCGGGTGCGCCGTGCCCCAACCCCGCGCGAGCAGCGCAAACTGGCAGAACGGCCACCGCGCCAGCAAGAAAAGCCAGTTACCGGCTTGCCAGGGCAACCGGCGTTGCGCGAAGAGTTCTGTTTGCGGTTGCTGCTTGAAGAACCGGACTGGCTATTTGCGGCCAACCGGCTGTTACGCGAACTCCAGGGAGACGAACCTCGTTTGGGCGGCGTGCTGGCCCCGCTCAGGACTGAAGACTTCACCCGTCCGGACTACCAGGCGATCTTTCGCGTGCTGGAGCAGGCTCTTTACCAGTATGACATGGAACCGCTGGAGTTCGTGGAGCAGAATCTGGCCCCGGAGCTGCAACTGGTTGCCAGACAGTTGCATGTCACGCCGCTGGAGGAATTCGAGCAATTGTTGCCCCCCCTGGCGGCGACCGAATTGCGTTCCATCGTGCGTGAGCAGGTGCGCATGAATGCCTTTCCTGAGCCGGACATGCGTATCTTTCTCCGTGAGGTATTGGCGTTGCGTCTGGGGTATCTGGAGCGCGAGTGGAATGAGTTGTACTTTTTGCAGCAGGATGCCCAGATGCTCAGCGGAGACCTGACCGGCGCAGGTTACCAGGAAGCGCTGCGTACGAACATGCGCGCGCGCCAGATTATTGCGAAGGCGTTGGGCGAGATCAGGCATCCATTGCAGTAAGCCGGTCTTTTACCGCGCGAACTAATGATGCAACGTTGAAAAGATTGCATGAGCTGGAAGTTATGAGCAGACCCCGGTAGCCCGTCTCATATACGGTAAAATCATAACTTGTCACCCATGCCAATTGTGCCAGACCTTGTGTGTTCTCTATAATATTTCTTTTCATTGTGTCACAGACATCGGGATGTCATGGGAAAACAATCACGCAAACGGCAACATGGGGACACCCATCAAGCGATCCGTGAGTTGATCGACAAGGGCCGCCGTGAAAAGCAGTTAAACGAGCAAGAGATCCTCGCGCTGTTTGACGATCCTGACCATGACGAGGTTCAGGTCGTCTTTGACCAGCTTGAAGAGATGGGAGTTGAAATCATCGCCGACGATCACGATACAGTGGATTTTGACGATTCGGTGGTCAGTAACCTGAAAGAAAACGATCTTGAAGGTCTTGACAACGAGGCCGACGTGCCACCCCCAGAACCGGCGGCGTTGGCCGATGACCCGGTGCGCATGTATCTCAAAGAGATCGGGCAGGTTCAGTTGTTGGACCCGGACCGTGAAACCTGGCTGGCTTCGCAGATCGCGGCCTGCAACCTGCTGGCGTCCCTTCGCGAGCAGATCGCGACCGGTGATTCGCCAACGGCAGACACCCTGACCATCCTGGAGGCGCTTTACGATTTTCTCCTGGAGCACTGGCAAGCGACGCTGCAAGCCATTGCGACATTCGACGTTGAGCCGCCACTGGTCGATCTGTTGATCGGGGAGGCGCAGAACCTCAGGCGTACCTGGAACGGCGAAGAGCCATCTTACGTTCGCCTGTACCTCGAACAGGGCGAATGGGGCCGTGATGAGGTGTGGAACCAGGTAGCGGCTCACCTCTTCGATGTATTCCGGGCGTTGTACCTGCTTCCGGCGGCGCTGCAAAACAAGATCGCCGCTTTCTACAATGAATACGGCGACTGGCCCGACGCTGCAACGTTCCGCGCCTGGGCGGATGAAGACCCAGAGGGTATCGCCGAATTGACCGCCCGCGAGTTTGACCAGGCCATCGGACGCGGCCCCCAGGCCGCCGAAGCGCTGACACGAGCCAACTTGCGCTTGGTGGTCAGCGTCGCCAAGCGTTACATGGGGCGCGGGATCAACTTCCTCGACCTGATTCAGGAAGGCAACATTGGCTTGCTGCGTGCCGTCGAGAAGTTCGACCATACCAAGGGGTTCAAATTTAGCACGTATGCCACGTGGTGGATCCGGCAGGCGATCAGTCGCGCGATTGCCGACCAGGCACGCACGATTCGCATTCCGGTGCACATGGTCGAGACAATCAACCGCTTGATGCGCGTGCAACGTGACTTGATCCAGAGTCTTGGCTCAGAGCCGACCGCCGAACAAATCGCGCTGGAGATGGAATTCCTCACGGAAGAGGAAGTAGCGACCATTCGCGCGGCCTGGGAACGTGGGGAAAAGCTCGAACCCAACATGGCCCGCAAACTGCGTCGTGCGGCCAACAAGGTCCGGCGTATTCTGCGCATTTCGCAAGAACCGATGTCGCTGGAAATGCCGGTTGGCCAGGAAGATTCCAGCCTGCTGGGCGATTTCATCGAGGACGACAAAATTCTTGGCCCGGTGGACGCCGCCGCCCGGCAACTGCTCAAAGAGCAAATACGGGGCGCATTGTCGGTGCTCAACCCGCGCGAACGCGAGGTATTGGAGATGCGTTTTGGTTTGAGCGACGGACAGGAACACACTCTCGAAGAGGTGGGGCGACACTTCGGCGTAACCCGCGAGCGCATCCGCCAGATCGAAGCAAAAGCGTTGCGCAAGCTGCGGCATCCCAACCGCAGCCATCCCTTGCGTGACTATCTGGAGTTGTGATAACGTCGCGATGGCTTCCGACAGCCGGCTCAGCTATTGCCCTCAATGTGGCGAGCACCTCGTCCTGCGTGCCGTAGGGTCGCGCGAGCGACTGGCGTGCCCGGCATGCGGCTACGTGCATTACCACAACCCCGTGCCGGGGGTCGGCATTCTCATCGAGATGGACGGCGGCGTGGTGCTGATCAAGCGTGGCGGAAAGGTCAGGCCGGGGCGCTGGGCGCTGCCGTCGGGGTACATCGAAGCCGACGAGAGCGTCGAAGAAGCTGCCATCCGCGAGAGTAAAGAGGAAACCGGCCTCGATATTCAACTGGATGACCTCGTTGGCATCTACTCTTTCCCCGAAGGGCCGCCCACCAGCGGCATCATCGTCTTTTACCGGGCGCAGCCGGTTGGCGGCACGCTCCGCGCGGGTGATGATGCGCTTGATGTTCGTGTCTTCCAGCCGGATGAACTGCCGGACATGCCCTTCCGCACCCACCGCCAGGCGATCCAGCGCTGGCTGGCGCTCCGTCAACAGGAATCTTTCACGACCCCAGGCGACGCAGAGAGTTTTGTCATTCGCGAAGCCGAGCCGTCTGATCTTGACGCGGTGATGGATTTGCTATGTTTGCTTGACGCCAACCGCGCCCTATCGGAGCGCGACTGGGAAGCCACCCGGCGGCGATTTGCCGAGCGCCAGACGATCAGCGTGTATGTGGCCGAAACACAGGCGCTGCCCCGGCGGGTGATCGGCTTTGTCGCGATGTCGTTGGTGAGCACGTTGACGGGCGGGCGCGGCTGGATAGACGATATAGCCGTAGCCCTGGAATTTCGCGGCGAAGGCGTGGGCGCGGCGCTCTTAGAAGCGGCGTTGCGCCATGCCAACCGGCTGGCCCTGACGCACCTGTACGTTAACATCGACCGGGGCAGCCCGGCGGCGCGGGCATTTTTCCAGGCTGCCGGCTTCCAGGAAAGCTCCATCACCTATTTGCGCATCCGCTGATCGAGCCTGTGGCGGGGCACGTATAACATGGCAAAATGTGCCATGTTTCGATTCTGGGAGCGGGGAGAAAACCGGTATGATATCGCGGTGGAGTCTCATCCTGGTGGTGCTGGTCGCGTTAGTGGCGCTGGGGGCCTGTGGCAAAGCTGTAGAGAATCCCCCGCCAACGACCGATAAAGAAGGTGCGCAGGCGGCCAGTACGCTCTTTGCGCAACCGACGCGTGCCACCCGGCCTACACCAACCGTCACCCCCATGAACGCTATCGAATTTGAGTTAAATCGCACTGTCGCGCGGATGGAGCAGGCCATCCAAGCTGGCGATCTGGCCGGTTATCTGACCTACGTCTGGGATGGTGACCCAATCTTCTGGGCCGAGCATCGCGCGTGGGCACGCGATTGGGTTGAAAATCCCCTGGCAACCTTCAACATCGAGTTGTACGGCATCCATGCTGTGTCGGATGCCGAAGCGACGGCGCGGATGACATGGCGCTGGCGACAGGCGACGCGTTCGGGGGATGACACGGCTGGCGGCACGACGATCACGGTTGTGTTTTACCAACAAGATGGTCGCTGGGTGCTGGGTGGCGAACGCTGGGAAACCGCCGAGGTTGAGGGGATAAAGCTCTACTACCAGGCTGGCGTGGCTGATTATACCGCCCAGGCGCAGGCGATGCTTGCTTATCTGCCAGAGGTGCGCCGGGTTGTGACGCGCGCGTTCGGCTATGTGCCCGCCGCAACGGCGCACATCAAGTTATACGAAAGCCCGACCATGCTGTTCAATTGGACGCGCCTTTCTCAGCCTGATTTGACCACGTGGAACTGGCCCGGCGAAGCGATCAAGCTCACGTTGACGCCGATCAAGACCGCGCCCGAAGAGTCGATCGTGGCCCGCGAGTACACGCGATTCTTGCTGTTTGAGTTGAGCGGTGGCGAGCGCAGCCGGTTCTCCTGGTGGTTAGAAGACGGAATCTCCGAATACGGCGGCTCGCTGTTCTATACGCTCAGCCAGCGCAACCGCGTCCTCAAGCGCGTGGCAGCGCTTTCTCTGGCTCCTGAGGCCGCCGAAGAGCGGCTGCTTGGCTGGGATGAACTGGCCACCGCGGATGATCTTACGGCGGACGAGCGGCAACTTGCCATCGATCAAACGTTTGTCCTGGTACACTATATCACCGAGACTTATGGCGCAGAGGCCCGCAATGCCTGGATTCGCGCGATGGCTGAGGGGCAAACGCTCGGGGAGGCGTGCCAGAGTGCGCTGGGCCTGTCGTTTGTCGAACTTGATGCGGCGTGGTGGGCCTGGCTGCCTGAACAGTTGTAGGGGGATACACGCCGCCACCACCTCCGGCGGGCAAAACAGGCTGCCTTTTTAGGCCACGAGATGCTACAATAGGCAACGAACTTTGCCGCTGCGACACTTTCCCTTGCACGCCGCTGGCGCGGGCAACGTGCAATCCACCGTCGAGCGGCCCACCGGATAGATGATCATGATGACCACCAAACGCCTGTACTACACCGATTCCTACACCGCGACATTTGATGCGGAACTGGTCGAACTGGCTACCGTGGAGGGCACACCGGCAGCAGTTCTCGATCGAACGTACTTCTATCCGACCAGTGGCGGGCAGCCGCATGACACCGGCACGCTCAACGGCGTTCCGGTGATTGATGTGCTGGCTCGCGAGGAAGATGGCGCGATCCTGCACCTGCTGGACGGCGAACTGTCGCCGGGACTTGTGTCGGGGCGGATCGACTGGGCGCGGCGCTTCGATCATATGCAGCACCATACCGGCCAGCATATCCTGTCGCAGGCATTTGTACGCCTCGCCAACGCGGAAACCGTTGGCTTCCACATGAGTCCCGATAGCATCACCATTGATCTGAACCGGACCGGCATCAAAGCCGCAACGATTGACGCGGTGGAAGACCTCGCCAACCAGGTCGTTACCGAAAATCGTCCGGTGCGGGCGTGGTACCCGTCTGACGCGGAATTGGCCTCACTCCAATTGCGCAAAGTGCCGGAGGTGGACGGGCGATTTCGCGTCGTTGTGATCGAAGATTTCGATCACACGGCATGCGGCGGTACGCACGTGGCCCATACCGGTGAGATCGGGCTGATCAAGGTGTTGCGCGTCGACCGTCGGGGCGACCTCACACGCGTGGAGTTTCGCTGCGGACGCCGGGCAGTCCGCGACTACCGCGTGAAGAACGCCCTGTTGCTCCGGCTGGCCGCCGAGATGACCACCGGCTTTGATGACATTCCGGCAGCGCTCAACAAACTGCGCGAGGAGAACAAGGCCTTGCGCCGCGAGTTGAAGGCCCTGCGGAGCGTCGTGTTGGCGCATGAAGCCGGGGAACTGTGGCAGGCGGCTGAACGCCACAATGGCGTGGCGCTGGTATTGGGCGCGTTCGCAGAACGCGACGCTGCTGAATTGCGCCAGTTGGTACAGCACCTCATCACCCATCCTGCAACAGTGGCGATCTGCGCCACAGCAGGCGACAAGGCCCACCTCGTCGCGGCTCGCTCGGATGACCTGCCGCATGACATGGTGGCGGTGCTAAAGCGCGGCCTGGCGGTGTGGAACGTGGATCGCGGTGGCGGGCGACCATCGTTCGCGCAGGGGGGCGGGGTTCCGGCCACCCTCGATGATGTCCGCGCGGCGCTTGAGGCGGCGGCTGAGTATCTTCGAACGGTAAACAAGCAAGGATAAGCGAACTGTGCAAGAGTTAGCACCCGGAGTTTTCGTCGAAACCGGCTACCGGCGGGTCACTGTGGGAGCGATATTGACGGCCGCCGGTTTTGTGTTGATTGACACACCACCCTATCCTGAAGATGCGTGGCACTGGCGTGACCAGTTGTCTACGATTGCCGAAAAGCCCGTGTTGGCGATTGTGCTTACCGATGGGCATCGCGATCGCCTGCTGGGGAACTGCTGGTTTGGGACAAGCGTGATTGTGGCCCATGACGAGACAATGGCGCACGTCAACAGTTTACCCGCGACGTTTCTGGATAATGCGATTGACGCCCTGGCATCGAACTCGATTGAGCGCGAACAGTTCGCCGGCGTGCGATTGATGGTTCCTGGTGTTGGGTTTTCGCGCCGGATGCAATTGCGCTATGGCGGGCGGCACATTCCCTTGTGGGCGATGCGCGGCCCAACGGCGGGCAGTTTGTGGGTTCACCTGCCAGAGCAGAAAATCGTATTTGCCGGTGATTGCATCAGCGTGAACGAACACCCGTACATTTCCAGCCCCACTACGAAGGATTGGCTCGAAGCGCTGACCATGCTACGCCGCAGTCGCTTCCCGGCTGATCACATTGTGCCAGGACGCGGCCCGCTGGTCGATAAGGCCGCAACCGAGCCGGTTTCGAATTATCTTCGGCTGGCGCGCCGTCGCGTGCAGAGTCTCTACCGGGCCGGGCGACCGCGTGCGGATACCTCTACCATCGTTCCAGAATTGCTGGAACTGTTCCCCTATAACCCCAGCGAAAGCGAACTACTGCAAAAGCGGATCAAGAGTGGGTTGGATCGCATTTACGAAGAAATCAAGGCCAGCGACACACCAGGTGAGCTAACTGCCCGGTAAAACGTGTTTTTCCTGTCATATGTCATAGTGGCTTTTGTTCTCTTGCCGGGGTATCGCATACTCCGGCATTTGATTGCCTTAATGTGCGCCCCTGTAATCAATGAATTATCACCGTATTATTAAGTGAGATTTTATTTGTTTGCGGTATAATGAAACATGATTTTCCGTTATTACACTGGGGGTAAGGTGTGGGCCGGGGCTATTTCCTGGCAAAGGTTAGCGGATGAGCGCCAACATTCTTTTTGTTGAAGACAACCCATCGCTGCGCGAGAACGCCGCGCTGGTTCTTAAACTCGAAGGCTATACAGTCCGGGTGGCACGCGACGGCCAGGAAGCCCTCGAAATCCTCGATTCCGGATTCCAGCCCGAACTCATCGTCAGCGACATCATGATGCCCCGCATGGATGGGTACCAGTTCTTTGAAGCTGTGCGGCGCAAGTATGACTATTTGCGGGCAGTGCCTTTCATTTTTCTGACGGCGCGTGGCTCTCGGCGGGATATGACAACAGGCCGGTTGCTCGGTGCCGATGATTACCTCGTAAAGCCGTTTGATCCTGAGGAGTTCTTGATCGCCATTCAGAACAAGCTCCGGCGCGCGGCTGAGATTCGGTCGCTGGCGAGTGAAAGCCTGTCTGATGCACGCCGGTTGCTGGTGCAGTTGCTGTCGCATGAATTACGCACGCCGCTCACCTATGTGACCGGGGGCTTTGCGCTGCTGGCCGAAGAGCTCGAGCAATTAGAGGGAATGCTGCCCAACGAAGACATCCGTGTCAGCCTGGAATTGATTCAGGGGGGCACGCAGCGGCTGAACCGGCTGGCCGAACAGGCCGTGCTTTATGCCCAGATTCTCAGCGGTAATGTGAAAGAACGCGTGCAGGATTCGCAGGCACGCCAGGAGTTGGTTTGCCTGATCGAAGATGCACTGACGCTGCTCAACGGCTTGTTGAGTGAGCATAACGTTATCATCCACCGGGGAGGCGCTGATGATGATTTACTCCCCGTGAACGGCATCCATGAAATGCTGGTGACGGCTATCAGTGAAGTCATTCGTAACGCGGTGCAGTATTCTCCTCCTGGCTCCGACATTACCATCATCCTGGAGCGCGCAGACGGCTATGTGGTTGTGTCTGTGATGGATCAGGGTAACGGGATTCCGGAGGCGGACCAGGCAACGATCTGGGATGTACTCATTCAATCGGAGCGTGACGAGCATGAGCAGCAAGGCGCTGGTATGGGCCTGCCGATTGTCAAAGGAATCGTCGAAGCGCACGGCGGCGACGTTCACCTGATCAGCGCCCCCGACGAGGGCACGAAGGTCACGCTCAGGTTCCCTCTTTCTCCTGAGGCATAGCCAGGCCTTGCTCCCAAAAACCCGTCAAAAACCCAGCGAAGCTCCCCCATCCATCCGGATGACCTGCCCGCGAATCATGAATGCTTCCGGCGAGCAAAGGAAGGCCACGAGACCGGCTACCTCCTCGGAGGTGACGGCGCGTTTGGCCGGTGTCCGCGCAATGGCGTAGGCGAGTGCTTCTTCGACATGTTCGCGCAGCCAGGGGAAGTGGTTGAGCGCATCCGTCTGGACAAGGCCCGCCGCCACCGCGTTGACCACAATGCCCATGGGGGCCAGCTCATAGGCCAGATACCGCGTGAGCGCCTCCAGCGCCGCTTTTGAGGCCCCAACAACCGCATAATCTGGCAGCACGCGGCGAGCGCCCAGACTCGACATATTCACAATCGCGCCCCCGCCACGCGCTTCCATGATCGGGGCGGCGTGCTGGGCCAGGAATAGTGCAGCGCGCGCGTTGATGTTGAATGTCCAATCCCAGCCCTTGACGCGCTGCTCCATCACCGGGCGGTTATAGCCGGATGCTGCGTTGTGAACCAGGATATCCAGCCCGCCGAACGTATCGACGGCGGCGTCTACCAGGCGCGTGATGTCATCGGGCTGGCCGACATTGGCCCGCACCACGTGCGCCCGGCGGCCCATCGACTGGATTTCTCCGGCGGTTTGCTCGGCGGGCTGGCGGTTGCGAAAGTAGTTGATGACCACGTCAGCGCCTTCTGCCGCGAAGCGTAACGCGATGGCCCGGCCAATGCCGCGCCCACTCCCTGTGACTAACGCGATCTTGCCGGCAAAGCGTGCGTGCTGGTGCATTGGTTCCTCTATTCTAGCGACTCAATCGCGATGTATTGGAACGATAACCACTGGGGTTCTGTGGTGCTGACCAACCCGAAGCGAAACCGGCCCTGCGGGGTGACAACCGCGACCTGGTTGTCGATCCAGGCGATAAAACCGAGCGGGCCGCGTGGCGCGTGTGGCGCTTCGTGGATGAGCATGTCATCCACAAAGAAGCGCACGCCGCCGGAGCGCCATTCGAGCGCGTATGTGTGTGGCTCGTTGAGGGCTACGGGCAGCAACGCCTCTGACACTCCGATTGCTCGCTGACCCAGGGGCCACAGCGCCCGGTACAACGCCGGAACGCGCATCAGCGGGAAGGCCAACGGGGCCAGCGGAGCCAGCAGCCAAAAGCCAGCGCGTGAGGCGTCGATGGTGGCGACCTTCCAGCCCCAACCGGGGACGTTGCGGGCCAGGGCCATGTTGCTCGGCGGCGATGCGAAGAAAAACCAGGTGGCACGCGGGGGACGCGGCAGTCCCGATTTCCCTGGAACGAACGGCTCGTTCCAGAAGCCAAACCCCGCCGTGCCCTTGAGTGTTCCGGCGGTGTGGGAGGCCCAGGCGCGAACCGTGAGCCGCACCGGGGGACGCCAGGGGAACGAGCGCCGGGGTAGCCCCGCATAATCGGTGATCTGGGCGTCGCTGTACGTCGTGGCCGGGGTTGGAGCCAGGGAACACCGCAGCACATGGCCCGACACACCCAATGTACCGGTTCCGGTCGTCCAGGGATGCCAGACGGGGTTAAGGGCATCCGACTCGAACCGATCAACAATTCGCGTGGTCGGGGCGTGATCGGTTGGCATGTCGTTATGCTCCAGGGGCGCTAAGCGGGCAAACGATCAACCGCCTGCAAGTGTTCCCACAGTGTACGCCGGAAAGCGTCTGGCTGCTCCCGGTGAATGGCATGCCCGCAATCGAACATGACCAGCCGCCCCTGCGGTACACGCGCGACAAGTTGGCATCCCAGGTGTTCCGGATTCAGCGCGTCGTGATGCCCCAACATGAGCAAAAGCGGGCACGTGATCCGGTGCGCCGCTGATGCGCTGATGTCCCCACCGCTGTCGATGATCTGCTTTGTCGCCGTGATCCACCCCAAGACCATGCGCTCGATATGTTCGGAACCATGCAAGGCGCGGGTGGCGTCGTCAAGCCAGGTGGGGGGCCACTTTTGTTGGATGATTGGGCGCAGTTCGGGGGTGAAGTGGCCGACAGCGCCCCACGCCGCGACCGACCGCACCAGGTCGGGACGCAGAATGGGCAAGAGCATGGCGACTTCGCCGCCATCGCTGAAGCCCACTATGTGCGCCCCCTGTATCCCCAGCGCATCGAGCCACGCGGCCAGGTCTTCGGCATCGCGGCGATAGAAATTGCGGGGGTAAGTGCGTGGCTTGGGGCCAGAACGCCCGTAACCACGCCGGCTGGGGGCCAGCACGCGGTAATGAGGGCGCAGCCACTCGATCTCCGGCCCAAACGAGAAATCCCATGCGCCCAGCCAGCCGTGAATCAGCACCACGACTGGTTTGCTGCCCCCGGTGTCGCCGTAGTCAATGGTTGCGCCGTTGACTTCAATCGCTGGCATGGTGCGTCCCCTGGGTTTCAGATGGGCACGTCATACATGGGTGTTCAGGAATGGCTTCAATTCTTCGCGTAGATTGGTTTCGGGCCGGAACAAAAGCGCATGCAGGCCCACCGCTTGTGCGCCGCGCACATTGGCCAGCATATCGTCGATGAATATGGCTTCGCGTGGTGCGACGTGTAGCTCCTGCAGCACGACCCGGTAAGCGGTGGGGTCGGGTTTCATGACTCCTATTTGCGCCGAGATCACGATCGGGTCAAACAAATCGCTGATGCCCAACTCGCGCAACCGTTCGTTCAACTGGAGCGATTCGTTGCTCAACAACGCCACGGCGTATCCCTGGGCGCGAAGCTCTCCGATGAAATCGACAAGGCGGTGGTTCAGCCGGTCGCCGCTGAAATAATCCCGACGAAGTTGCTCAACATCTCCCTGGCGCATATAGAGCAACTCAGCGACACCCTGCCAGTAGATGGAATCGGAAATACGTCCTAGCTGCACCTGTACCCATAGATCGCTGTGGTGGACGGCGCGTTCGACGCTTCCGGCAGGCAGCCCCAAACGCTCATCCCAGGCGTGGCGGGGACGGTAATCCTCGGTGCGCACCAACACACCGCCGAAATCGAAGATAAGCGCCTTGATCATGTAGTTTTGTGTTAGAATCTCAGCGAACAGAATACAATGCTGACTAAGTAGCCAACGCTTCACAAGAATAGCGAACCAGGACGCGAATTACCAGTGGCGACACAAACGGCAGATTCACCGCACCCTGATTCCCCAAAAGTTCATTCACTCCGCTTTTACGAGCGGTGGTGGATTCTAGGGAACGCGATGACGGACGGGTTGCTCCAGCACTTGTGGTGGGCCATTGACCGGTTCTCGAAACACGGCACTCGCGAGTCGGCGGCGCTGTCCTATTACGCGATCTTCTCGCTTTTCCCGCTGATCATCCTGTTGATCATTGTGATCGGGTCGTGGCTTGGCCCGGCGGCGGCGCGGAACCAGATCGAAGGCGTGTTGCGCCTGTTCCTGCCGGCGTCCACGGCGGATTTTCTGCAAGACAGCATCGCCACGACGCTCGACCAGCGCGGGTCGTTCGGCGTGGTGGCCGCGCTGACGTTGTTATGGTCGTCGCTGGGTTTCTTCTCCAACCTGTCATCGGCGCTCAGCCGCACCTTCCGCGACGAGAAGGGGTATAACACCTGGAGTTCGCGCGTGATGGGGCTGGGCATGATGGTCGCGCTGGGTGTGTTGCTGGTGGCATCGCTGGCTACGACGCTGGTATTCAACCTGATGGACCTGATCATCTTTTTTGATTCCACGCCGTGGCTGACGACGACGGCCTTCGTCGTCCCGCTTAGCCTGAGCGTCGCCATCTTTGCCTTCTTATACCGCTTCATCCCCCGCCGGAGCGTGCGCTGGGATGCGATATGGGTGGCGGCGTTTTTGGGGGGCGGCGCGTGGGAAGTCGCCAAGCGGGTATTCGCCTGGTACCTGGATAACCTGGCGTCCTACAGCCTCGTGTATGGCTCGGTGGCGATGATGATCGTGTTGATGCTGTGGGTTTACATGACCGGCCTCATCATCTTGCTTGGCGCGGAAGTCTGTGTGGCGTTGGACGACTGGATGAGCAAACGGTCGGTGCATGATCTGAAACTTTTCACCACCGACCGTTCGGAGAGATTGTCAGGTTAGTTTTGTGACGGCTAGTTGCTCATGCGCTCTAGCACGTAGATCAACCCCGGCATGCGCGGATCATAGGGAGCATCAACATACCCGTTGGTGCGTCCACGTACCGCTAAGCCCACCTGTTTGAACAGCGCTTCCATATCCTGGTGGGTGGGCCACCACGTCCAGCGATGGAATTCGCGCCGCCGGTGCTCTGGTCCAAAGATGACAGTTTGGGCGTGAGCCACGCGGCGTTGCGGATCATAGCGCCGCCGGTAGATGGCCGCTCCGTCTGGCCACTCGTCCCAGTGCTGGGAGCGTGGGGGGAGTTCGGGCTGCCAGTCAGCTCGCCCAAACAGCAGCCGCCCCCCTGGTTTCAGCAAGTTGGTGACCGTCCAGAGGGTATCCCGCGCCTGATCCCGATTGGGGAACCAGGTTAGCAGATTACCACAGAACTGGGCAATGGCATCGAACGGTCCACGCAGTGGCAGGGCAGCGACATCAGCCTCAACCCACTGGATGCTCAGATTGCGCCGCCGGGCATTATGCCTCCCCAGCGCGAGCAAATCTTCCGAGAGGTCAAGTCCTGTCACCTGTATGCCTCGTGCTGCAAGGGGCACGCTATGACGCCCCCAGCCACAGCCCAGGTCCAGCACGTGATCGCCGGGTTGTAGCTGGAGGTGCTGGATGGCGAATTGCACGTCGGTTTCTGTATGGGTTGCCCATGCCGCCGGCACTTCACCCGCTATCAGGTGACGCGCCCATCGCGTCGCCAGTTGGCGATACCAGGCGAGATTGTCTTGATGGTTTGTTGCAGGCAAATGCACAGCCAGACTCCTTAGCTGCCTGGCACGGGCGAAATCATCTTAGCCGTTTCGCTTCAATTTCCCCGTGCGCTTGGTATATCGTTCGGCACGCTGGAACAAGAAAATGCCCAGCGGTAACATCACGATCCCCATCAATAAGAGGGGCCACATATAACTCGTTGGGTTCGCTTCCGCCGTTTCGGGCAGGAGCGCCGCTCGCATACCTTCTAACACGTAGGTCGCTGGCGAGACCTTCGCCAGGACTTGCAGCCACTCGGGCAGCACGCTGACCGGGTAGTACACCCCGGACACCAGCAGGAAGAAAGCCTGAACGATGTTCGTCATCTGCGCCCCGCGTTCCGGATAGAGCAACGGCAGGATCGAGGCCACGATGCCGATGCCGACAAACGATAGGCTGCCGACCAGCAAGATGATGGTCGCCGTGACAAGGTCGGCGTCGGCAAAGTTCAGATCAAAGAACGAGGCCACAATCACCCCGATGATCACGGTGAACACCAGGCTGTAGACGATGGCGAAGATGGTCTGCCCGATCATCTGGTTGAAGCGGCGGACCGGGGCCATGAAGGTATATTCGATGGTTCCTTCCCACCGTTCCCAGGCGATCATCTCGCTGATGTTGTTAAAGATGCTGGCCAGAAAGCGCCAGACCAGGGTGCCGATCAACAGGTATGTGATTAGAAAGTTCGTGTCGATCTGTGCTTCGCCGGTGATCTCTGCGGCACCGGCCCCGATAAACGTCACAGACAGTGAATTAGCGATGGAGTAGGCCAGCCAGACGGCTTCCCATCCCCAATACCGCTTCACCAGGTTGAAGTTACGCGCTACGAATGCATACGATTGGCGCATCTCTAATTGCAGGCTCTTGAGCATGCGGGTGTTCCTCCGTTACGTCAGGATTTTCTCCGGTTCAAAGCTGGACAGGTCGTCTTTTTCGACCAGCGCCTTGCCGGTCAGTTCCATGAACACTTCTTCCAGTGTGGGTTCGTGGCCGTTACGGCGAACCAACTGCTTCAAGTTCTCCGGCGTATCCATGGCGACGATCTTGCCTTCGTCGAGGATGGCGATTCGGTCGCACAGGGCATCGGCCTCGTTCATGTCGTGCGTTGTGATCAGGATCGTCGCGTCGTGTGTATCGCGCAGCTCGTTGATAAAGGCCTGCACCTCCAGCTTGGAGCGTGGGTCTAAACCGGTCGTCGGCTCGTCCAGCAGCAACACGATGGGCTGCGTCAGGAAGGCGCGCGCGATGGCGACCTTTTGCTGCATGCCCCGGCTCATGTCCTCCATCGGGCTGGTGTAACTGTTCTCGCGCAGGCCCAACCGCTTGAGAATCGCGCGCGCTTTGCGGTCGGCTTCTTTGCCGGAGACGCCGTATAGCCGCGCCCCGTAGAGCAGGTTTTCCTTCGGGCTGAGCTTCTTGAAGAACGCCGCCTCAACGGATACCCGGTTGATCAGGCGTTTGACTGCCATTTCGTCCTTGTCGATGTCCAGCCCGAAGACCTTGATCGATCCCTCGTCGGGCAGTAGTAGCGTCGAGAGCAGGCGGATGAGCGTTGATTTGCCCGATCCGTTCGGCCCCAATACGCCAAAAATCTCGCGGTGGCGTACGGTGAATGACACATGATCTACGGCGGTGACGATTTCCTTGCCTCGCCTGGCCTTCAACTGTGTGTTCCCGTTGCTATCCGTGGTGGTTTGTCTGGCCCTGGCCAGCCGCCGCCACCAGGGGTCGGATGCGACATTGAAGCGTTTGACCACATCGACGACATTCAGGGCCGGTTCGTTCGTGGAGATGAATTTCTCCAGCATCATGTTTTCCTCATATGGCACTATGTTGGTACAGATAACGCTCGAAAGTTACGAACAGACGGTTACAGGCCTGCCCTGCCGCACGAAAAAAGCCGCGAGCAAGATGCCCACGGCTTGTGTTTGTTTTGGACGGACTCCTGGTACGAGTCACCCCAAAATAAAAACCGCGGGCATTGCGCCCGCGGCCAGGTTCCCTTAAAAACGGACCTTAACGGCGAACAGGCGCAATACGACAAGGCACGATCCCGGCAGGATCGCCGCTCATGTGGGCACGCACGATGGTGATGGTGTTGAACATAATGCGCCTTTCTCCTTTCATAGAGTGCGAGCAGTATAGCATGCGCCTTTGAAGCTTGTCAAGAGCCGCTCAACGGGTCCAGTGTATCCCTTTCGGTTGAAAATCAAACCAGACGCAGGGGATTCGACACGCGAGTAACGGCCGCCAGCAGTCCGGAAGCAGAAACCAACAAGACAATGCCCAGACTCTGCCCGTGGGGTTTGATCTTGGGCGGAGGTCGGTTTGATAACTGGCGAAACATCACCGACCCTTCGACCCGCATTACGCGGCCAGAACCCCTTGACTACCAAGACGGTATTTCTATAATTAGGCGTGGTTTGATGACCAGT
>CAZSXY010000018.1:47778-50546 GCA_964611395.1 uncultured Anaerolineaceae bacterium | reverse complement strand
CGGTATCCGCGCATGAAGCAAGAGCAGGTATAATGGTGCGGGTAGCAGGTTGGGAAGTGCCAGACCTTTGTCGAAATCGGTAGCGGATGAGGGAAACCCATGCCATTGGACGTGCAGGTAGGCGATGTGGTGGAGATGCGCAAAATCCACCCGTGCGGCAGCGCCCGTTGGCGCGTGTACCGGGTGGGGGCGGATATCGGCATTCGCTGCATTGGCTGCGACCGGCGGGTGATGCTCCCGCGCCGGAAGTTTGAACGGGCAGTCAAGCGCATCATGCGCGACAACCGCGACTCTGCTGCCGAATGATGGCGTTGGTATAGCAGGGAACACAGGTAAATCTGGCACAAGCGGTAGGAGTGAAGGGTAGTGAGTTATGAGTCTTGAGTCATGATTATAGCTTCAGACTCATCACGCCAAACTCACCACTCATAACTTCCGGTTCATGCACAATTGAAAAGATGTCTCCATAAGAAAGGGCAAGTTGTGAGGGGTAGAGGAGCTGTCTGAAAGCATTTACTCATGAAGCGCAAGCGTATCGTGTTCTTGATGTCAGACACCGGGGCAGGACACCGCTCCGCTGCAAATGCAATTCGTGCTGCGATGGAGCGGCGCTATGCCGGTGAGTATGTCTTCGAGTTGGTTGATGTTTACCGTCGTTACACGCCCTTTCCGTTCAAGTATCTTCCGGAAATCTATCCTCGCTGGGTGAACTGGGCGCAACACAGTTGGGGCATCAGCTATCACCTGGCAAACGCAACCATACGCTCGCAGGTCGCGATGGCTATCATAGGCCGTCTTTGGGCCAGTGGCCTGCGCCGTATGCTCGACGAGCATCCCGCCGATGTCATGGTTTGCGTGCACGCGCTCTTTTCGCGCCCGACGATGCGGCTTCTGAAGCAGATGCGGGGCCGACGCCCGCCCTTTGTCACGGTCGTCACCGACCTGGTAACGACCCATGCATTCTGGTACGACCCCGGTGTTGATCGCTGTCTCGTGCCGACGTTAGCTGCGTACCGGCGCGGCCTGTCGTTTGGTTTGGCCCCCGCGCAGCTTCGAGTCACGGGATTACCCATACACCCGCGCTTTCTCGATGGTTTACAGGCGAAAGACACGGCGCGGAGGGATCTGGGATTGCATGCCACGCTACCGATTGTTTTGCTTGTTGGCGGTGGCGATGGCATGGGGCCAGTGCACCGGATCGCTTGCGAGCTAAACGCGCGACGGTTGCCGATGCAACTGGTGATCGTAGCCGGACGCAACAAGACCCTGCAACATCGCTTGCGCGCCATGCGCTGGAATCAGCCGACGCGGGTGTTTCCTTTTGTCCACACCATGCCAGAATTGATGGCAGCTGCGGATATTCTGGTCACGAAAGCCGGCCCCTCGACGATCTGTGAGGCGTGCGCTGCCGGTTTGCCGTTGATTCTGAGCGGCGCTGTTCCGGGCCAGGAAGACGGCAACGTTGCTTATGTGTTGCAACACCAGGCGGGTGTGTATGCGCCCGGCGCACAGGCTGTGGCCGATGTCGTAGCGCAATGGCTGGCAGCGGGGCCGGATTACCTGAAGAAACGCGCAGCACATGTTCGCCGCCTGGGACGCCCCGGCGCGGTTTGGGCAATTGCTGAGGAAATTCATGCCCAGGCGCAGCAAGGGGTAGCTTGCCACCGTTTGGATTCGCTGTCATCTCGGCGTCCCCCATTCCTACGCCCTGCGCCGGAGGATGGCTGGTTGCTATGACCCTTAGCCGCTCCAATCGCGTAAATAGAGAAAATCGTGGCCGATGCTGCGCGCGCTGAGTTTGGCGACGTTGGGCATCGTGCGCTTGTAGTGGTTGAGCCGCACCTGTCGCCAGATTCGTTCGACGAAAGTCGGCTCAAATCCTTCGTCAACGACCTCCGCAACGGTGTACCGTTCGTCTACCAGCAGGTAGAGCACCTGGTCGGCCAGTTCGTAAGTGAAGCCTAGCTCGTCCTCGTCCGTTTGACCTGCCCATAGATCGGCTGAAGGCGGTTTGTCGATGATTTGCCGGGGGATGTTGAGCGCCTGCGCAAGTTGCCGCACCTGTGCTTTGTACAGGTCGGCAATCGGTTGTACTGCCGCCGCATTGTCGCCGTAAACGGTGGAATAGCCGAGCAATGATTCGGTCTTGTTGCTGGTTCCGATCACCAGCCCGCGAAAGGCTGCCGACTGGTCATAAAGCACGACCATGCGCATGCGAGCCATGATGTTCCCTTGGCGCAGGTTGTCGGCGTCGGGAAATCGTGCCAGCAGCGGGTCGACCATCGGCGTGATATCAACCGTGTCGCTCCGCATGCCAAGCGCATCGATGACCGCTTGCGCATCCTCCAGGCTGCTGGCGGACGAGGTCTTGTACGGCATGCGAATCGCAAGAACGTTTTCGGGGCCAATGGCTTCGGCGATCAGGTAGGCGGACAGCGCCGAATCGATGCCGCCACTGAGGCCGATCACCGCCCGCTCAAAGCCGATCTTGTGAACGGCATCCCGCAAAAAGCGGACCAGAATGGTATGCGCCAGGCCGGTATTTATTGTCAGGCGAGGCAAGATATGCGTCGGAGGCATGCAATACCCTTTTCTCTTTGCAAACGAGCCTACTGAGACGTTGTCTCGGTTATGCTCTGCACGTTTTCGTGTTCATCAGGGGCCAGTTCCGCCAGTTTTGCTTGCAAAGATGCCACCTTCAGTTGTAACGCCTCGATCTGGTCGGTCATGTGCAGGATGACTTCAACACCGGCCAGGTTTATGCCTAG
>CAZSXY010000018.1:37134-47678 GCA_964611395.1 uncultured Anaerolineaceae bacterium | reverse complement strand
CGATCTGGTCGGTCATGTGCAGGATGACTTCAACACCGGCCAGGTTTATGCCTAGTTCCTGCGTCAGGCGGTTTATCTTGCGCAAACGTTCTACTTCTGACTGCGAATACAAGCGGATGTTGCCCTCGGTGCGCTGGGGAACGACCAGCCCCAGTTGTTCATAATTCCTGAGCGTTTGGGGATGTAGGTCGACCATTCGCGCCACGACCCCAATGGTGTAGCAAGGTTCATCATGAGGAATGCTCATGTTGTTCCTCCTTCACTCACGGGCGCACGCCCAATGTCACGTCCACATCGAGTGTCTGGCCTTCACGCACAATCGTCAGCGTCACAGTGTCGCCCGGCGATGTGTTTTCGACAAGGTACGCGACCAGGTCGTCAATGTCGCGGATGATCAAGCCGTTGATCGCGACGATAATATCAGAGTTGGTAGGTACTGCCACACCGCGCACAACAGCCGTTTCGGTTCCGGCACGCAGCCCCGCCCGCGCTGCCGGAGAACCCGGAATGACTTCGCTGATCAGGATGCCATTTCGCACCGGGAATCCCAGTTCGTCTGCCAGAGCAGCGACGCTATACCCCCCTTCGGACGCTGGACTGGAAATTCCCAGCCACGAATATTTTGCTTGACCCGATTCAATCAATTGCGGTACGACACGTTTCATCGTGTTGATCGGGACGGCAAAGGCAATCCCCTGGAATCCGCCATTTTCGGTGCGGATGGCGGTGTTGATGCCGATGACCCGCCCGTAGGAATCAAGCAATGGGCCGCCGGAATTGCCGGGATTCACTGCGGCGTCGATCTGGATGATCGACGGGTTGCTATAGCGGTCATAGGCTGGATCGAGGAGGGTGGCAGAGGGTAGGGAGCGATCCAATGCGCTGACGATGCCGACGGTCATGCTGCCGGTCAGTCCGAAGGGGTTGCCGATGGCCACCACACGTTGCCCCACCTGTAGCTCGTTGCTGTCGCCTAGCTCCACCGGCACCAGCGGCGCACGCGTGGGATCGACGCGCACGACGGCAAGGTCGCTGTAATCGTCAATGCCAATGACTTCGGCATCGATGACGTATCCGTCTGAGAAGGTGACCACGATCTCCTCGGCGTCGCGGACGACGTGCGCGTTCGTCACGATATGGCCGTCAGCATCCACCACGAACCCTGATCCGCTGCTATCGATGATGTCTGTGCTGCTGTGATAGGCCGAGACGATCTCGATGTTGACGACCGACGGGCTTACACGAAGGTATAGATTAGTCAGCAGCGCGTACTCCTCGTCGGCTTCCGCGATGATCTCCGGAGCCAATGCGGTCGGCGTGGATGCTTGAAAGCTGTCCGGTTGTGCCCACATGCTGGGGCGATAGTTAGCGCTTCGCAGATCTGCTGGGGCCGGGGGTTGGTATTGGTTGGTTGGGCGTCGATCTGTCCGGCTTGCAGGCGCGAAGAGGGAGGCTATAGTGGTGACGATCAACGCCACGATCAGCACCAGCGTTACCGTCCCGACGGCCAGACCGAGGAGGAAGCCGGTCAGGCGTTCCCTGGGGCTGCCGGGCGTTTCAGTTTCGTCGAATGTGTCAAAGTCATCAAAGTTCCAGCCCACGTGTTTCTTCCTCGTTTCATGCTTGGCGACCGGTAAAGCAATCCAATACTTCCTGGCAGGTTGCTATCGCGATCGCAGGTTACGCAATTTCTTAAAAAGTGTGGTTTCCTCTGACGATAGGTTGGTGGGAATCTGAATCAGGATGCGGGCGTACAGATCGCCAAACACGTCGTGCTGGCGCAAGCGAGGCATTCCTTTGCCACGCAGGCGAATGGCTTGACCTGACTGTGTCCCCGGTTTTATGTTCAATGAAACCTGCCCATTGAGTGTCGGCACCTGCACTGTGCCCCCCAGCACGGCGGTATAGAGTGGGACCTTGAGGTCCATGTACAGGTCGTCCCCTTCACGACGATAGACAGGATGCTCGTTGATGTGCACGATCACGTCCAGGTCACCCGGTTCGCCACCCGCGTACCCGCGTTCGCCCTGGCCACGCAACCGGATGCGCGTTCCGTCACGCGCTCCAGGGGGAATCTTCACATTCAGTTGGCGGCGTCCAATCTGCACGAGTCGCTCAGTACCATGATAGGCGTCCTCAAGCGAGATGTGTGCGACCACCTCAAGGTCTTGCCCACGGATGGCACGCCGGGATGCCCGGCGGCGCGAACCTTGCGGCTGTCCCATGCCGCCGAAAATGCTGCGAAAGAAATCGGAGAACGGGTCGCCGCCCCCCACATCCGTGTCGGTGAACTCGACGCGGAAGCCGCCCGGTTGTCCGGCTGCCCAGTGGCTCCACTCAAAGCCGCCCGGTTGTCCGCCCGCGCGCTGCCATTGCTGGTAACTGCGGCCAAGCTGGTCATACTTCTTCCGCTTTTCTTCGTCGGAAAGGACTTCGTAGGCTTCGTTGATCTGCTTGAATTTCTCTTCGGCTTGCTTGTCGCCGGGGTTGACGTCAGGGTGATATTGACGCGCCAACCGGCGGTAAGCCTTGCGAATATCCTTCGCCGACGCATTGCGGTCCACACCCAGAACCTTGTAGTAGTCAGGATATTCCATAGTTCGTTGCATACCTCATTGTAGAATTTACACTACCGATCCGATAATCACCATACCGACGCCCAGATGGTTCACCTGTGGTGCCCTGCTGCACGCAACTGTATTCTAAAACATTGAGTCGATCGCAGTCAACTTCTCTTAGTCTTTTCTTAGAATAATTTTACATGCCCTACCGCGATTCGTGAGCGCCTGGGTGCTCGTATGTCTCATGCCGAGCTGGGGGGCGCTACGGGCGCGATCGGAAGGCGTTATGCTGGCAACAGGTGATGGTATAGAATAGACGAAATGCGCCAACTGTTTCGAGATGATAGGGTGACGTGAACCGATGAGACGCTCATTAATCCCCGTGCTATTTTTCGTAGTGGCCATTCTGTTTTCCAACGTCATTTTCGCCCTGTCTCAGACTGAGCAGACGGGGGGCGATGGACGGAGCCTGTACTGGGAACGCTTTGACGTAGCCATTGAGGACATCGACACGGCAGCCAATAGGTTTGTCGTGACCGAATTCTATACGCTGGTCGTCGAACGCGGCCCATTTTCGTTTGGTTTTGCCGAGATACCACAGGATCGTCTCGAAAAAATTGATGACGTCGTGGTGTACGAAAACCGGAATCCGCTGCAATCGTCGTGCTTTGGTGGGGCGGGGACGTACTGTGCCCGCAACGAGGGTGACGTTTACGCCATCAAGTACTATTTCACGCGCCCGGCTCAGTCGGGTGACCGGCGCGAAATCGCCATTCGCTATACGGTTCACGGCGCTTTGCGATCCTATAGCGGGGGGGATCAGCTCTACTGGGTTGCCGTACCCGGCGATCGCGCTTTTCCGATCCGTTCATCGACCGTGCAGGTGACGTTGCCACCTGAGCGCCCGCCCCAGGTGACGGCCAGCTACCCGGATAATTGGCGCGAAACCATCGAGGGAAACGTCATCACCTGGCAGTCACCCGGCCCCCTTGATAGCGGGGATGCGGTGGAAGTTCGCGTGCAGTATCCGCACGACGAGCGCATGGCAAAACCCTCGTGGCAGGCAGCTTTTGATCGTGAACGGTCATACATTGAGAACTGGCAACCGCTGGTGTCGGTGTTGCTGTTGGCGGTGAGCGTTCTATTCACGCTGGGCGGCATTCTCTTTGTGGTGTTGCGTTATCTGCGCCGGGGGCGCGATCCCAAGGCGCTCGTGGTGCCAGAGTACCTGGACGAGCGTCCCACAGAAGAACTGCCGGGGATTGTGGGACTTTTGCTTGACGAAAAGGCCGATATGAAGGATATCCTGGCGACGCTGGTTGATCTCGCCCGCAGGGGATACCTCGTGATTGAGCAAACAGAGGAGGGCGGCCTGGCCGGGTTATTTACAAACACCGAGTTTACGTTTCACCGGACGGGCAAGCCCGCCGACGATCTGCGCCCTTATGAGCGCACATTGTTGCGCGGAATCTTCGTGGGCAGTGGCCGGTCGACAACGCTATCGAAGCTACGCAACAAATTTTACAAGCACATCCCCACGATCAAGAAGCAAATGTACGCCGAGTTGATCCGCCAGGGATATTTCACGCGGTCCCCAGAAACGACGCGTGCGTTATGGACGTGGGGCGGCGTGGCGCTGATCGCTATTGCATCGCTGTTATTCTGGGGGGCGCGAGAAGTCACGATCATTTCGCCCCTGATCATCATGCCCCCGATTGGGCTTGGGGTGGTTGGCCTGGTGGCGGCGTTATTCGGGGAGTTCATGCCGGCTAAAACGCCTAAGGGTTCTCAGGCTGCGGCGAAATGGCGAGCCTTCAAACGATACCTCGCCAACATTGGGGCCTACGGTGATATTGCATCTGCTGCCGAGAAGTTCGACGAATCGATCAGTTACGCCGTGGCGTTTGGCATAGAGAAAGAGTTGGTAAGCCAGCTTGTGCCCGCGTTGACAGCCATGCCCTCATGGTATTTCCCGACTCATCTCGGTGGCCCCTGGCGAGGTGGTTACCACCCTGGCCGGTCTCACCGTCCTGCTGCCGGTGGCATGGGAGATTTTTCGCTGGGAGGGCCTGGCGGGCTGAACGAGATGAGCCAGTCGTTGACCGATGGCCTGAACGCCATGAATACCGGTTTGACACAGATGTTGAATAGCGCGTCGCGGGCCATGACGACCCGGCCAAGTAGCTCCGGCTCCGGCGGTTTTAGCGGTGGTGGCGGCAGTGGCGGTGGTTCCGGCGGCGGTAGCCGGGGCTTCGGTTAAGCGTGAAAGGTGCGGCAAGGCTTATGAGTACAAGTCGTTTGACGGGCGTGATGCTCACAGTGTTTGGGGGCATGGTTGGCGTGCTGGCTGTGGTCTGGTTGTTCACCAATGACGATCTTGAGGGGCCTGCACGTATCCTCGGACTTGCAATCGCGCTGGTTGTGCTTGTGGCCCCCTTGCTCGGTGCTGGAATCTATCTGCTGGCATTCGGCGGGCAGCAGGCGCGTCAAGAGGTGGAGGCAGCTCGCCAGCGCAAACTGCTCAATGCGATTCAAACGCGTGGACAGGTTACGCTGGACGAACTGGCCATCGAACTGCAGTTGCCACGCGATCAGATTAAAGGCATGGTGTATGACCTGGTGGGACTGGGCGTGTTCAGCGGGTACGTCAACTGGCAGGAGGGGCGACTCTATTCCAGCGATGCCGCACACTTACGCGAGTTGACCCAGTGCCCCAATTGTGGGGGCGATATTACCCTGAGCGGCAAAGGGGTTGCAAGTTGTCGCTTCTGTGGAACGGAGTTTTTTCTTTCCTGAACGGGTTCGGGCTGTCCGGTCTCTGTGATCGGGCGACCATGCTAGCGATCGGCCTGGTCGGGCGTTGCTTCGTCCCCTGTGTGCCCGGACGCCGGAAGTTCTGTCGTATCGTGGTCGTCGATGCGCTCCATCAGGATGGTGATCACGCTGATGTTATCTTCGCCGCCGCGTTCGTTCGCCAGTTCCACCAGGCGGTGGGCGGCCTGATCAGGGGTGGCGCTTGTACGCGTAATATCGGCGATTTCCGATGCGCTCACATGACGTGTTAGCCCATCAGAACACAACACCAGCCAGTCGTCGGGCGCGAGTGAGCGGCTGTAAATATCCGGTTCGGTGCTGTCCACCTGTCCCAGCGCACGATACAGGACGTTGCGCATGGGGTGGACGGCTGCTTGTTCGGGGGTGATATGCCCTGAAGCCAGCAATGCCTCCACGAAGCTGTGATCGTCTGTGATCTGGTTGATCCACCCGCTCCGGCCATCGATCAGGTACGCGCGGCTATCACCCACATGGGCGATGACGGCGCGGTCTCCACGCACAAATGCCATGGTGATCGTTGTGCCCATGCCCTGGAATTCCGGGTGCTGGCTGGCCTGGCGGATCACGGCGTGGTTCGCACGCCGGACGGTGGCCCGTAACTTACTGATGATTTCTTTCTCGTCAAGCTCAGGCAGGGTTTCGCTACCCCGTGCCTCGCCTAAAAAGTCTGCCTGCACGGCTTCCACGACCAGGCGGCTGGCTTCTTCGCCCGCTGCTGCACCGCCCATGCCATCAGCCACCAGCGCCATGACCACGCCGTGATGCGCCCACAGACCAACGCGGTCCTCGTTGTTTTCGCGCACCCGGCCGGTATTGCTCAAGGCTGCTGCGTGTGGAATAAGCGTGGCCGCGTCCATATCTTCGGGAACAGCGAGCGAAGCGCCGCACCCAATGCAATAACTGGCATCCGGCCTGTTCAGTGTGCCGCAACGCAGACAGGTCACGGGCGCGCCTTCGATGGGTGGCGGGAGTTTGGTCTTGGCTTTGCGGAGATCATCCACAAGGTCTGATTCCAGCGGGGCACTACGCCCGGCAATATGCCGCATTGCGTCCTCAACATGACGCCGGCGGCGATGGATGCCACGCTCGACGGGTGGTTCATGCAGGTTCGCCCCACAGCGAAAACAAAAAACTGCACGGGGCAGGTTTTCGTGTCCACATTCGGGACACTGGATTGGCTTCATCCTGTGGTCTCCACTCTGGCCGTCACCCATGTCCTGATTGTACCGGTCGCATGCCGGGGGGCAAGTAGTACCGTGGCGTGATGACCTCCAATGGAATTTGCCCTGTTGGCGTCTAACCTTGTGGCGGCCAGACCTGCTATCACGTCAAGGTGTCGATCAGGGCGTCCTGATTTGCGATGGGAGCATGTGTTCTTAACGGCAATTCGACGTGAAAGATGCTACCGGGCAGTCGTTCTGGATCGCACGCTTCGCTTTCAACCCAAATCCGGCCCCCGTGCGCTTCGATGATGCCGCGACAGATGGCCAGTCCAAGCCCAAGTCCGCCGCCGCGAAAGGCGGTCTTACTGGTTGAGTGAAGCTGGGTGTCGCCAGCGGTGTAGAATTGCTCGAAAACATGGTGTTGCTCGTCGGGATCAATGCCAATGCCGGTGTCTTGGATGCTGAAATGAACCGTGTGGTTACTGGCCGTACGCGCCCCGATGGTGATCGTTCCGCCATCGGGCGTGTACTTGATCGCGTTCCCCAACAGATTGCTGATGGCAAGTTCGAGCAGGGTGGCATCGGCGTAGAAGACCCCTGGCCATTGATCCGGTGCGAAGACTAACACGAGATTGCGCTGGGCGATGACCTGTGCGTAGTCTTTGGCGACCTGTTCGACGATCTCCGTGAGGTTGGTTGGGCCGAGCTTAAGCCCCACACGACCCGATGCAATGCGTGACACGGTGATGATTTCATCGACCACCCGGTGGAGACGCTCAATCGAGTCGATGAGTCCGCTCAAGCAGGCGTGTGCTTCTTCATCGCGTTGCATAAGCTGTTGCAGGGTTTTGGAGGTTTGCACCAACTGGCTGTACCCGTACACAGTGGTCAACGGTGTGCGCAACTCGTGCGCTGTAAGCTGGATGAAATCATCTTTCAGACGGTCGAGGCGGCGGAGCGCGCGGTTGCTGGCTTCCAGGTCGCGTACGGTAGCCTCAAGGCGGGCCACGAGTTCGCGCTCGTACTCGTGGCTGGCGTCGTGCAGCGTTTCGGGCGGCAGCGTGTCGCGCCTGCCATCAAGAAATTCCCGGACACGGATCACGAGATCGCGCGTGTCGATCGGCTTGGTGATGTAACCAACCACGCCTGCCGCAAAAGTCTTTTTGCGTTCGGATGCATGCACTTGCGCGGTGAGGGCTACGATGGGCACACCGGCAAGCCCGGGGTCTGCACGCAGGCGGACAGCGATTTCGCGGCCACTCAGGTCTGGCAGGTTGATGTCCGTCAGGATCAGATCAGGGTGATGGACTCGTGCCAGATCAATGCCTTCGAGGGCGCGTGACGCTACCAGAACTCGATAGCCCGCATGGATCAGGACACGTCGAACCAGCGCACGACTGGCGTCATCGTCTTCGATGTATAGGATGGTGGCTTCTTGGGTCATGAAATCTCTCGGCGAACGATGAGCTTTGCGGCCCCCCATTGTAACGCCTAACGCAAGCTTTGCAGCAATTCTTTATCGAACCGATTGCTTCGTTTTGGAAGGGGGCAAGCTCGATGCCTTGTTTGCCTATATGGTTGGTGACCAGCACCGGGCTACGAATCAGGATCGTTGCCATTCGCGTCAATGTCTTCTCCATTTTCCGCTGCTTCGGGGGGGCTGGCGAGTGTGTGGGGCGCAGACGTGCCGGGGGTGGTCTCTTTGGCAGCGCCGGAGTTTTCAGCATGGTCTGGTGGCGGAATGCGGGGTCGAGGTGGGCGGGTGGGCAGGCGGTGGGGCGAGTCGGGATCGTGCGGCAAGATGACCTGTTTCATGCGGGGGATGTCCTCCGGCTCCGGAGGGGTGTCGGGCACTTTTTCAGGGGGAGCTTGCGCCTCCCATTCGTCGATGAAGTGGGTGATCCACGCGAATTCGGCTTCCAACAACGCAATGTGGTGGCTGAGCATGGCGTCCACGTTGAAGGGCGCTTTGTTGTCCCGAAGTTCCTGTCTGCGTTCGCGAGCCTGGTTCAACCGCGCGATCAGTTCCTGGCGGTACGAGGCCAGTGCAGTGCGAATCTGGCCGGGGCTGAGCACGTGAAGATTGGCAAGTCCCAGTTCGAATCCGCTGGCATACTCGCGTGGTGTGCCCAACAGGTCGGCAACGGCAGTCTGAAGTATGCCATAACCGGCGGGGGTAATGCGGTATTGCCGCCGGGCTGGCCCCGTGCTACCCGGCTGGCCCACGCTGGCAACCAGCCCCTGGCGTTCGAGTTTCTCCAGCACATAGTACATGGATGAGACTCCGATATTGGTCCAGGCGCGCAGCCCCCGTCGAGCAATGACCGTTTGGATGTCATAGCCGTGAATCGGCCCTTCGGCGACTATGCTTAAGATGGCGAGTTCTGCGTCCGTCATGAGTAGCGCCTTTGCTCCACCGGCGGAATATCCACGCCGGGCTAACTCTGTGTAAAATACACGGTGTGTAGAGGGTACACAAGGGTAGTGCAGGAGTCAATTTTACGCGCTGTCCTAGCGCGTGGATGCCCTTCCAGAGTTGGAAAGCAGGCAATCGATGGTCGAGATGCTGATCGTAAAATCCCGAAACACAGTCATCTTTATGGGGGTTATAGTGCTGGGTTTGCTGGTGACAGGTTGCACGCCGGGAGACAACGACCGCAAGCCCCGCGTCACCATCACGCCAAGCCCATTGCATATTGCCTGGCAGCGTCCCCAGGTTCCGATCAACCAGGAAGCGCCGGTGGTGGGTCTGAGTGGTATCCTGCGGCTCCATCAAGGAACCGTGAATGATGTCGCGTTTTCGGCCAGCGGGACGCGCATGGCGTCGGTCGCCGCGGACGGTGCAGCGGTGGTCTGGAACCTCGCGAACGGCGAAGCCTTGTTGGTGAGTAGCGACGTAAACGGGCGGTGGGTGTTCTTTGGTCCGGATGATGAGACCCTCATCACGGTCGATCAAAAGGGCTTGGCTCGCCTATGGGGAATGAACATGGCCCCTCCCCGCGAACTGGAAGCGATGGCCCAATTTGCCGGGCACCAGACGACGGCGGCTCCTGTAGTTGCCCAATCCCCCGATCGTTCGCTGCTGGCATTTGGCGCAGAAAATGGTGGCGTGACGCTCTGGCGGATGCCTGCCGCAGAGATGGTGGCCAACATTCAGGCGCACCGTGAAGCGATAGGTTACCTGGGATTTTCGCCTGATGGATCGTTCCTTGTCACCGTGAGCACTGATCGGAGTGTACGGGTTTGGTCTGTGCCCGGCGGTGCATTGGTGTTCAACCTGGTTGATTCGGATACAGAAGAGATTGATATCGCTTCGTCGCGGGCCGTTTTTTCGCCGGATTCGCGTTTGCTGGCGGTGGCGACCGAGCGCGGGATTCGCGTCTGGGAAATGGCGACCGGCTCTGAGGTGTATACGATCCTGGCAGCTCGCCACGCGGCGTCGAGCGCGATTACCTTTTCGCCCGATGGGCAGTTGCTCATTGGGTGTGGGCCGCAGCCGTTGGTTGGCGTGTGGAACGCGATGACCGGTGAACAGTATGCGTTTTTGCCGCTGCCTGGTCAAAGCCAGCTTTGTGCCAATGTGGCTTTTTCTCCTGACGGCACGCTGTTGCTTGTATTGCCCAGCCCTGGGCGCGACCTGTATTTATGGAACATTGCGAACATTGCTGACGATGTGCCCACGGGTCAGAAGGTTTTCAAAAGGGCCGATCGCAACGCCATGAATTTGCCTCTGGGCACCCAATTTTTTGATATTGCTTGGTCGGGTGACGGTCGCTTCATCATGGTGCTTGATACGCAAGGCCCAATCTACGCGCTAGCTGCTGTGCCGTGACCCATGCCCAGGCCGGTTCGTCTATCGCCTGGCAAAGATGTTCCCCATCACTGACACATCCGATCAATCTGATCGCTGGCTGGCCCGGTAATAGTGGGAACGTTGCCCCATTGGGTGACTGTCAAGTGCAGGTCTACCCGCTGGCCGGATTGG